>CAZBYB010000031.1:0-20559 GCA_964496225.1 uncultured Yersinia sp. | reverse complement strand
AATAAACTGTGGAACGCCAGCCGGTTTATCTTAATGCATACGGAACAACAGGATGGTGGGCAGCAGGATAGTGAACACATCCTGTCATTGGCTGATCGTTGGATCCTGGCCGAATTTAATCAAACGGTACAGGTTTACCGCACGGCCATAGACAGTTATCGTTTTGATCTGGCTGCCAGTGCTCTGTATGAATTCACCTGGAATCAATTCTGTGACTGGTACCTGGAGCTGAGCAAGATAGTGCTTGGTCAGGGTTCACCAGCCGAGCAGCGTGGCACCCGTTACACCTTGATACAGGTTTTGGAAGCACTATTACGCCTGGCGCATCCGATCATTCCATTTATTACCGAAACTATCTGGCAGCGTGTTAAATCTCTGAAAGGTGTAACCGGTGACAGCATTATGTTGCAGCCTTTTCCGCAATTTGATGCCAGTCTGGTGGATGCACAGGCACTGGATGATCTTAATGGGATCCGGCAGATTGTTGTGGTAATCCGTAACATGCGAGCAGAGATGAATATCTCAGCCACAAAGCCTCTGGAAATGATATTGCGTGGTGCCAGCAGCAATATCATACGCCTTGTGCAGGAAAATCAGGCCACCCTTCAGACACTGGCGCGTTTGACTGCCATCACGTTTCTCAGTGCGGATGCTCAGAGTCCGATGTGTGTCAGCAGATTGTTGGAAGATGCTGAAGTACTGATTCCTATGGCCGGATTGATCGATAAAACCGCTGAATTGGCTCGATTGAGCCGGGAAATCGCGAAAATTGATGCTGATATTCACCGTATCGAAAGTAAACTGTGTAGCAGTTTTATCGCACAGGCTCCGGAAGCCGTTGTCAATAAAGAGCGTACAAAATTAACGGCTTGTAGGGAAGCCAGACAGAAACTTACTGAGCGGAAAACCAGTATCGCCGCATTATGATAAAACTCGATGATATCCTTGTTTGCCCTGCGTTATCATCTTTACCGGGTAGCCGATTGTGAATGACAGTTACGATAAAGACGACATTAGTGCACTGGCGGCCATTACTGAAGCACAAAAAATCGCCTTTGCTCCCATGCTGTTTCAGGCAGCGCTTAATTTACGCGATCTGGGCATCCTGGCTTTTCTTGATGAAAAAGGGAAACAGGGTGCAACACGTGCAGCCATCGCCAGCCATTGTGCATTGGGGGATTATGCGACCGGTGTCCTGGTTGACATGGGGCTCAGTGGACGTATCCTTTACAGACGTGACCAGCATTATATTTTGGGTAAAATAGGGCACTTTCTGCTGCATGATCCCATGACGGTAGTCAACATGGACTTTACACAGCATGTCTGCTGGCAGGCGCTGTATTACCTCAGACAATCCCTGGAGCAGGGTAAACCCGCCGGGTTACAGGTTTTTGGCGACTGGCCAACCCTGTATCCAGCACTGAGTCAACTACCTGCAGCCGCGCAACGCAGCTGGTTTGCGTTTGATCACTTTTATTCTGACGCCGCCTTTAATGCAGTACTCCCACAGGTATTCGCGCTGGGGCCCCGGCACCTGTATGATCTGGGTGGCAACACCGGGAAATGGGCTTTACGCTGTTGCGAGTATGACGAAAAAGTACGGGTGACTGTGCTCGATCTGCCGCAACAAATTGCCCTTGCCGTGGAAAACATTGCCCGTCATGGCATGGCACACCGCATTAACACTCAAGATATCGATTTACTCAGTGATATACCTTTACCCGGGGCAGCAGACGTCTGGTGGATGAGCCAATTCCTTGATTGCTTCAGTGAAGTACAGATTGTCAGTATCCTGAAAAAGATCGCTGCTGTGATGAAACCCAGCGCCAGAATCTGCATTCTGGAATTATTCTGGGACAGACAGCCTCATGAAGCCGGGGCCTTCAGTCTCAATGCGGCTTCCTTGTATTTTACCTGCATGGCGAATGGCAACAGTCGTTTTTATGGTGCGCAAGACTTTCTACGTTGCCTGGCACAGGCTGGGTTTATCGTGGAACAGCAGACAGACGGTATTGGTATCTGCCATACCCTGCTTATCTGTAAAAAAGCAAGCGCAGGTGAGCCAGAATGAACTGTTGCTGGTCGTTATAATTCTGTTGCAAAAGATCTGTTTTGTAACCGGGCTAATGCGTTACCTCAGGTTTTTCAAATCCGGACTGGGTAGCCTTAATGTACCGTGGAGGCGCGGGATGCGCCTTCAGTCAGACGTTTATCGTTGCCCTCGTGATGGGTCTGTTGCTCTGGTTACCCCATCGAAGAAATAATATTAATACATTAATCTAATGGTTAGAGAGGAAAATGAGTTTCGTTAAGATGGAATATCTTTATGTTGTTCCAATAGCATCAATTCCGCCCATCCATGGACGTAAAACATCCGGGATCCGAATACTGCCATCAGCTTGTTGATAGTTTTCCATGACGGCCACTAATGTACGCCCCACTGCCAGACCTGAGCCATTTAAGGTATGTAACGTACGCAGTTTTTTGTCTGTTTTGCTGCGGTAACGTGCCTGCATGCGGCGGGCCTGGAAGTCCCACATATTGGAACAGGAAGAAATCTCACGCCAGGTATTTTGTGTCGGCAGCCAGACTTCCAGATCATACGTTTTGCAGGCACCAAATCCCATATCACCCGTACAGAGCAATACCTTTCTGTATGGCAGGTTGAGTAATTGCAGTACCTGCTCAGCATGGGCCGTCAGTTCTTCCAGGGCGGCCATTGAATTTTCAGGGTGGACAATCTGCACCAATTCCACTTTATCAAACTGATGCATACGGATCAGCCCACGTGTATCGCGGCCATAGGCCCCGGCTTCTGAACGAAAACAGGGAGTATGTGCAGTTAGTTTCAGTGGTAGTGCTGCTTCTTCCACAATACTGTCGCGCACCAGGTTAGTCAGCGGGACTTCGGCGGTAGGAATCAACGCATAAGCACTGCTGTCAGACGCTTCTTCCAGTGGCTTTGTGTGAAAGAGATCGGCGGCAAATTTTGGTAGCTGCCCGGTGCCATACAACGTGGCATGATTGACCAGGTAGGGCAGATATGCCTCCAGGTAACCGTGTTTTTCAGTATGCAGATTCAGCATAAACTGCGTCAGGGCACGATGCAGACGTGCCACCTGACCTTTCATCACCACAAAACGTGCACCGGCCAACTTCACTCCAGAGGCAAAATCCAGCCCGCCGGTCATTTCGCCCAGCAAAACATGATCCCGAATGGCAAAGTCATATTGCTGTGGTACGCCCCAGCGACTGACTTCCCGGTTATCCTGCTCATCTTTGCCATGGGGCACGGAATCATCGGGTAGGTTAGGGATGGACAGTGTCAGATCGCGCATTTCGTTTTGTAACTGCGTCAGTGCTGTTTTGGCTGCCTCCAGTCTTTCAGACAAGCTGTTAACGTCAGCCCGTAAGAAATCAATGTCTTCATCATGCGCTTTTGCTGTTCCAATCAATTTCGAACGTTTGTTACGTTCTGCCTGCAGGGTTTCAGTTTCAGTTTGTAAAGTTTTACGTTGTTTTTCCAGTTTACGCAGCCTGTCAACGTCAAGGATAAAACCCCTGGTCGCTAGTTTGTTGGCGACGGTATCTGGTTCTGTACGCAGTATATTGGGATCAAGCATGTGAGTCCTGTATCTGTTGATGAATAAAATCTGTTTAACCGTAGCGCAATAATCATGCTAGCTGTAGCGTTTGATCAGGCTATTTTTATCTTGTTCAACCAGCCAGGCCAATTTTTCACCGAGCTTAATTTCCAAACCGCGTGGTGAGGGCGAGTAATAATGGCTGTCACGCATTTCTGGCGGGAAATAGTTCTCTCCTGCAGCATAGGCATCAGGTTCATCATGGGCATAACGGTATCCGGTTTGCAGGGATGTGCTCGTGACATTACGTAAATGTTCCGGTACGTCATAATCCGCCCGTTCACGGGCATCTGTGATAGCGGCGTTAAAGGCGAGGTATACTGCATTGCTTTTGGGTGCGCAGGCCAGATAGACGATAGCCTGTGCGATTGCTCGCTCGCCTTCTGCCGCCCCGACGCGGGTAAAACAGTCCCATGCCCCGATGGCCACCTGCATTGCCCGTGGATCCGCATTACCAATATCTTCAGACGCAATGGCTAGCAGGCGACGGGCCACATACAGGGGATCACCACCTGCAGTAATAATGCGGGCATACCAGTAAAGTGCAGCATCCGGACATGAACCCCTGATAGATTTATGCAATGCCGAGATGAAATCATAATAACGGTCGCCTTTATTGTCAAAACGTGCACGGCAGGCGCCAGAGATTGCTTGCAGTAATGTTGAAGTCAGAATAGGAGTACCCGTAGCATCAATTTCTGCTGTATCTATCATCATCTCCAGACTGTTGAGCGCCCGACGGGCATCACCATTTGCCAGTTCTGCTATTAGCCGTCTGACATTTTCTGCCAGAGCGAGATTTTTTGCACCATAACCGCGTGTCCTGTCTGTCAAGGCCTGATCAATGACCTTCTCAATGTCGTCTACCTGCAGGGGTTTTAACAACCAGACTCGGGCTCTGGAAAGTAACGCACTGTTGAGGGCAAAGGAAGGATTTTCCGTTGTGGCACCCACAAAAGTGATGGTACCTGCTTCCATCCAGGGTAAGAAAGCATCTTGTTGGCTCTTATTGAAACGATGGACTTCATCAACAAATAAAACGGTTCTTCGCCCGCTATCGCTGTTCTGACGTGCCCGCTCAATAGCCTGGCGTATCTCCTTCACGCCATCCGTCACTGCTGACACCCTTTCCAGTTCAGCCCGGGCGTAACGCACAATGAGTTCGGCCAGCGTTGTTTTTCCGCTACCCGGTGGGCCCCAGAGAATCATCGAATGTAGCTGACCTGCCTCAATAGCCCTGTACAAGGGTTTACCCGGGGCTAACAGATGTTGTTGACCTGCGTATTGATTCAGGGTTAATGGCCGCATGCGTGTAGCCAGTGGCTGGAATTCGTGCTGTGCAAAATCAAATGACAGATTACTCACACGGCCTCACTGACGCTGGTCATCCAGGGTTACGCCCTTGGGTGGAGTAAAGGTAAATTTAGTGGCATCTACTGGGCCATTTTTTTGGCCTTTGAGCTGGTAAACACTGCGCTGACCATCCTGTTCGACCACAGTAAAACTGCTTATCACACCCTCTGGTGTGACAGTGATTTTAAATTGCCTTAAATAACTTTCGGTCAATTTTGGTGTTAAGGAAAAATCATTACCTTGCTGGCTGAAATTGTACTGTTTCCAGTCCTCAGAATGATTGCGTGTAATCAGCATGAAGGGAGTATTGGTCGCTGTATTTTTTAACCAGCTGGCAGTCACCTGTTCAACAAAAGGACTGTAATACCATAGTGTATTGCCGTCAGAAATCAGTACACTTTCATCCGGGCTGGTCATATGCCAGTTAAACAAATTTGGGCGTTTTACCCATAACTGGCCTTGACCCTGTTGTACTTGAGTATTATCAGCGCTGATCACTGTTTGAGAAAATTCAGCATAAAAGCTATTCACTTTGTTCAAACGATTTTGCAGTTCCCTGCCTGCGTCAGCAAAAACAACTTTAGGGGCAAAAAGGGAAAACAGCCAGATGACAATGCACAGTTTTTTCATCATTTAACACCTTTAATTTTTAAAAAATTTACCGATTTTATCCTGACATAAACAGGTATCATTGACATGCATTGCCCGGCGGGCATACCAGTAAACCCCATGACCCCATTTTGCAGCTTCTTAATTATTGTGCTAATACTTCCCGGTTACCATTATGCCCTTGTGCACTGACAATCTGCTGCATTTCCATTTGTTCAATAATCCTGGCTGCACGGTTATAACCGATACGAAACTGACGTTGTACACCAGAAATAGAAGCACGACGCTTCTCCAGCACAAAGGCAACCGCCTGATCAAATAAGGGATCCAACGCTTCGTCATTTTCCAGACCAGATCCCGCATCAATATTGCCATTCAGAATGCTATCAATATAGTGCGGTTTACCACGTGCTCTCCAGTCATTGACGACAGCATGCACTTCATGATCCTGAACAAAAGCACCATGGATGCGTATCGGTATTGAAGCCCCCGGTGCCATGTACAGCATGTCTCCCATACCAAGCAGGGATTCAGCGCCTCCTTGATCTAAAATGGTACGCGAATCTATTTTGCTGGATACCGTAAATGCAATACGGCTTGGAATATTGGCTTTAATGAGACCAGTAATCACATCAACAGATGGTCGTTGGGTGGCCAGTATTAAATGAATGCCAGCCGCTCTGGCTTTTTGTGCCAGACGTGCGATGAGTTCCTCAACTTTTTTACCCACCGTCATCATCATATCGGCAAATTCATCCACCATGACCACAATAAGGGGCAATTTTTCCAACATGGGTCGTGTTTCGGCCATGCTGTCAGCGGGTTTCCAGAAGGGATCCGGGATCGGGCAATCCATCATTTGCGCCTGTGTTATTCGATCGTTATAACTCGCCAGATTGCGCACACCTAATTCAGACAGCAATTTATAACGACGTTCCATTTCTGCCTCACACCAACGCAATGCATTGGCTGCTTCTTTCATATCGGTAACCACTTCAGTTAACAGATGGGGAATACCTTCATACACGGATAGCTCGAGCATTTTTGGATCTATCATAATAAAACGCACGTCATCGGGTGTCGCTTTATATAACATGCTGAGAATCATGGCATTGATCCCAACAGACTTACCGGAACCGGTTGTCCCTGCCACCAGCAAATGCGGCATGCGTGCCAAATCAGCAACGACAGGTTGCCCGGCAATATCTTTACCCAATACCACGGCTAATGGCGAGACGGTATCACGGAATTTGGCACAACCCAATACTTCACGCAGGTAAACGGTTTGCCGGTTCCTGTTGGGTAATTCAAGACCTACCCAAGGTTTGCCGGGAATCACTTCGACAACCAGTACCGCAGAGGTAGAAAGAGAACGAGCCAGATCACGGGATAAACTGGAGATGCGTGCCGCTTTCACTCCAGGGGCTAGATCCAGTTCGAAACGTGTAATCACCGGCCCCGGGTACATGCCAACTACCCGCGCTTTTATCCGGTAATCGGCAAGTCTGGTTTCGATCAAACGCGCCGTTTCTTCCAGAATGGCCTTGTCTGGTGGTTTTATTTCTGTGGGTGGCACAGCGAGCAGATCCAACCCCGGTAAGGCTGTGGTCACCTTTTGTAATGGTTGATTATGGCGCACCAGGAATGGATGAATGAGGGTATCCATATCCATGATGGCATTTGCAGGTCTCAACACCGGCTCATCAGTCTTGACTGTTATGTCTTCATGTTGATCATGCTGTGTGTCAACCGCTGTAGTTGTAACAACGGGCACCGTCATGCAGAAAGGTGGATCGCATTGAAGGTTTTCCTGCAGCTTATTTATGGTTGCTATTGTGTCTGTTACCGGTTCACTGGCTTTATCCAATACCACTTCTGTTATTGCCGGCGCGGAAAATAACACGTCATCAAACTGTATGTCATTAAAAAAGACGTCATCCTTATGCGGACGATGAGTTAAATGTGGCATCCACACAGTAGTGTCATGAGGATTTTCAATCCTGTTATCGTGATCGTTATCTTTAATATCATGATGTGGATTAAGATAACGTCGGATAATACTGATCAGGTCTGATACCTGCTCACCCGTTTTTTCTGCAATCAATAACCACGACCAGCCGGTAAATAACGTAAAACCCGCTGCCCAAATGGCTAACATGACCAGCGTCATTTCTATACCCTGAAACCAGTGCAGCATAATGTGACTCGTCAGGCTGCCAATGATGCCACCCGATGCAAAATAGTAGAAATCATTAACATGTAATGCGGCAAGCACACATGAACTGAACAGCAATGCCAGCAATCCGGTGAGTTTTAACGCAAGAGAAAAACAGTTTATATATTCATGGTTTGATTGGCGCACTATTGAATGACACAACAGGATCATGCTAACGGGAAGGGAATAAGCCACAACCCCCCAGGTGGAAAATAAAATATCTGCCGTCCATGCTCCCGCAACACCCGTAAGATTATGCACCACCTCATGCCAGGCAGTTTGAGACCAGCCTGCATCTGTGGGATTAAAACTTAACAGAGCCACCATCAACCAAAGGGTCAATATAAGTACGATGATTAAAGCAATGTCAGCCAAACACCAACTGAGACTGAATTTTTTCAAAATAATCTTATTATCTTCTTGTTTATGTTCATTTTCCAACAAGTGACTCTTCATGTTTGCGGCCAGCCTTAATGGCAGCAACAAACAACCCTCCCACGCTGAAGCTGTATGAATAGACAGGAGTGTAACCAGGTTACCTGCGTTTTGCCATGCGTTTCTCAACCTGTCTGGGAATATCCTAAAAATGCGGGAGTGTTTAATCTTGTACCCTACGAGTACAATTGATAGAATCACCTTATTTTTTCTTAGAGTATTTTTTATAGTTAAAAAAATAACAAATGCATTATGGCTCTTTAATTTATCATTATCATTTTTAGGTTGTTGGTCTATTCCACCATCACCAGGTATATCCCGCGGCCTGAAACGAGGTATTCAATGAGCATGGCAAAACAGAGTAAATTGATCATTTTGGGTTCCGGGCCTGCAGGCTATACAGCGGCTGTTTATGCTGCACGGGCTAATTTAAAACCCATATTGATAACAGGGATGGAAAAAGGAGGGCAACTGACCACCACCACAGAAGTGGAAAACTGGCCAGGCGATCCGGGGCCATTGACCGGCCCTGCTTTGATGGAACGGATGTATGAGCATGCAGCTAAATTCGAAACAACCCTGCTGTTCGATCATATCCTGCGCGTCGATCTCGCGTGCAGGCCTTTTCGCCTGTTTGGCGAAAGAGAAGAATATCAGTGTGATGCTCTGATCATTGCAACGGGTGCTCGTGCTAGTTATCTTGGCTTACCTTCAGAGGAAGCCTTTAAAGGTAAGGGGGTTTCAGCCTGTGCGACTTGTGATGGGTTTTTCTATCGTAATCAGAAAGTGGCTGTTGTAGGGGGTGGTAATACTGCTATTGAAGAAGCACTCTATCTGTCAAACATTGTTGATCAAGTCCATTTAATCCACCGTCGTGATAAATTCCGTTCAGAAAAAATACTGTTTGAACGCCTGATGAATAAGGTAAAAAACGGTAATATTGTGCTCCATACCCATCGGGTACTACATGAAATTCAAGGAGATAAAACGGGAGTGACTGGCATTGTTTTATCGGATACGCTGAGTGATAAAACGGAATATCTGGCGCTGACAGGTGTATTCATCGCCATTGGGCATCGCCCAAACACCGATATCTTTGTCGGTCAGCTAGAATTAGAAAACGGTTATATTAAAGTGCAATCTGGCCGTGAAGGTAATGCGACTCAAACTTCAATACCTGGCGTGTTTGCCGCAGGTGATGTCATGGATCATATCTACCGTCAGGCAATTACTTCTGCCGGCACCGGATGTATGGCGGCATTAGATGCAGAACGCTGGCTTGATGCACTAAAAAATGCTTAACCAAGCCGTGCCATCCATCTGCAATCTGCGCGTTGAATGGCCATAAGCGCGCAATGGTAAGGTAATTATTTGATTCTGGAATGGATTTCCTTTTTGGCTTTTTCAAGTTCAGCAATAAATGTTTGATCCGCATGTAACCTTGCCACGGAAGCCGCGCCAACAATTCGACCTGCGTCAACGTCACTTTGCCAGTGAACTCCACAAATAACGCGGCTTTGGCCAAACTCATAACCCCGTTTCAAAATTTTATCTGCCCTATCTGGTCGCATTTCAGCAAGAATTAACGCGCTAGACCAACCAAGTGCTGTGTGACCTGAGGGATAGGATCCATTTTTGCTCAAGCCTTCTTCATCGTTTGGAGTACACGTATGTGTATTGTAGAACATAAAAGGGCGAATGCGCATGTAATGTTCTTTAGCGGTCTTTGTCGCCAGATGCCCACTGTCCCCTATTATTTTTTTTAACAGGTTATAGGTTATCGGTGTATTTTTGAGGGAAATTTCTACACCTAATGCTTCAGAAAATGGCTTACCTATATTTAACTCTGATAAATCAGCATCTTGAATAGCTTGCTCCCATCTATCAGTGTTAATTAAGCTACGCCCTTCTTCGTATGCCGCTTTGTCTCTGAGAAAATCCACACTGGTATATGCCGGTGGTGGAGGGAGTAAACGTAAACTATCGACCATTTGATCGATTTTCAGAAAAGACGTTGAGTGTGCCATAGAAAAAAAGAAGGGTAAAATAATTGCGTTGCAAAGAACAGTCCCTGAAATAAATCTTTTTATTGCCATATTATCCCCAGTTTCATGTGTCATTTTTAATGACGGATTGGTGCAGAATAACAGAAAAAGGGATATTACAATACCACAGAATAGTGATGATTGCGTGGGTTATCTAACAATTTCAGTTGATTGCGGAATGTGGCTGGGAATTTGATAACCGCTTTGACAGGTGCTTGTAACGCAGCAATTTTAATAAGGTTCCGTGCACAACAGTCTGGAAGTATAGCCAGATTGTTTAATAAGATAAGGATTAATTCCGTAAACTGGGTGCCTGAAGTTGATGGCGTATGGATTCAGCGAGTTCATCCAGAGAAGGTTGCTCCGGATGAGCTTTAGGAGGTTCAGAGGTTAATTGTGCTTCAGCGAGATAGGTATGAACGGGTTGCCCATTATCGTCTTCCATCACAACGTGATACCAGGGAGCCAGGCGTAATGTCTCATTGGCAGCAATTTCATCAGCCTGAGGTTGCTTAAGAGAGTATTCAGGATCTATATCAATAACCACGCCCAAATATCCAAGCAGCTTATGGCGAATTTGTTGTCCGATACCAAATTTGCTGACAACCATAATAAATAACCTCCGGAATAGTTGTACTGTTACCAGGCAAAAATACCTTTAGATACGGGGCAAAGGTATGGCTTAATCTTATATTACCCGACAAGCAAATCCCTTTAAATAGAGCCCCTCAGGGTGGGTTGCGATAACTGGATGGTCAGCAGCTTGATGGAACTGCTCTATAAATTGTATATCACGGCCGGCATCCAGAGCTGCATCCGCCAGGATTTTCTGAAATAAATCGACAGACATCAGGCCAGAACAGGAAAAACTCAGTAAAATCCCACCAGGACGTAACAATTGCAAGGCAAGCATATTAATATCTTTATAACCTCGACAGGCTTTGGGCAACTGGCCTTTATTTTCTGCGAGTTTTGGCGGATCCATGATGATCATATCGAATTCTTCACCTGACGATCGGTATTTTCTTAACAGCCCAAATACATCATCGCGGATAAATTCAGTTTTGCTGATATCAAGCTGATTGAGTTCAATATTTTTTTGCGCAATATTGAGTGCTGCCTGTGAAGTATCAATGTTAATGACATGTTTACAACCTCCTATCAAGGCACATACGGCAAAAGCACCCGTATAGGAGAAGCAGTTTAATATACGACGATGACGGGCATAATAATTGCGTACCGCAAGGCGGCTGTCCCGTTGATCAAAGTAGAACCCTGTTTTATGCCCGTTCTGAATATCGACCAGAAATTTTATACCCTGCTCATTAATTATTAATAAATCAGGGGGAAGATTTCCAAGGACTAGCCCTTGGGTCATCACTAGGCCTTCTTTTTTGCGAACCGGGACATCAGAACGATCGAAGATTGAATGCTTCGGATAACAGTGCTGCAGTGCCGCGATCAACGTCATGCGCTGATATTCTGCACCTGCAGAGAGTAATTGTACTACCAAATAATATTGAAACCTGTCGATAATAATTCCGGGTAATCCATCGGATTCACCGGCAATCAGGCGATAGCTGTCCAGCTTATCGCGTTTGGCTATCCAGTCACGCCAGTTTTGAGCACGACGCAAGCGACGCACAAAAAACGTAACATCAACGGCTTCTGTCTGTTGAAATGTCCAGACTCGAGCGCGTATTTGTGATTGTAATGAATAAGCTCCACGAGCTAACCATTGTCCCTTACTATCAAAAATATTAACGGTTTCTCCTGAAACAGGTTGAGACTCAATCTGTTGAATGGCACCTGAAAATATCCATGGGTGATGACGGAGTAAGGATTTTTCACGTCCTTTAGCGAGAAACAAACTTGCGGTCATAATTTGGATGTGCTAATGCGACAAAAAGAACAGCATTGTCGGAGGATGAAAAAGAAAATGCAATGTACCACGAAGCCATATAGAAATCATTATGGTACAGCAGCGTATTACGATTCGGGTTGTGGTGGAGTGCGATGAGATGAACATGTAAGCATTCATTTAAATGCATTTGACCGGCTTTGGTAATCCGGCGATTTTGGTTACCTGCCTGGCAGGGCCTTCAGGAAATAACTGGTACAGGTAACGGCTGTTGCCTTTTTCTTCACCATAGGTTTGCGCCATGGCTTTTACTAACATTCGCATGCCGGGTGACGTATTAAACTTAAGGTAAAATTCTCTGGTAAATTTCACCACTTCCCAGTGTGCTGGCGTTAGTGCGATGTTTTCCTGCCCTGCTAATATGGATGCGATGTTTTCCTGCCAGTCAGCACTATTTTTCAGATAACCTTGAGCATCGGTTTCAATCACACGGCCTGAAAATTGCAGCATAGTCAGTTGAACCATTAAGGGATTAAAAGAGGGCATTAATGTATCACAGGACGTGTTTTAATGCTCAAAAATAGCCCTGTGATTCATTAAACTTCTTGCAAAATACTACGGTGAGAACACCCGTATTGGCCAGGGTGCTCACATTTCCATTTGGTTTATAGCACCGGGAAGTTTTTTTGCTGCTGAAATGATGCGTGGATTTATCGTTTTTTAATGGATGATTCATTATACAGTGAGGGTGTGCCTTCAGGCCTGGTTTTGAAGCGACGATGGAGCCACATATATTGATCCATAGCAAGTTCTATCTCTTTTTCTATCACTGTATTCATAAATGCAGTGGCGGTGATTTCATCGTCCAGAGGGATGTTTTCGACAGCCGGCTTCAGGGTGATGTTATAACCGTGCGCGTCCGCTAATCTGCTGGGGGTAAAAGGGATTATTGCGGGTTTGCCCATGCGTATCAGTAAGTAAGTCCCTGTTGTGGTCGCGGCATCCTTAACAGCAAACAGCGGTACAAAGACGCTACTTTTAGGGCCGTAATCATGATCGGGGGCGTACCAGATAATTTCACCTTGTTTCAGGCAACGGATCATCCCTTTGAGATCTTTACGATTTAGCATTGATTTATTGGAGCGTAAGCGTCCTCGTATTTGTATCCAATCCATCACTTTATTGTCATGAGGACGATACACACCAATACCGGGATGATGGATGCCAAAAATACGGGCACCCAGTTCCAGTGTCAAAAAATGTAATCCAATCAGTAGGATGCCTTGTCCATGCTGTTGTGCTTTTTCGATATGTTCAAAACCAGAAACACTGAACCAGCGTTTTATTCGCCAATCTGGCCAGAACCATGCCATACCGGTTTCAAATAATCCCATTCCCACAGATTCAAAATTTTTAACCACCAGTTGATCGCGTTCAGCGGCTGGCATATCCGGGAAACAGAGCTCAATATTACGTCGTGCAATACCCACCCGTTTCTTGAGAAAATGCATTGAAAAACGTCCGCTAGCGATACCTAACCTGTAAATAATCGGATAGGGGAGTAGCACTAACAGGTAGACAATGCCTAAACCGAACCAGGTAAGCCAGTAGCGTGGATGAAGTAGCATAAAATGAAAAGCCGGTGCCTGTATCATGATATTTCAGTTTCAAAAAAGTGATAACGTCAGAAAAATTTTTACGTAAAACGTGGATTACAGTAAAATATCGATGGGTAACAACATCATTTTTATCCTAATCCATCGCCATAGTGATGGCGAGAAGGTAGGTCAAAAAACCGTTCGTTATTACCATGATCATGGTATTTTGCTTTAATCCATTGCCGATATCAATATCGGTGCTCCTTAGAGTAGGATGCGGGTGGTTTGGAGATACCAAAACCCCAAACAGGTCCAGGAAATACAGGAAAGTACAGTATGTCAGTATTGCATAATCGCATTTCTAATAGGGAACTTAAGGCACGTATGTTGGCTGAAAACACGCCGCGTACCACCCTTTCTTTTTATAAATATTTTAGTGTGCGCGATCCTCAAGAATTGCGTGACAGACTTTACTGCCAGTGGGTGGGATTGGGTGTATTGGGTCGAGTTTATATCGCTACAGAAGGCATCAATGCCCAGATCAGTGTGTCGGTCGATGATTATGAGGCGTTCAAAAAGATACTTTTTTCGGCTGATCCTGCCTTAGCAAATATACGTTTGAATGTTGCCTTAGAGGATAATGGTAAATCCTTTTGGGTATTGCGTATGAAGGTGCGTAAACGTATCGTTGCTGACGGTATTCAGGATGCAAGCTTTAACCCAGCTAATGTTGGTCATTACCTGGATGCCAGGCAGGTTAATCAGATGATTGATGATCCTGATACTTTGTTTGTTGATATTCGTAATCATTACGAATATGAAGTAGGACATTTTAAAAATGCGCTTGAAATACCTGCAGATACCTTCCGTGAACAGCTATCGAAGGTAGTCGATATACTGCAACATGAAAAACAAAAAAATATTGTCATGTATTGCACTGGCGGTATTCGTTGTGAAAAAGCCAGTGCTTATCTATTGCATAACGGGTTTAAGTCTGTTTTCCATATCGCAGGAGGCATTATTGAATACGTACGTACAGCAAGAGAGCAGGGGTTACCTGTAAAATTTATTGGTAAAAATTTTGTCTTTGATGAACGTATGGGAGAACGCATTTCTAATGATGTTATCGCTTTTTGCCATCAATGCCGTGATCCCAGTGATTCACATACTAATTGTCAGCATGATAGCTGCCATGAATTATTTATCCAGTGTCAGCGTTGTGCCATAGCGTTCGATGGCTGTTGTAGCCGGGTTTGTCAGGATAAGCGGAAATTATCCAGTAACCTGCCGCCAAGTCTGTCACAGAGGTTATAAAGATTGCAGTAATAACCCTGTTCTTTGTTCTATTAAGAACAGTCCGGTTAAAAACTGTTGGTATCTTTAAACAGACCGACTTTAAGATCATGAGCAGTGTATATCCTCTGACCGTCCACTGACAGTTCACCATCGGCGACACCCATCACTAAATGCCGATTGATGATACGTTTGAAATGAATACAGTAGACGACTTTTTTTGACGTTGGTAACACCTGTCCGGTAAATTTCACTGCACCGACCCCCAAAGCACGGCCTTTGCCTTCCCCACCCATCCAACCAAGGTAAAAACCAACCAATTGCCACATGGCATCAAGACCAAGACAGCCCGGCATTACCGGATCATCAATAAAATGGCAATCAAAAAACCACAGGTCGGGGTTAATGTCCAACTCAGCTTCCACATACCCCTTATTATAGGTGCCCCCGTCTTGGGTCATGATGACAATGCGATCCATCATTAACATATTACCAGCGGGTAACGAGGGTCCATTGGCACCGAATAACCTACCATACCCGGAAGCTTCAAGGTCTGCTTTCGTATAGGATCCACGTTTTTCTACCATATTTTTAATAAGCCTTAATGTATTGAAAAAATGACCGGTACATACCGACAATCTGAGCTCAATCTGTCAGCGTTGATTAAACCAGTTCAGCCAGCGAAATAGCCAGGGTAATCGTCGTTTGTCCTGTGTATTGATTTGCGTAACGCGTTCCTGAATGATACTTAATAAACAGGGTTGTTGTGCATCAGACCAAGGCATGTCAGTCAGTAACAGTAACGCTTGTGCAACAGTGTCAACAGTCCATAAGTGGAATTGATTATTTTGAACAGCGTCAACGACCTTCTGATGAAGGCAGAGATGTTGCACATTGGTGCCTGGCAGAATCACACCCTGTTGACCGGTTAAATGACGGCGCTGACAGGTTTCAAAGAAACCTTCAATTTTTTCATTCAAACCCCCGACAGCTTGCACATTGCCAAACTGATCGACTGAGCCCGTGACAGCAATTTGCTGATTGACGGGTTGCAGTGACAGTGCACTGATGAGTGCACAAAGCTCGGCCAGTGATGCACTGTCACCGTCAATTTCACCATACGATTGTTCAAAAACAACAGAGGCTGAAAAAGGTTGTGGTTGTTCCAGTCGCAATTCAGACAGTAAAAATGCCTGCATAATCATCATGCCTTTGGCATGGATATTACCACCCAACTCAGCTTTACGCTCCACATCAACCAATTCACCATCACCAAGATGAACGGTACAACTAATGCGTATTGGTTCACCAAACGCTTGTGGATGTCCGGGATATTCCAGTATAGACAGTGCATTAACCTGACCAACTGCCATGCCTTCAGTGGCAATGAATATCTGACCAAATTCGATTTCATCTTGCATACGTTCTGCAAGATAACGTTCTCGCCAGTCACGGGTATTTGCTTTTTCCTCAAGCACATTGGCGGTAATCAGGTTCTTTTGGGTGTGATCGGTATAAAGTGTTGCTTCTGATAATTGCTGGATTATCCATTGAGGACAAAGGGGTAAATAACCTTGATCACCGCTATAACGTATGGCGTGCCTGAACAGTACCGGCCAGGCATCGGTAGATAATGGCGGTAATTGCTGTTGCTGAATCAACAAGTTAATGTAACTGCACCACAGTACCATGCTGCTGGCGTCGATCAATGGCAGATCAGTTTCAAATTCACCGTATATAGCCAGTTCTTTTATCCCGGGTTCCAGATGGTGAAAATCACTGAGACTAAGCCGATCACCGACCAAAATTAATTGCAAATCGAGCGCCATGGCTGGGATTGAGAGCGGTAAAGGGTGGGTTTCGTCAGGCGACAGCCATTCAAATGTTTTATGCATGACCATTTGCTTTAAACGTAACCACATGAACGGTTGTGCCAGTAATGTTCTGACAGGGAGAATGATGACTCCGCCATTAGCCTGATGTACCAGGCCAGGTTGCAAGGTGATTTTATTTTTATATAATCGTACACAACCAAATAACTGTTCAGGTTCGACCCATTCCCGATACAGGCAAGTTGTCTGCCCGGCAAAGCGTTCATCACCATGGAGTGCGGGTTGCCAGATGATGCCATCATCCTGTATCAGATAATCACCCCCCGTTATCTTCGGCCGATCGGAGTGTAATGTCTGTACTATCTGAGTAATAAAGGCGAAGTAATCATGGCATTCCTGGGCCTTAATTAGCATAATGCGTTGTTTTGATTGAGGATGGCAGAAAAGGCTCAATCCATTTTCCAGACGGGGTTGTATTGCCGAAAAGGTAACGGGTGTTAATTCAGTGGCCGTGGCAAATAATGCCTCATAGGGCGTAATATCAGGCAGTAGAAACCGCCATTTGAGTCGTTTACTGGTCAAAGTAGTTGGATACAATCGTTAAACGGGAAAAGGCGATTATACAAGAATAACTCAGGCTGCATATATGTAGAGTCATACTTGTGACTAATCCGGTGATATAAAATGATTTTTTGTATAAAAAACAATCAAAAAAATTTTAGCAATACATTTAAACGGGTTATACTGAAAAAAAGTTACGCTGTCACTGAGTAATATTAATGAAATATCAGCAATTGCAAAATCTTGAAAGTGGGTGGAAGTGGGTATATCTGGTCAAAAAATACCGCGAGGGTGAGCAGATTACACGCCATATTGAAACCAGCGCTGCCGAGGATGCCATTAATGAATTACTTAAACTGGAAAATGAACCGCTAAAGGTACTGGAGTGGATTAACGCACACATGGACATGGGGCTGACAAATCGCCTTAAGCAGACGATCCGGGCCCGGCGTAAACGCCATTTCAATTCTGAACACCAGCATCAGCGTAAAAAATCCATCGATTTAGAATTTTTAGTTTGGCAGCGCCTTGCCGCATTGGCGCAGCACAAAAGCTGCACGCTTTCCGATATCATCACTCAGCTCATTGAGGACGCTGAATACCGGGAAAAGTGCAACCGTCAGATGTTATCATTAAAGCAGGATCTAAAAGCGATTCTGGATGAATAGATCGCTTCTTGCGAGAGGCGACTGCGCAAGAACCCATGCGTTGCCATGATGCAAGCTCCTGCGCCGCCCCTTTCCCTTCCTCAGTGATGCTTGCGTTTCTTTGCAGCGCATTTTGCAAGAGGCCTGTTGCCTGAGAAAAGAAAAAATTTGAGTCGTTGAATTGAGACATCATGAAGTCCGTTTGCTATTATTGAATCTCATCCATTTGAACAAAACACCCTCTTACTTGAATCTCGGTGAGATTTTGTCAAAAGCAGGCTATACATGTTCACTGGGCATTCTTGCACAATGCTATTACGAAGAACCAATGTGTTTTCGGCACGGATCGAGCATCCTCTGTGGTATTGCTATGAATACATTCCGCTTTTTTGCCTGTTTATTCATCACCAGACCGTCGGTTTTGCAAATTTTGATCAAGATGAATAAGCGTAATTGAAAGTAGTAATAGAAATTTTGATAACATAGTCGAATCTTAACAAAGTAAGGTGAACAGACTGTTCTCTGATATAAAGAAGTAAGGCGCATAAGCAATGGGTAATCATCAGGACAGGCAGGATTTTGAACCTGTCGTTAAAGATAAACAGCGCAAAATCCCAAGATTACCGTCTATGTATAAAGTTATACTGAATAACGATGATTATACACCGATGGAATTTGTTATTGATGTTCTGCAAAAATTCTTTTCTTATGATATTGAATGTGCAACACAAATCATGCTGAACGTGCACTATCAAGGCAGGGCAATTTGTGGGGTATTTACTGCAGAGGTAGCGGAAACCAAAGTTGCACTGATAAATCATTATTCCAGACAAAATGAGCATCCGTTGCTTTGTACACTGGAAAGAGCCTGATTAATGGCAATGTATTGGGGAGATACTTATGCTCAATCAAGAACTTGAACTTAGCCTGAATATGGCTTTTGCCAGAGCCAGAGAATGTCGGCATGAGTTTATGACCGTGGAGCATCTGTTACTGGCGTTGCTGAGCAATCCGTCAGTGCGCGAGGTACTGGAAGCCTGCTCAGTGGATATGGTCGCGTTAAGCCACGAATTAAAAGCTTTTCTTGAACAAACGACACCGGTGTTGCCTGTTGTTGAAGTTGAACGTGATATCCAACCCACCCTTGGTTTTCAAAGGGTATTACAACGCGCAGTGTTTCATGTTCAGTCATCCGGGCGTAGCGAAGTCTCTGGTGCTAATGTGTTGGTTGCCATCTTTAGCGAACAGGAATCTCAGGCTGCTTATCTGCTACGTAAACATGATGTGAGCCGTTTGGATGTCGTGAATTTTATTTCACATGGTACACGTAAGGATGAACCAGAGCCGTTGCCAAGTGCAGAAAACCCGGTGGCAGAAGAACAGCCCGGTCATGAAGATCGTCTGGAGAGCTTGACGACTAACTTAAATCAATTGGCTCGTGTTGGTGGTATTGACCCACTGATAGGCAGGGAAAAAGAACTGGAACGTACCATTCAGGTCTTGTGTCGACGTCGTAAGAATAACCCATTGTTGGTGGGTGAATCAGGTGTCGGTAAAACCGCGATTGCCGAAGGATTAGCCTGGCGCATTGTACAACGTAATGTTCCGCAGGTAATGGCTGAATGTACGATCTATGCCTTGGATATTGGTGCCTTGTTAGCCGGAACCAAGTATCGTGGTGATTTTGAAAAACGTTTTAAGGCACTGTTCAGGCAACTTGAGCAAAATAAAAATAACATCCTGTTTATTGATGAAATTCATACTATCATCGGTGCCGGTGCTGCTTCTGGTGGCCAGGTTGATGCTGCTAACTTGATCAAGCCCTTGCTTTCGAGTGGCAAGATCCGGGTTCTTGGCTCTACCACTTACCAGGAATTCAGCCATATTTTTGAAAAAAACCGCGCATTAGCCCGCCGATTCCAAAAAATTGATATCATTGAGCCAACGACAGAAGAAACCATTCAAATTCTGAATGGATTGAAAACCCGATATGAAATTCATCATGACGTACGTTATAGCACTAAAGCATTACGGGCAGCAGTGGAACTCTCGGTAAAATATATCAATGATCGTTATTTGCCTGATAAAGCCATTGATGTGATTGACGAAGCAGGGGCCTGTAGTCGGTTAATGCCCGTTAACAGACGCAAAAAAACAATCAATGTTTCGGATATTGAATTTGTTGTGGCACGCATTGCAAGAATTCCGGAAAAAACAGTTTCCGCTAATGATCGTGATGCACTAAGAAATTTAAACGATCGTTTGAATATGTTGGTTTTTGGTCAGGATATGGCGATTGAAGCATTAACTGAAGCAATTAAAATGAATCGCGCTGGCCTTGGGTATGAACGTAAACCAGTAGGTTCTTTTTTGTTTGCAGGGCCGACAGGCGTCGGCAAAACAGAAGTCGCGATGCAACTGGCTAAGGCACTGGGTATCGAATTACTGCGCTTCGATATGTCTGAA
>CAZBYB010000030.1:20548-20850 GCA_964496225.1 uncultured Yersinia sp. | reverse complement strand
CCATAAAGACTTACGGCTTCGCGCGTCAGTATGTACAAATCCAACGACAGGCTATTTTCAATGATAATACGCAATACCCCCAGAGCCGCCCGACGTAGTGCAAAAGGATCCTTATCACCTTTAGGATGCTGATCCATGCCAATCATGCCTGCCAGGGTATCCATCTTATCCGCAATGGCTAATGCACAGGAAACCGGGGTTGAAGGTAACGTATCACCAGAAAAACGCGGTTGATAGTATTCGTTTAACGCCAGAGCCACCTCTTCCTCTTCACTATCATAACGGGCATAGTGCATTCCCAT
>CAZBYB010000030.1:0-20538 GCA_964496225.1 uncultured Yersinia sp. | reverse complement strand
GGGTCTCTGTAAATTCAAACACCATGCTGGTCATCAGATCGCATTTGGCAAGCAAACCAGCTCGCATCGCCTGTTCCACATTCGCGCCAGTCTGCCGTGCAATCCAACCTGCCAGACTCTGAACACGATCTGTTTTATCCCGCAAAGTGCCCAGTTGCTGTTGAAACACTACCGTTTCCAGGCGTGGCAAATATTCTTCCAGGCGTTTTTTACGATCCGTTGCAAAAAAAAACTCGGCATCTGCCAGGCGTGGACGCACAACTTTTTCATTGCCTGCGATCACCTGTTTTTCATCCCGAGAAGCAATGTTCGCCACGAAGATAAAATGTGGCATCAACTTGCCTACACTGTCATAGACAGGAAAATAGCGTTGATCTGCTTTCATGGTATACACCAGTGCTTCTGCTGGCACAGCAAGGTATTTTTCCTCAAAACGGGCTGTCAGAACAACCGGCCACTCCACCAGCGAAGTCACTTCTTCCAGCAAATTCTCGCTCATATCGGCCACACCGCCCAGTTTTCTGGCGGCCAGTTCGATATCACGCTTAATGATGGCCTTACGTAGTGCGTAATCAGCAATGACCTTACCCTGGTCTGACAAAATGTGTGGATATTGATCGGCATGATGCACACTGATGCGTCTGGCTCCCATAAAACGGTGACCCAAAATAACCCGATCAGCAGGGATGCCCAGTATCAGTCCCGGGACGAGTTCATCACCCAACAGCAGGGTCACAGTGCGCACCGGACGCACAAATTGAGCCGTTTTATCTCCCCAGCGCATTAATTTGGGGATCGGTAATCTTTCCAGTGCGTTACTAACGCAGGCCGCCAGCAATGCGCTGGCAGGCTGACCGGCGATGCGAGCACGCCAGAATAACCATGCACCTTTATCGGTCATCCTGCGCTCTGCCTGCTCAAGTAGAATGCCACAGCTGCGAGCCCATCCGTGTGCCGCCTGAGTCGCGTTACCTTGAGCATCATAAGCCTGAGCAAGCGCCGGGCCACGTTTTTCTACTTCACGATCGGCCTGCCTGACACTCAGTTTAGCAACCTTCACTGCCAGACGACGCGGTGTGGCAAACCAGCTCACTTCTGCGTGTGACAAATTGATACTATCCAGTTGTGCCGTTAACTGACTGGCGAAAGATTCTCCCAGTGAACGCAACACCTTTGGTGGTAATTCTTCCGTACCAATTTCAACCAGAAAAGTCTGTTGCATCATAACGGCTCCCCCATTTTTTGATCTGTCTTACACAGGGGAAAACCCAGCAATTCGCGTGAAGCATAATAAGCTTGAGCCACGGATTTAGTAAGTGTGCGAATGCGTAAAACGTAACGCTGGCGCTCAGTCACCGAAATAGCCTTACGGGCATCGAGTAGATTAAAAGCATGAGCCGCTTTCAAAATACGTTCATAAGCGGGTAGTGGCAGCGGTGTCTGTAACGCCAGCAATGCCTGTGCTTCCTTTTCATATTGTTCGAAGCAGGAAAACAGAAAACCGATATCCGCCTGCTCAAAGTTATACGCTGACTGTTCTACTTCATTTTGATGCCAGATATCTCCGTATGTGGTCCTGCCCAACGGGCCGTCACACCACACCAAGTGATACACACTATCTACACCCTGCAAGTACATAGCCAGACGCTCCAGGCCATACGTAATTTCGCCGGTAACCGGTTTACATTCTAGTCCGCCGATTTGCTGAAAATAAGTAAATTGCGTCACTTCCATACCGTCAAGCCACACTTCCCAGCCTAATCCCCAAGCACCCAGCGTGGGATTCTCCCAGTTATCCTCAACAAAACGGATATCGTGAATGCTGGAATCCAGCCCCAATACTTCCAGTGAACCCAGATACAGTTCCTGAATATTGTCCGGTGAAGGTTTAATGATCACCTGAAATTGATAATAGTGCTGCAGACGATTGGGATTTTCCCCATAACGGCCATCGGTGGGGCGTCGTGAGGGTTGTACATAAGCGGCCGCGATTGGCTCAGGGCCCAGTGCCCGCAGGCAGGTAATGGGATGGGAGGTACCCGCCCCCACTTCCATATCCAATGGCTGTACGATGGCACAACCCTGGCGAGCCCAGTAGTCCTGTAACGTCAGGATCATGCCTTGAAAAGTTTTACTATCAAACTGTTGCATGGTAGGTGCACACTGCTCGTCAATCTCAACAAAACGGGCAGTATACCTCTTGACCATGAGATATACAGCCAGTAGCAGAATATATTGTACACACGTCCTGTTGTCTGCCTGTATAACGCCACCAGCATAGCGCTACATAATAGAAGAGGATTTTCGACCTCGGGAGAATACTTCTATCAAGTGGCCACGTGGCAAGTGCTACTTGAAAAACCATTAACTCAAATTTGCCTGAATCATCAATGTCAAATGACAGAATTGGAATAGGCCAAGCACTCACCGCCATGCCCGTGTGTCACCCACAAGCTTTTTTTGCCTTTATTATGCCTTTCGCTATCCATCTTCAGACTTTGTGGGCATCCTCATATGGTTAACAGTAAAGCTTCAGGTAATCATTTTTAATGGTTCTGATTCCCCTTCCAAACTGAGAAGAGAAAAGACAGAATGAATATAACGCGTTGCAGTTGGGTCACCGCTGATCCCTTATATCTGGACTATCATGATACTGAATGGGGCATTCCCCGTATTCAGAGCCAGGCATTGTTTGAAATGTTGTGTCTTGAAGGCCAGCAAGCAGGGTTATCCTGGATCACGGTACTTAAAAAACGTGAACGCTATCGGCAGTGCTTTTATAACTTTAACCCACAACAGATTGCACAAATTGGCGAAGAGAAAATAGCAAGACTGATGCAGGATGAAGGTATTATTCGCCATCGTGGCAAAATTGACGCTATTGTCGCTAATGCTCAGGCATACCTGACCATGCAAGCCCATGGTGAAGATTTTTCACGTTTTATCTGGAGTTTTGTTGCCGGCAAGCCACAGATTAATCACTGGGAATCTCAAGACCAGGTTCCTGTCACCACAGCAACCGCAAAGGCATTGGCCGCAGACTTAAAAAAAAGGCAATTTAAATTTGTGGGTCCGACAATTTGCTATGCTTTCATGCAGGCTTGTGGATTAGTGAACGATCACATTGCTACCTGCTGTTGTCATCCACGAAATTTGGCTTACAGTCAGGCAGCAGACTTTGATAGAATCAATTATTATGACACTATCAAACCCGGTAAAAACAAATGAGACAAGGAATGCAAATGAAAACATTATTATTCTCCCTGCCTGTTGGACTAAGTCTTTTGTGTCTTAGTCATATCGGCCAGGCAAACAATTTGGTGCAAGTTTACCAACAAGCCAGGGAAAGTAATCCGGATCTCCGCAAATCCGCTACCGAGCGCGATGCCGCATTCGAAAAAATTAATGAATCACGCAGCCCACTGTTGCCACAATTAGGCCTGAAAGGCGGGTATGATTACAGCCGCGGTTTTCGCGATAAAAGTGGCGTAGATAGCAATACGGCTTCGGGTTCTCTGACCTTAACACAAACTCTTTTTGATATGTCCAAATGGCGCGCACTCACCTTGCAGGAAAAACAAGCTGAGATCCAGGATATTAATTTTCAGACAAACGAACAAAAGCTGATGCTGAATACGGCAACTGCGTATTTTCAGGTTTTACGTACCATCGATGCGCTATCAACAACGGAAGCCCAAAAGAAAGCACTGTATCGCCAGCTTGATCAAACCACACAGCGTTTTAATGTTGGGTTAGTCGCCATTACTGATGTACAGGATGCGCAAGCTAAATATGACAGTGTACTGGCCAGTGAAGTAACGGCACGTAATAATCTGGATAATGCGCTGGAATCCCTGCGCCAAGTCACAGGTATATATTACGCCGAATTAGCATCACTGAATATTGCACGCTTTAGTACCCCGCCCCCAAAGGCGGTGCATGATCTGTTACAACAAGCCGAACAATATAACTTGGCTCTTCTTTCTGCCCGTTTAAGCCAAGACTTGGCACGTGAACAAATTAAGCTTACACACACCGGCTATATGCCGACCTTTGGCCTCACTGCCTCCACCGGCCTGACAGACACGCTCTATAGTGGTTCAAAAACCAATAATAATTTCCAATACGCCGATGTTAATGCTGGTCAAAATCAGGTTGGCGTGTCTATGAATCTGCCACTTTTCAGTGGAGGCAGTACTTATTCGCAGACCAAGCAAGCGCAATATGGTTTCGTTGGCGCCAGTGAACAACTGGAAAGTACACACCGTAATGTCGTGCAAACTGTACGTTCTTCGTTTAACAACATTATCGCCTCTGCCAGTAGTGTAGAAGCTTACAGGCAGGTTGTTATTTCTGCACAAAGCTCACTGGACGCAACGGAAGCGGGGTACCAGGTTGGAACACGCACCATTGTTGATGTATTAACCGCCACCACAACCCTGTATGATGCCAAGCAAAAACTCTCCAATTCACGCTATGATTATTTGATAAATCAACTCACGATGAAATCAGCCTTGGGCACATTAAACGAAAACGATCTGCAAACGCTTAACAATACACTGGGTGAACTTGTTTCCACATCAGCGATACGTATTGCACCCGATTTTCAAATACGGCATACGGCACAACCTACGGTTGCCGCAACTCCATCACAGGGATAAATTCCTGTACCTGAAAAAATGGCCGATAATGGCTATTCGGGATGGGGCTGAGCCGCAAGTCAGCATCGAGACAGGTTAAGCAATAAGAAGAGACTAAACGGTGAAATGTGCTGTAAAACTATTTAAAACCTTTCTCCCGCTTGATGAGATCATATGCTGCCTGAATTTTTTGCGTCTTCTGCTTCGCCTTTTCCATCATTTCTGGTGGTATATTTGTTTTTGCCATTAACTTATCGGGATGGTATTCGTTCATCAGCTTACGCCAAGCGCGCTTTATCGTGACGCTGTCATCGTCAGGGCGTATTCCCAATACCCGATAGGCGTCTACCAGGATTGAATCATGGGCCAGATCCTGTTGAAAGGCGCTATACGAATCCGTCCCGCTGTAAGCATGGCCACCAGACTGCTGCCTTTCCATCATACGGATATAGCGTTCAAACTGCAGGCGAGAAACACCCAACTCCTGCGCAAT
Organism: uncultured Yersinia sp.; assembly: GCA_964496225.1. GTDB lineage: Bacteria > Pseudomonadota > Gammaproteobacteria > Enterobacterales > Enterobacteriaceae > CAZROT01. The sequence goes on along the minus strand of CAZBYB010000030.1, from coordinate 15,405 downwards.
AACATTCAACACGTGCCATTCATTGGGATGCAGTACCCCATCAGCAAACGCTACCTGGCACTGAATTTCCATAAACGTTCTGACTATATCCAAACGATCAACGCACAGGGCACGCAATTCCCTTAATTTATCCCGCAATGGAAATGCATTTGCTTTACCTTCACTAAAAGCTTGTTGTGCTGCAAAACGCGCAGAACCCTGTAATTGCATTTTATCCATTAATTGACTGGCAAGTTCGATATCCATTTCTGTAACTCGTCCTTTCGCTTTTGTTAAATGCCCCATAACCTGGAAAGTGGTATTGAAAAACAATGACTGTCGCATTTGTTTTTCGGTAAAAATACCCCGGTTCCGTAAGGTTCTGGCATTATCCAGCATGTGGCCCATCAACAGCCCCAGCAACCCTCCCCAAAGGCCAGTACCCGATAGTAAACCTAATATGACGCCAAGTAATTTACCCCAGTACCGCATATACCCCTCAATTCAGTATGTTGTTGGTCAGAATTTGCATTATCATACTCGTCATTTAGCTAAGTGCCTATCATCGATGGAACACTAAACCAAGTATGAAAACTATTTTTCCCATCCGGCAACTTGCATTAATTTTAACAGCCCTTTATGGCCAGTCGGTACTGGCAAACCGCATTGAACAATGTAGGGTGGGTATCCCAACGTGGGACAGGCCATTGATCACTGGGGATCCCAACGAGCTCCCTGTACTGATTCATGCCAGGAAAGTTCAGACCCATTACCCAAACAATGTGCTATTTGATGGCCATACCATTATTGAGCAGGGTAACACAGTACTTAGCGCCGATCAGGTCATACTGAACCAAACCCAAAAATGGGGCCAGACGATACCAACACGAACAGTTATTGCTACCGGTGGCGTACAATACCGTGATCCACTCATCACATTGCAGGGATCACAAGCCTGGTCCGATCTCAATAATAAAGATACCGATATGGATCAAGGTAACTATCAGCTCACAGGGCGCCAGGGCCGGGGGGATGCCAATAAAATGCAGTTACGTGGAGCAAACCGCTATACCATTCTGAAAAAAGGTACTTTTACTTCCTGTTTGCCCGGTGACAATAGCTGGAGCCTGAAAGGCTCTGACATAATCCATGATCGTGAAGAGCAACTTGTTGAAATATGGCATGCCCGTTTCAGGTTAGGCAATATCCCGGTATTTTATAGTCCTTATCTGCAATTACCCGTGGGTGACAGACGTCGTTCTGGCTTGTTGATCCCGAGTTACCGGTATAGTGGTACTAACAGTTTTGAATTTCTGCAGCCCTGGTACTGGAATATTGCCCCAAATTATGACGCGACTATTACTCCACACTGGATTATGAAACGTGGCTTGCAATGGCAAAATGAATTTCGCTACCTGACGTCACCCGGTGCAGGTACCCTGGCATTTGACTGGTTGAACGAGGATAACGAATATGCCAAAACGTATCCTGATAATAGTCGCCGTTGGCTGACTCATTGGAATCACGAGGGTGTCATGGATCATGTCTGGCGTTTCAATATCGACTATACCAGAGTCAGTGATGTAAAATATTTTACGGACCTGACCTCATCTTATGGTACAACCACTGATGGTTACATTACTCAAAAATTTAGCCTGGGTTACGCAGAGCGCAACTGGAATGCGACCCTAACATCCAGACAATTTCAGATTTTCGCCGGAGGTACTAGCACAGGTGCCTATCGAGCACAGCCAGAGTTAAACCTCAATTATTACAAAAACGATCTGGGTCCATTTGATAGTCACGTTTATGGCCAAGCAGTAAAATTTACCAATGTGAATCCAGCCTATCCGGATGCCAGCCGCTGGCATATTCAGCCTGCAATAAATCTACCATTGGCCAATGACTGGGCCAGTTTTAACACTAGCGTGCAATTACTGGCAACGCATTATCAGCAGGATATCCCCTCTTCCAGCGCCGCGGGCAATGACAGATTGCATAACACCATTAATCGCGTGATGCCAAAATTTAAAACAGATAGCACAATCATTTTTGAACGCGATATGGATTGGGTAGAAAATTATATGCAAACCCTGGAGCCACGCGTGCAATATCTGTATATTCCTTACCGTAATCAGGATGATATCTATCTTTATGACTCCACGTTACTACAATCTGACTATTTTGGCTTGTTCCGTGATAATGCTTATGGTGGCCTTGATCGCATCTCTTCTGCTAACCAGCTAACAACAGGTCTGACATCGCGTATTTATGATGAAGCGCTGGTGGAACGGTTTAATCTGTCCGCTGGACAAATTTATTATTTCACGCCAGCACATACTGGCCATAAAAATGTTCTCGATCTCAGTAAAAACAGAGGCAGCCTGGCTTGGGCCGGAGATAGTTACTGGAAGATTAATGAATATCTTGGATTACGTGGCGGGGTACAATACGATACCCGTCTGAATAGTTTAACCTTGGGTAATGGTATCATTGAGTACCGGCAGAATATGGACCGTATGTTGCAGTTGAACTACCGTTACGCCAATTCGGAATATATTCAGGCTATCTTGAACAAAAATTATATCGCGGGAGCAAAGCCGCCTGATTATCAAAAAGGCATTTCGCAAGCAGGTATGACTGCAAGCTGGCCAGTCATGGATCGCTGGTCAGTAGCAGGCGCTTATTATTATGATACCAAGGCTTGGCAACCTGCCAGCCGGCTAATAGGGCTGCAATACAATACGTGCTGCTGGGCCATAAAGATGAATTTTGAACGTAAAATAATAGGCTGGGATACTGCTAACATAGCCAGTCAGTATGACAATAAATGGTCATTTAATGTTGAATTACGGGGTTTAAATAATGACCATAATCCCGGCGCCAGCGGGCTCTTGGGTACCGGGATTTTCCCTTATCAGCATGCGTTTTAATCTCATGCAATAGTCTGAATAAACTAAATTTTAACCTAATAGTGCATGGATCAAATGGAAAGGGTATGAAAAACTGGAGAACGCTTGTTTTAGGCCTATTACTAAATGTGAATATTGCGTTCGCCGCGCCCCAGGAAATCGATAAAGTTATCGCTGTGGTGAATAACGCGGTGGTATTGCAAAGTGATATAGATGAGCTGTCACAATCTGTTAAGCTCAATGCACAACGGGCGCAACAACCTTTACCTGATGATACCACTTTACATCAGCAAGTCCTTGAACGTTTGATTATGGATACTATTTTGTTACAGATGGCGCAAAAAATGGGCATCACCGTTACACAGACTCAGCTCGATGAAGCCATTGCGGACATTGCAGAAAAAAATCAAATTTCTGTCGCACAGATGCGGCGCCATCTGACTGATGATGGTATTAATTATGATAGCTACCGGGCACAAATTCGTAAGGATATGTTGATTGCTCAGGTGCGTAATCATGAAGTACGTCGCAGAATTACGGTTTCAGTGCAAGAAGTTGAATCTCTGTCAAAACAGATTGCAGCACAAAATAATGCTGACAGTGAATTGAACTTGAGCCATATTTTACTTCCCCTGCCAAATGAACCTTCCCAACAGCAACTGGAGGATAGCGAAAATTTAGCTAAAAAACTCATTGCTGAAATTAAAAAAGGAACAGATTTTGGTAAATTGGCAATGGCATATTCAGCGGATTCTCAAGCACTTGAAGGAGGAGGAATGGGATGGAATCGGTTGCAAGAATTACCTGCCCTGTTTGCAGAAAGACTCAAATCAGCCCATCAAGGTGAGATTATTGGTCCCATTCGCTCCGGTGTGGGCTTCCATATTTTTGCAGTTAATGCCGTGCGTGGTCCTGATAAAAAAGTCTCAGTTACCGAAGTTCATGCCCGTCATATTTTGCTTAAACCTTCCGTGGTAATGACAGATGACCAAGCCCGTGAAAAATTACACCAGATCGCGCAAAAAATCCAACAAGGCCAAGGCAACCTGACCACCTTTGCCAGGCAAATATCTCAGGATCCGGGTTCAGCTGAACAGGGTGGTGATCTGGGCTGGTCTTCCCCAGATAACTATGATCCGGTATTTCGCGATGCATTATTAACATTACGCAAAGGTGAAATCAGTGGTCCTGTCCGATCTACTTTTGGCTGGCATTTAATCCAATTAATCGATACCCGTCAGGTGGATCACACAGACGCAGTACAAAAAAATAAGGTGTACCGGATGTTGTTTAGCCGTAAATTCACGCAGGAAGCACAAATCTGGATGCAGGAACAACGAGCAGCAGCTTGGGTAAAAATTCTTGATGATCAGTATGCGCGCCAGTAAACGGATCCTAATTACGCCAGGAGAGCCTGCCGGGATAGGACCTGATGTTGTCATCATGCTGGCTCAACAACCTTGGCCTGTTGAGCTCGTAGTCTGTGCCGATCCCGACGTATTACTTGAACGTTCAAGGCAACTGAAACTGCCTTTGCAACTGTGTCCTTATGACATCAATCAACCTGCGCAGCCCCAGAAGTCAGGTACTCTGACCTTACTGCCGATCAGCACTGCAGTACCCTCCATTGCAGGCACCCTCGACATTCGCAATAGCGCCTATGTAATCGAAACCCTGACCAGGGCCTGCGATGGTTGTCTGAATGGGACATTTTCTGCACTGGTAACAGGCCCGGTGCATAAAGGGATTATTAATGAAGCAGGTGTGCCGTTCAGTGGCCATACTGAATTTTTTGCCAAACGCAGCCACAGCCAGGGTGTTGTGATGATGTTGGCAACAGAGAAATTGCGTGTAGCACTGGCAACAACACATTTACCGCTGCGGGCCGTACCAGATGCCATCAACCCTGCCAGCCTGCATGAAATTATCACAGTGCTGGCCCGGGATCTTAACATGAAATTTGGCATTGGCCAGCCACGGATATATGTATGTGGATTGAATCCTCATGCTGGCGAAGGCGGCCATTTGGGGCACGAAGAGGCTGCTATTATCATCCCGGTACTCGACAAGCTACGCCAAAAAGGGATGCAACTGATCGGGCCATTGCCGGCAGATACCCTGTTCCAACCAAAATATCTACAACATGCGGATGCTGTGCTAGCCATGTATCATGATCAAGGATTACCGGTACTGAAATATCAGGGATTTGGTAGGGCCATCAACATTACTCTCGGGCTACCGTTTATACGGACATCGGTAGATCATGGTACTGCATTAGAACTTGCTGCAACAGGGGCTGCTGATGCAGGTAGTTTTACTGCGGCACTCAATCTTGCTATTAAAATGATAATGCGCTGCCATGAATAATAAAGTCTATCAAGGACATGTGGTCCGCCGACGTTTCGGACAGAATTTTTTACATGATCCTTTTATCATCGATAGTATTGTTGCCGCCATCCATCCTCAAGTCACAGAAGCGGTGATTGAAATCGGACCCGGCTTAGGTGCACTGACACTACCCATTGCAGCCTGTCTTGATAATATGATGGTTATTGAGCTGGATCGTGATCTGGCTGCCTGTCTGGTTCAGCATCCCCTGATTGGAAATAAAATAACGCTTTACCAACAGGATGCCATGACGGTGGATTTTTCCATCCTGGCAAGACAGGCAGGACAGCCACTGCGGATATTTGGTAATTTGCCATATAATATTTCTACCCCACTCCTTTTTCATCTTTTTAGCTATACTAATACCATTCTCGACATGCATTTTATGCTGCAAAAAGAAGTGGTCAACCGTTTGGTGGCCGGGCCAAACACTAAAGCTTATGGTCGTTTAACGGTGATGGCCCAATATTATTGTAAAATCATTCCCGTACTAGAGGTACCACCCACAGCATTTATCCCGGCACCAAAAGTCGATTCTGCAGTCGTTCGTCTGGTTCCTCATCGCAACATACCCAATGCCGTCGAAAACGTGGATCTACTGAGTCGTATCGTCACTCAGGCATTTAATCAACGCAGAAAAACGGTTCGCAACAGTCTGGGCGATTTTTTCAGTCTGCAACAATTTGCCGCTTTGGGTATTGACCCCACGCTTAGAGCAGAAAACATTTCTGTAGCACAATATTGCAGGCTTACTAACTGGCTTTCGACACAGTCAGTACTGTTGGAATAACAGGAGAAAATTATGATCGATTCGCCCCGTGTGTGTGTTCAGGCGCAAAGTATCTATCTGGAAAACCAGTCAATACCTGACGAAGCTCGTTTTGTCTTCGCTTATACAGTTACCATCCGCAACCTCGGACATACCAATGTTCAGCTGATGGGTCGGTATTGGTTGATTACCAACAGCAACGGCCGCCAAATTGAAGTGCAGGGAGAAGGTGTTGTGGGAGAGCAGCCCATTATTTTGCCAGGTAATGAGTTCCACTATACCAGTGGTGCCATACTGGAAACCCCGTTGGGGACCATGGAGGGATATTATAAAATGATTAACCATTTGGGTCAGTCATTTCATACCGATATCCCTGTTTTTCTTTTATCCATACCAGCACTGATTCATTAATCATGTCGACTTACCTCATCGGTGATATTCATGGCTGCTTTGATGAGCTCTGTGCTTTACTAGCACAGGTTAATTTTGATCCCAAACAGGATACACTCTGGCTGACCGGGGATCTGGTTGCCAGAGGCCTAAGTTCACTGGAAGTATTACGTTATGTTCGCTCCCTTGGTTCAGCCGTGCGTATGGTTCTGGGTAATCATGACCTGCACCTGTTAGCAGTCCATGCTAATATTCGTCGCAACAAGCGTAAAGATCAGCTCATTCCATTGTTGTCAGCGCCTGATATTGACGATTTGATCAACTGGTTGCGATGCCAACCCCTACTGCAAGTCGATCACGAACACAAACTCATTATGGCACATGCGGGTATCAGTCCTCAGTGGGACATAACCACGGCACAATCCTGTGCCACGGACATTGAAAAAATACTACGTAGTAACATTTATCCCCTGTTTTTGGATGCCATGTACGGCAATATACCTGATTACTGGAACCAGGATCTGACGGGTCTGGCATGTCTGCGGTTCAGTACTAATGTGTTGACCAGAATGCGTTTTTGTTTCCCTGATGGGCGGCTTGATATGCACTATAAAAACACACCAGAGTGTGCTCCAGTACCGCTCAAACCTTGGTTTGATCTACCCCGTTTAGTTGATTCCCACTATGCCATTGCTTTTGGTCATTGGGCATCACTGAAAGGTAAGGGCACCCCAGAGGGCATTTATGCATTAGATACTGGCTGTTGCTGGGGAGACTCTCTGACATTATTACGTTGGGAAGATAAACAGTATGTGATTGAACCTGCTCATGCTGACAGACAGGCTGACACCTCTTAGAAAAACATTGGCCCTGAGGGGGAAATACCAGGGGGCTGCAATAACAGAGACGCAATGTGCTTACAAGTTTTCCTATATCAGTGTTGAGTTGGCTAACTGGCAGGCTATTAAAACAGCTTTTGTGCGGTTTCCAGCCAGTCACTCTTGAACGTCCGTTTCATGTTTTTGACAGCATCAATAATATCATGATGCACCATCCTGTCATTTTGAATACCCACACAGCGACCACCATATCCCTGTAACAGTAATTCAACAGCATAAGCTCCCATACGTGAAGCCAGAATGCGATCATAAGCAACCGGCGAACCACCACGCTGGATATGACCTAATACTGTTGCTCTGGTTTCACGTTTAGTTTGCTGTTCAATGTATTTAGCTAATTCATTAATATCACAAATATGTTCAGTAATGGCGACGATCGCATGTTTTTTACCTTTAGCAATACCGGCTTTAATTTCATCGACTAAATCATCACGATTGAAGGGCACTTCGGGCAAAATGACAAATTCACATCCCCCCGCGATAGCTGCGGCCAGCGTCAGATCACCGCAATGTCGCCCCATCACTTCAACAATAGAGATACGTTGGTGAGACGAGGAGGTATCACGCAGTCGGTCGATAGCTTCAACAACGGTTTCCAATGCAGTAAAATAACCTATCGTGTAATCAGTACCCGCCACGTCATTATCAATAGTCCCTGGTAGCCCGATACAGGGAAAACCCATTTCAGTCAGGCATTGTGCACCTAAATACGATCCATCACCACCGATCACGATCAGTGCATTCAAGTCATGCTGTTTCATATTTTCAATCGCCTTAGCCCGTACCTGTTCATTTCTGAATTCAGGGAAACGGGCAGAACCAAGAAAAGTACCGCCATGATTGATCATATCTGAAACTGCATAGCGTTCTAATTTTTTCATACGATTTTTATATAAACCAAAATAGCCGTCATAAATACCAAATACATCCACCCCCCTGGTCAGGGCAGCACGAACGATACCTCGAATTGCTGCATTCATACCTGGAGCATCACCGCCACTTGTAAGTACACCAATTCTTTTGATTTTGTTCATGACAACCTCTAAATTTGTGGAAACCATTTTTTTATATTTTTTTATTAGCCAATAATACCTGCCCATGAATAAATACAACATCAACGTCATCGATATCGTACTGAAATTATCATGAGAATTTTTGCTGGAATGATTTGTCGTTCCTTAAGAACCTGTCATGATCCACGAAATCGCAGCATACTTTGTTAAAAATAAGCTCAACATGCCCATTTATTCCTGTTATGGCTCATTGTTATACTCACGCCCGTTAAGTACTAATGAACGGGGATCCTGATGAATAATAATATCCGCTTCAGGAAAACGATGCAGTAACGCAAGTTCAACCTGTTCCGCTAATATGTGTGCCTCCACCAAGGGCAGAGAATCTTCCATTTCCAGATGAATCTGAATAAAACGTGTCGGCCCTGACTGCCTGGTACGTAAATTATGTGCCCCGATTACTCCAGGCCATGCAGTAACGATATTGATAATAGTTTGACGTTCTTCATCAGGAAGAGCGCGATCAAGCAAAATCTGCACAGCTTCATAGCCCATATGTAATGCACTGTATAAAATATAAATGCCTATCCCTACGGCAAACAACGCATCCGCATACATAAAACCATACCCACTTAATGCCAGTGCAATGAGAATTGCACCATTCATCGCTACATCTGACTGATAGTGCAACATATCGGCACGGATGGCTTGGCTATGTGTTTTGCGTACGATCCAGCGCTGGAAAGCCACCAATATCAAGGTGCTGAATAAAGCAAAGAGTGTAATCTCCATACCCAGCTTCAGGTTTTGCACAGTACCTGGCGTTATCAAATGCTGACAGCCAGTAAGAAATAAAAATAAGGCAGAACCTGAGATAAACATACTTTGCGCCAGTACAGCCAAAGATTCTGCTTTGCCATGACCAAAAGCATGTTCTTGATCAGCCGGTTGAAGAGAGTAACGCACAACCCATAAATTGGTGGAAGAAGCAGCCAAATCCACCAGTGCATCAACCAACCCAGCCAGTAAACTGACGGATCCCGTATACCACCAGGCAAACATTTTAATCAAAAGTAATATTGCAGCCAATACGATAGCAGATAATGCAGCAATGTTAACTAAACGCGCATATTGCTGAGGCATAACTGATTCCAGACTGAAAGATTAAGGTATTTGTATAATGGATCTTTACAAAAAAACAATAGACCTCTTGCAAAACACGCTGCAGCAAGTGCAAAGAGGAACGCAGCGTCAATCCGGAATGTACACACTACATGAAGATTTGGGCAACTAATACAACGCGCGGGTTCCCCGCTGCAAAGTTTTTGTAAGAAGTCTAATTTATATTACCCTGATACTGGCACCAGTATTGCACCATTTAAGCACATGCTGATGTTATTTTTTATAGGTCATCAGCCTTCAGAAGGTATGGATTTTTTGTTATCCAGAGTCAATAATAATGCTTCGCGGCGCATCTGTGCGGCTTCTTCAGGACGATGTAATTTATCAAGTACATCAGCAATCCATGAATAATCGTGAGCATCAGGCCGTTGCTGCAGAGCAGCTTCAAAGGAGTCGTATGCTTTTTGCCATGCACCATGTTTTAACAAAAGCTGACCCAAGATGCTGTAGAGTAACGGTTGAGTACCCTGCTGTTTTATCTGATGACGCAGTGATTTTTCCAGTGGTTCAAGATGGGCAGATTTCAGTTGAGGGATTAGGGAGGCCAAACGATCATCATATTGATATTTAAGACTATTTATTAACACTGCTTGTGCTACTTCGTGATCGTTACATTCAATAAGATGTTTAATGAGCGCCACCTGCAAGGGTATTGCCTTACGAATTTTGCGCTTTTGTGTATACCACCACCTCTTTAGGCCTTCGCTACCTTCTTCTACCATCAATTGATTCATCATGCCAAAATAAGACTGTTGTAATAATCCTTCCAAGTCAGCGGCATCGTGTAATTTTATTTTGGCCATTGAAGGCACAATATCCAGTAAAGCATTCCATGCACCCGTACGCAGAAAAGCCTGTTCAGCAAGACGTAATACTTCAGGGTGGTGTGGCGCAATGTGGAGTAATTGATCAACGCCATGACGGGCAGCATGAATTTTACCCTGTGCCAACTGAATACGAACGCGGGTAATATCTACCGGTAATTGATCAGTATCAGCAACTTCTGCAGCCCGTTCAAGATATTGGTTGATGCGAAATTCATCTCCTCTTTGTTGAGCGGCTTCTGCGGCTAGCAGATAATTAACCATCGGTTGTTCTGCATGATCAGCATTACGAGTCAGTAATTTTTCTACCTGTTTATAATCCCCTTCTGCCAGTTTTATTAACGCGGCTTTAGTCTGTTTATGAGCACGATTACGTTTGAATCCAATAAACCAACCATGAGTACGTGAACTGGTCTGTAAGATACGGCGTAATAGCCATTCCGTAATAAAGAGTATGACTAACAGTAAGATCAACATGATAACCAGACCAGTGATGCTGGTTTCAATATTATAATTATCAGTCTGGATTAATACATAGCCCTGATGGCCAGCCAACCAAGGACCGATGATAATACCAACGACCAGAATGAAAAATAATAACAGGATGACTGGCATTGCTTATCCTTGCTGATCAATAGTGGGTTGTAATAGCAGATTACGGACACGGGTTTGCATCAATTTTTCCAATAATACCAAGCTGGCCAAGTCAGGCATTTCCATGATGATTGATTGCTGACTAAGAAAATCCAGTTCTTCAAGAAAATGTTTGGTGTGGGGATCAAGAACATCAAAGTAAGCCCTCATCCAAGTGGAAACCGTTTCGAGAGATTGTCGGTAAATTTCATTCTGATGACGAGGTATCGCCTGAACTGCTACTAACAGACGGGCACGAATATTTTCACGTAAGTAAATATCCTGATTTGGAGCCAGTAAAGGTTCTGCGTTACTATTGCGGCGGCGGACACTAATGAAGTTTGTCATAAAATGATGCCAGCTTTTGCGCAGATTTTCACGCCATTGTGCCAAAGAGCTGGATAGCTCAGCGCTGGTAGCATCCATCGGAACATCATCGGTATTGTTATCAACTAATCGCAAGTCATCTACCTGATTGGAAAGCTGATTAAGTTTTAGAATAATACCATCGAAATCTATCTGGTTGATGACAGCAAGTGTGTTGATGTCTTGCATAATAACCCTGCGCACTTCCAATAAACTGGGATCATGCATATCTGCCAGACAGGCATCAGCACTTTTCAGTAAGACTGCAGCAGTAATGGTATCCTGATCATTCCACAGTTTGCGCCTGGCGGTTTTCACCAGAAAATCAGCTTGTGCAAGCAACCAGATTTTAGTATCAGTGCCCGAAATGGCAGAAACTTTTTTCTGTAATTCGTTCAACTGACGTTCTAAAGAAACCAGTTGGCGATCGGCAGTTTCCATGGACTGGCTTTGCTGTGCACTCGAGATAGCCTGACGTCTTTTTTCGTGTGACTGTTCCAGTGTTAAGGTATCCAATTGTGCCTGCAACAGCTGTGCTGTAGTGTAGAGTTGCTGGTGTTGATGATAAAACAGCCAAGCTGAGACAAAAACCAGTACCACGATCACAGCAGCGAGTGGCACAATAGAATACTTTCCTGTTTGATGTGCCAAAATGGGTGCAGATGGCGTATTCTGTTCAGTCATGTTATTACCGTTATCCCATTTTTCAGGTTTATCGTAACGCGCGGATTAACGCATCATTATCAGCATTTTCAGCCACGCGAATTACTTGCCAGCCTAACTGTCTGGCAAGGCCAGCCAAACGATGACTGACAACGATGAGCTGGCAACCTAATAGCCATGTAGTCCGCCAATCATCGGGAACTAATCGCCTGAGTTGTTGTAGCATTTCACCACTAGTCACCACCAGTGTATCAATACCCAGCTGTTGCCAGATCATGCTTTGCTGGTATCCATTGTAATTGACAAAATGACGCAGGTAGCATTCACACAAAATGACTTTTGCACCGCGATTACTCAGGGTTTCACCTAGCAGTTCACGCCCGCCATTGCCACGCAGGATCAGCGCCTTTTTACCGTCCATGCGGTACAGTTCTGGCAGCATCAGCAGCATTTCGCTGGTTTCCTGTATCAATGGGAAGGCAGCTTGCAAGCCACTGACTGCGTGAAAGGCTAATGCCGTTTTATGCCCAATGGCGTACCATAAAACGCCACCAGGCCAGGGTTTTTTATTTTCGTTTAACCATCGATTAACATAATAAACGGCCTGTTGTGAAAGTAAAAAGATGCAATCCCCGGCCTGTAATGATGGAAATAAATGTGATAACCATGATAATTCTTTGCCTTGTGCGAAACGAATCAAGGGTGCATGAAAAGCCCGTTGCCCTGATGCCCGTAACCGATTGACCAGCTGCTCACCCGCAGGTGAAGGACGAGTCACCAGAATGCTCATCTGTGAGTATCGCGCTGGCAGACAGCGTTGAGAATATCACGAGCACCGCGGGATAACAGTTCTTCTGCAAGCTCAATTCCTGTTTTCCCGGCATCTACAGCATGACCTGTGCGTTCACCCCGAATGATTAAACGCCCGTCTGGTGTACCCACCAGCGCTCTCAGCCGTAGATGATGTCCCTTTAATTCGCCGTAGCTACCGACAGGCAACTGGCATCCACCTCCAAGGTACATATTCATGGCCCGTTCAGCGCAGACACAGATTTCAGTAACTGGATCATTGAGCACAAGGAGAAGTTGCCGGAGCATGCTGTTATCCAGACGACACTCAATGCCAATCGCACCCTGACCTGGTGCAGGTAAAAATTCTTCTATACTCAGCGGATAACCCATCCGCTCTTCCAACCCAAGCCGCTTTAAACCTGCCGTTGCCAAAATAATGGCATCGTATTCACCTTGATCCAGTTTAGCGAGACGTGTGCCCACATTGCCACGCAGATCATGGATGATAAGATCAGGGCGACATGCACGTAACTGACACTGACGGCGCAGGCTTGATGTACCTACCACACTACCCGCAGCAAGATGATTCAGGTGCTGATGATGCCTGGATACAAAAGCATCTCGGGGGTCATCACGTTGGCAGATGGCAGCCAAGCCTAAACCTTCAGGAAAGCTGCCCGGAACATCTTTCATTGAATGTACGGCAATATCGGCCCGATTTTCCAGCAATGCCCGTTCAAGTTCTGTGACGAAAAGCCCTTTTCCTCCTGATTTCGTCAGCGGCATATCCAGAATAATATCCCCAGCAGTGACCAAAGGAATCAGTTCGATATGGTAATCTGGATGACATACCAACAAGCGCTGTTTTACGTAGCATGCCTGCCATAAAGCGAGTGGACTTTTTCGGGTAGCGATCCGAATGATTTTATCCGAGCCTGTCGTTTGTTTTGATTTGCAAGTCTGGTTTGATTCAATAGTGTTCGCTGCACTCATAAATCTGTCCGACATACTGGGTACCATTGTGATATTTAACCGATTATTCTAACAGTTACCGAGAAATACTGTCAGCAAAGAAGCCACAGAGATAGCTTGAATAACACCATCAAAAGAACTGTTATGATCATGCATGATTTTAACAGAAATTTTCAGTTATGTTATTAAAATGCATATTAATCAGGTCGTCTTTACGGTCTCTTAGCAAAGTGTTAAATTAGCTTGTTTTCCATCAATATTTTGTTAAAAATTCGTTTAAACTAACGGCGAGTTCAGGTTTTTTCTTCAGAATCACCGGCATAATCAGGCGAGACGTTCTTGAACCTCTACATCGAGACACTGAAAAAGAGACTGGATACTATCAACCAAGTACGCCTTGATCGTGCCATGGCGGCTATGGGGCCAGCTTTTAAAAAGGTCTACAGTCTGTTACCTATTTTATTACATTATCAACACCCGATGATGCCGGGATACCTTGATGGCAAGGTTCCTCACGGTATTTGTTCTTTCACGCCGGATAGCAAGCAAATTGAATATATTAACGCTGTTCAGCCACCAGTGCCTTTTGTAATACCGCAGGAAGATGCTGAATTACCCATTATTGGTGTCTATTCCATGGGCAGTACCTCTTCTATTGGTCAAAATAGTAGTTCGGATCTGGACATTTGGGTCTGTCACCAAACGGGATTAAATGAAGAAGCACTCGCCAAACTACAACAAAAGTGTCATTTTCTGGAAAATTGGGCTATATCTCAGGGTGTTGAGGTAAATTTTTTTCTGATTGATAAAAACCGTTTTCGCCGTAACGCCAATAATAGCAGCCTTGGTGGAGATGATTGTGGCTCTACGCAACATATCCTGTTATTGGATGAATTTTATCGCAGTGCTGTACGTCTGGCAGGAAAACGTATTTTGTGGAATATCACTCCTGTTGAAGAAGAGCACAATTATGACCGGTATGTGTTTTCGCTCTACACACAGGGTATACTGGCACCCAACGAATGGTTGGATCTGGGTGGGCTTAGCACACTCTCTGCTGAGGAATATTTTGGTGCCAGTCTATGGCAACTTTATAAAAGTATTGATTCCCCCTATAAAGCCGTATTAAAAACATTATTGCTGGAAGCCTATTCATGGGAATATCCTAACTCCCAGTTGCTATCCATGGAGATTAAACAACATTTTCATCATGAAGAAATCATTGCCTTTGGCCTTGACGCTTATTGTCTGATGCTAAATCGTGTCACGCGTTATCTAACTGAAATTCAGGATATTGCGCGTCTGGATCTGGCGCGTCGCTGTTTTTATCTGAAAGTGCGTGAAAAATTGTCCTCTGCGGAAGCAAAGCCGGGTTGGCGGCGGGAAATTATGGATCAGTTGGTACGAGAATGGGGCTGGAATGAAGACTGTCTGGCCGTTTTAGATAATCGATCCTATTGGAAGATTGAACGGGTACGTAATATGCATAATGAATTGCTGGATGCCATGATGCAAAGTTATCGTAACCTGATTGGATTTGCCCGACGCAACAATCTGAGTGTCAGTGCCAGCCCACAAGATATTGGTGTACTTACCCGGAAACTTTACGCTGCTTTTGAAGTA
>CAZBYB010000029.1:20437-21081 GCA_964496225.1 uncultured Yersinia sp. | reverse complement strand
CATACAGCAGCCAGCCTTCCTGATAATCACCTATAAGGAGTCGTGCTAATGATTTGTTCCACCAGGCTTCTGCAAAATCCGGATTCAGGGCGACAATACGATCATAACAGATCAGCGCCTCTTCAGGACGTTTCAAGCTATTGAGGATACTGCCACAATTGGACCAGGCCTCCACAAAGTTGGGGTTAATGGCAAGTGCGCGCTCATAACAGGCTAGCGCTTCCTGTGGACGGCCCAAGTCCTGCAGGACATTACCACGATTGCACCAGATTTCCCCAAAGTTGGGATTAATGGCAAGGGCCCGGTCATAACAGGCCAAGGCTTCTTCCGGGCGCGCTAACTCATTGAGGATATTGCCACGATTGTACCAGGCTTGTGCAAACGTGGGATTGAGGGCCAGGGCACGGTCATAGCAGGCCAAGGCTTCTTCCGGGCGTTTTAACTCCCGCAGGGTAACACCACGGCTGCACCAGGCTTCAGGAAAATCAGGAAACAGGGCCAGAGCACGGTCATAGCAGGCCAGTGCCTCCTGCAAGCGTTTCAGCTCATGAAGGGCATTACCCAGACTGTTAAGTGCATAATGTTGGTCAGCCGCACTCTGAAGTGATCGGTACAGTATTTTTACACTGTCTTCATATCTGCCC
>CAZBYB010000029.1:10911-20427 GCA_964496225.1 uncultured Yersinia sp. | reverse complement strand
CCTGCTGCAAAGCGATGGTACCCAGATTGGTCAGTAGCAGAGGGTAGTCAGGTAGAGTGATAAGTAATTTCTGATAGCGTCCCCAAGCCTCATCGAGCTTACCTTTTTGATGCAGTGCCACTGCCTGCTGGATCAGTGTGTTCTGTTTTGGCGTCAGAGGGGAGGATTTTTTTTGTTTCATGGTTAGCAGGCAGTCAAGTTGTTAAATCCATAGGGCTGTCATGATAACCCTGATGACGCTGATGCTGTCATTAAAAATACTTTTCCATCAAAATCCGCTATTTTTGCTAGTCACTGCCATTGTTCGACAAACACCATACCCGCAGTCTGATGTGAGTTATCGTATGCTGCCAGCAAATCCTACCGCATCATAGACCTTTTTGAGCATTTCTCCTGCACGCTCCCTGGCTTTGGCTCTCCCTTCCTGCATCACGTGATCCAGTAGAACTTCATTCTCACGCCAGTAGTAATAACGCTCCTGTAGATCCATTAACATGTGGGAAACCACGTCAGCCAGCTCTCCTTTCAAATGACCATATTTTTGGCCAGCAAACTGGGCTTCCAGTTCTGCGGTAGATTGACCGGTGACACCCGACATGATATCCAGCAAATTAGAAATGCCAGGCTTACGAGCAGCATCATAGCGAATCACGGGTGGCTCGTCTGAATCCGTTACTGCACGCTTAATTTTTTTAACCGCTGATTGAGGATCTTCCAGTAACTCAATAACATTATTACGATTTTCATCTGATTTAGACATTTTTTTTCCGGGTTCCTGCAGGGACATAATCCGCGCTCCGGATGGAGGAATAAATGCCTCGGGCACCGTCAAGATATTGCCATACCACTCGTTAAAGCGTTGAGCAATATCCCGGCATAATTCCAGATGCTGTTTTTGATCATGACCCACAGGTACCTGATCAGCCTGGTATAATAAAATATCTGCCGACATCAATACCGGATAACTGAATAATCCAACATTAATATTTTCTGAATAACGTACGGATTTATCCTTAAATTGAGTCATACGGCTGAGTTCACCAAAATAAGTATAACAATTCAGTACCCAGCTCAATTGAGCATGTTCTGGTACATGGGATTGAACAAAGAGCGTACTTTTTTTCGGATCAAGGCCACAGGCAAGGTAGAGTGCCAGAGTATCCAGTGTTCTTTTTCTCAAGGTCATGGCATCCTGACGAGCAGTGATTGCATGCAGATCGACGATACAATAGATACAATCATAAGTGTCCTGCAAATTTACCCACTGACGCAATGCCCCCATATAATTACCGATAGTGAAACCACCCGATGGTTGTGCACCACTAAATACTTTTGGTTTAGATGATCGACATGATGTTACTGATATTATTGATTGATTTGTTTCAACTGGATTATTCATGTTATTTTTTTAGCTCCTTGATAATCAGGCACAGCAGATTACGGACAGACATTTACAGTCCGAACATATTTTTAATCCAATCAGCAACATTTTCATCTTCTTCAACGTCTTCTTCACCTGCTTCATCCTGTGCGTCGTTTGACAACGGTGGATGTAGTTCTACCTGAGTGGTATGGCACAATGCCTGTGGATTTTCAGTCCAAACTGGAATCCTGCGCCAGCTACCCATTTCATTGCAGATAAAATTACCGGCAGCATCAATATTCATCATATTAATACCTTCCGGAGGTGATAGCAGTAGCGGTAAGGGTGTCTGGTTTTCCAGATAACGTCTATACAAGGGCAATGCACCATTGGACCCAGTCAACTTGGCTGGGCCATAATTATCACGACCTACCCAGATAATGACCACTTCTTTACCATCGATACCGGCAAACCAACTATCGCGTAAATCGTTAGTCGTACCCGTCTTGCCAGCCAGATGGTAGTCCGCATATTTTCCCGCCAGTGCACGGGATGTTCCACGAGCTACCACCTGCTGCATACCATATAATGTCAGGTAAACTGCTTGAGCAGGCACTGTACGCTGTGCCTGTGGCAAACTTTGATAAAGTACCGTGCCATCTTCAGCCACGATCGAGCGTACCGCTGAAAGCAGTGCACGGTTACCCCCACTGGCAATAGTCTGGTACTCCTGTGCTACTTCAATTGGCGTTAAGCTTATCGATCCTAGTAACATGGCAGGCACAGCATCAATCACGGATTCCGGGATACCCAGACGTTGCAGGGTGAGAGTAATATTATCCAACCCGACAGCCAGACCCAAATTGACCGTAGGTATGTTAAGGGAATTGGCCAGAGCATCCACCAGCATCACTCGCCCACGAAATTGCCTGTCAAAATTTTTAGGCTGCCATACGGAGCCACCGGGTTGTTGAAGAGACAAAGGCTGATCTGCCAACCAGCTATTTAAACGGTATTGATCTGGCTGGCTAAGTGCACTCAGGTAAGTAGGTGGTTTGGCCAGAGACCCAATAGGCCGGCGAGCCTGAATGGCCCGATTAAAACCCGCAAATTGAGGTTGAGCTCCCCCTATCATGCTCCTGATTTCCCCAGTAAAGCGATCAACTATCACCATAGCGACTTCCAGATCTTGAAGATTCCGTGAGGCTTTCAGTTCTGGAATACCCACACCAATGGCTTTCTCCGCAGCATCCTGAGAAACGGGATCCAGTGTGGTAAAAATCCTTACACCCGATAAATCATTCACCTTATCACCCAGCTTTTGTTGCAATTCCTGGCGCACCATCTGCATAAAAGCCGGCTGTGGTGAAATGACCCCCCCTTTGGGTTGTACACCCAATGGCCGCTCGCTCAATATAGTGTACAATTCTGCGTCAATGACGGCCTGATGCTGTAATACCTTTAATACCAGATTACGCCGTTCCAGCGCCAGTTGTGGGTTACGCCAGGGATTATACAGCGATGCGCCTTTAACCATCCCTACCAGCAATGCCTGCTGATCCAGACTCAGCTCGTTAACCGGCCTGCCAAAATAATACAGGCTGGCCAGAGGAAAGCCATGAATCTGGTCATCACCACTTTGTCCCAGATAAACTTCATTCAGATACAATTCCAGAATGCGATCTTTGTCATAGCGGAAATCAACCAGTAAGGCCATGTAAGCTTCATTAAGTTTGCGCCACAAAGAGCGTTCGTTAGTCAAGAACAAATTTTTTACTAACTGTTGCGTCAGGGTACTACCTCCCTGCACTGTCCGTCCGGCAAGCAGGTTTGCCAGAATGGCACGGCCAATTGAGTAAAAGCTGATCCCTTCATGTTGATAAAAATCACGGTCTTCTGTGGTCAACAGCGTCTCCACCAATAATTCAGGAAATCCTGTCCGGGGAACAAACAACCTCTGTTCACCATTGGGTGACTGCAACAGGGTGATCAATTTGGGATCCAAACGAAAAAAACCAAAATTACGTTGATTATCCGGGTTTTTTATTTGTATAAGACGATCATTATGAAATAACAGCTGAACACGAATTTGCTCTTCTTTGCCATCTGGAAAATCAAAAGGCCGACGCAATACTTCAATAATACCCTCATTGTGCACAGTAAATTCGCCGTGCCGCGTAATGCGGCTCACCTGACGATATTGCATACCTTCCAGCAGATTAACCATTTCTTTCTTACTGTAGGGCATACCGGGTTCCAGGTTCACCATCCGACTATAGACCGCTGCAGGAAATTGCCACACTTTACCGTCAATGCGGCTACGTATTTGTGCATCCAGATAAAAACCGAACATCACCAGCACCAATACGCTGACTAAACATACCTTAATCAATAAACTCATCCAATGGCGTTTTTTATCCTGCCCGGAGGGCAGTATTTCAGGTGACATTAAGCTGTCCTCGTCGTCATATTCACTTCATCACATCGGGGGTTCTTGATCATACCCAAACAAGTTTGCCTTGCATCAGATTTCATTCTGAATCAGACAACGGTTTTCATTTTTCTGAACATCCGGCAAAAAATCTGCTACATTCACTGGCCATCATCGTGGTTGACAACAGGTACACCCCACAAGGCATCATCATAAATGCCGGCGCGCTTGTCTGGAATCTCGCATATGGGCAACCTGCAGCAAAGGCCAGGACAACCACACAAAAGCGGCAAACCCATACAGCGCAACCGGCATCTATTAACGTAACACTGCGGTGCAGTGTAGCATCTGAATCAAAGAAATCAGGCACAATTTAAGCCAGCTAAATACAGACTGCCTTACGCCTGATGCAATATACGTATTGAGGGGAAATCATGTTATTTTCCGCACCGCTACAACCGGCCAGATTACTGCGACGCTATCAGCGCTTTTTGGCCGATGTCATCACCCCTGGCGGTGACAGACTAACACTCCATTGTGCCAATACCGGGGCTATGACCGGTTGTGCCATAGCCGGCAATACCGTCTGGTATTCCACATCAAACAATCCTGCACGTAAATATGCTCATAGTTGGGAACTGACACAACTCCAGACGGGAGACTGGGTTTGCGTTAACACCTTACATGCCAATCGCCTGGTCAGAGAATCCATTGAACAATGCAATATTGTTGAATTATCCGGCTACACTAGATTAAAGCCTGAAGTCAAATATGGTGTGGAAAATAGCCGTATTGATTTGTTATTACAGGCCGATAATAAAGTAAACTGCTATATTGAAATCAAATCCGTGACTTTATTACAAAAACAATGTGGGTATTTTCCAGATGCGGTGACCTTACGTGGTCAAAAACATTTACGGGAATTGAAAACAGCAGTGGATAACGGAAATCGAGCCATTCTTTTTTTCGCAGCGTTGCATTCGGGTATCAGACAAATTGCACCGGCACGACATATCGATCCTTGCTATGCACAACTGCTGGCACAAGCACAAGCATCCGGAGTAGAAATCATGTGTTATGGTGCTGAGCTTTCATCCCGGGGCATGGAGCTCAAAACGCGTCTACCCTTATTGCTTGATTAACATAACCTAAAGTAACCCATTAATTTTAAAAATTTGCCAGATATGCTTTCATACCTCATCAAAAGGATAGCAGGAATTATTGCCAGTCTCGTTACCATCTGCTATTTATAGCCGCTTCCCCGTATTTGGGAATTTTTTTCAATTTATGTTATGCGTAGCGTATTAGGAGAAGTATCATGCAAGAAGGGCAAAAACGTCAAACCTCGTCCCTGAGCATTCTGGCTACTGCTGGTGTAGAACCATACCAGGAAAAACCGGGTGAAGAGTACATGAATAAAGCCCAATTAGCGCACTTCAGGCTGATCCTTGATGCCTGGCGTAATCAGCTAAGAAATGAAGTCAACCGAACAGTATCCCATATGCAAGATGAGGCCGCTAACTTCCCTGATCCTGTTGACCGTGCAGCTCAGGAAGAAGAATTTAGCCTTGAATTGCGTAATCGTGATCGTGAACGCAAACTGATCAAAAAAATTGAGAAAACGTTAAAAAAAGTTGACGATGAAGATTTTGGTTTTTGCGAATCCTGCGGTATTGAAATTGGCATTCGCCGACTGGAAGCACGTCCTACTGCTGATTTATGTATTGACTGTAAAACCTTGGCTGAAATTCGTGAAAAACAAATTGCAGGATAGAGTTACTCCCTTGGGTAAAGCATTCGCACCAAGCGCGGCGCGGGCAGCCCAAGGATATACAGTAGAATATACTACTTGACCAGTACGATGAAGTACCATACAACAACATTCTCACAAGGGGCATGGTAAGTTATGATAACCCCTTGTATTGCCATCGTTCAGTTTTTGATTCATCATTATCGAGGTGTACCATTTTTACACGAGTAACACGATTTTTGTGTAATATTTTGATAAGAAATACCCAAAATTCACGTGCAAACAAAGAAACGCGTAAAAAAAATACAGCTTCAGCCGGTACCAACCCGCGCAGAAAAAATACCGCATCAACTGTTAGCACCAATCTCATCACGGTTATTCCGCAGGATCAGCACAACATTTCCCGTACCGACATCAGCAATAATGCCCTGAAGGTACTTTCCCGCCTGAATAAATATGGTTATGACGCTTATCTGGTTGGTGGCAGTGTACGTGACTTGCTTTTAGGTAAAAAACCAAAAGATTTTGATATCACGACCAGTGCAACACCGGAACAGGTATACAAACTGTTCCGTAATTGCCGCTTAATTGGTCGGCGATTTCGGCTTGCCCATGTTATGTTCGGGCAAGAGATTATTGAAGTCGCTACCTTTCGTGGCCATCATCAGCCACGATCAACAGAAAAAAATGACAAAAATTCATCCCAGCAAACCCAGCATGGCATGTTATTGCGCGACAATATTTTTGGCTCTATAGAAGAAGACGCACAGCGCCGCGACTTCACCATTAACAGCCTTTATTACAGTATGGCTGATGTTACCCTGCGCGACTATACGGGTGGTTTACCCGATCTAAAACAAGGCATCATTCGACTCATTGGTGATCCACACGTGCGCTATCGTGAAGATCCCGTACGCATGTTGCGTGCAGTACGTTTTGCAGCCAAACTGAACATGACCCTCAGCCGGGAAACCGCAGAGCCAATACCACAGCTGGCTTCTTTGTTACAGGCAATCCCCCCGGCAAGACTGTTTGAAGAATCATTAAAACTCCTGCAGGCTGGATATGGCTATATGGCTTATACAAAACTGTGTGAATACCAACTTTTCCAGCCACTTTTCCCAATAATTGCCCGTCATTTTACTGAAAATCATGGGTCACCCACGGAATGCATATTACAACAGGTATTAAAAAATACAGATTTTCGCCTGCAACAGGGTATGGGGGTTAATCCTGCGTTTTTATTTGCGGCTATGCTCTGGTACCCTCTGACCGAACATGCACAAAAACTGATACAGGAAAGCAGTCTGGTTTATTTTGAGGCCTTTTCACTGGCCATCAGTAAAGTGCTGGAAGAACAATGTCATTCATTAGCCATCCCAAAACGTATTACTTCCTTAATAAGGGATATCTGGCTATTGCAATTACGCCTGCCGCGGCGCCAGGGACAACGGGCTTACAAATTGATGGAACATCCGAAATTTCGTGCTGCTTACGATCTGTTAGCCTTGCGCGCAGAAGCTGAAAATCACGTTGAATTAAAACAACTCACCTGTTGGTGGGAAGAATTTCAGCAAGCCAAACCTGCACAACAAAAATCCATGTTACATGCCTTAGGTGCAGATTCAGGGCACTCATATTCCCGAACTCGCCCACCACGTCACTTAAGCGTGCATAAAGAAAAAATATGATGATACGTGCCTATATTGCACTGGGTAGCAATCTGGAACAACCTCAGAAACAAGCCCACCTGGCGTTGGAGGCACTCAAACAATTGCCTGATACCCACTTCGTCACCTGTTCCTCATTTTACCGTACCCGGCCCATGGGCCCACAGAATCAGGATGATTGCCTTAATGCAGTAGCTGCACTGGACACCCTGCTCTCTCCTGAACAATTACTGGATAGCCTGCAGTCTATTGAATGTCATCAGGGACGAACAAGACAAAAAAACCAACGCTGGGGACCCCGTACGTTGGATCTAGATATCCTATTATATGGTGATCACAGGATAAGTACCCCGCGTCTGAGGATACCTCACCGCGGACTCAAGGAACGTGAATTTATGCTCTGGCCACTGGCAGAAATTGCGCCGGACTTGGTTTTTCCTGACCATGAATCCCTGACAGAACGGCTCAATCAGTCAAATAAAAATGGTCTGACCCTCTGGGTAACAGACTAATTTAGCGGGTTGGGGCCAACATCAGTAAAAAATTCAATTCTGAGCGGCTTTAGCCAGTACGCACACTGAACAGCCAGCCGCTGGCCAGTGGGTAAAAATTGCCGCATCTGTCGCAGATGTATAAGGAGGAACAGGCAGCCATTCCCCTTGCGGTAAACACATGTCACAGGGGTTTTCGCTGGCGTTGATGACCACCAACCAGTACCGGGAAAGTAAAATCTGTAAATGTTGCTGTTCTCCTTGCTCCCAGGCTTGGGGTGTCATTTGTTGGCCGTTACTGTCCAGCCACTGTACTGTTGTGTCATCCCCAGTCTGCCACCATTGATCTTGGGTAAGAGCCGGGATTTTCTGGCGTAAATGCACCAGAGCCGCCGTAAAGGCCAGCATATCATGATCAGCGGCGGCCCAGTTCAGCCAAGTCTGGTTGTTGTCCTGGCAATAAGCATTATTATTACCCTGTTGACTGTGGCCTTGTTCATCACCCGCCAGTAACAAGGGGGTTCCCTGGGATAACAGCAGTGTACTAAGCAATGCACGTTGGCAGGCTTTGCGCCGTTGCCAGGTAGCATCATCTGCCGTCAGACCTTCTGTACCATGGTTATTGCTCAGATTATTATCGTGGCCATCCCGGTTATTTTCACCATTGCTCTCGTTGTGTTTTTGATTAAAACAGAGCAGATCCAGTAGTGTAAAGCCATCATGAGCCGTGAGCAGGTTAATGCTGGCCGAAGGTGTGCGTCCCCGTTGATGAAACAGTTCACCAGAAGCAGCAAAATGCCGGGCAAATAATCCTAAAGGAAGGGAACGGTGCAACCAGAAGCGACGCATGGCATCACGATACTGATCGTTCCATTCGGCAAACCCGGCAGGGAACTGACCCAATTGATAGCCTTCCCAGCCTATATCCCAGGGTTCGACAATCATTTTACAACCGGCAAGGCGCCTGTCCTGCAACAATGCCGTCAATAGTGGGGCATTACGGTCGAAACCGGGTGTACGACCCAATACCGTGCTCAAATCAAAGCGAAATCCGTCCACATGGCAACTGTCAACCCAATAACACAGACAATCGATGACCCAGTTCATCACCTCCGGCTGATTAAGCCGTAAGGCATTAAGCCAGTAATAACTGGCGTTATCGATGCCACGCAGGGATAACGTAGGGCCGGCAACATCCAGTTCAGCACTGTGATTGAATACCACATCCAGTATGACTTCAATACCTGCGTCATGCAGTGCTCTGACGGCATGGCGTAATTCTGACAAAGGTGAACCCTGTTGCCCACTGGCATAGCGGGGTTCCACAGCATAAGGAGCCAATACGTTGTAACCCCAGTAATTTTTTAATCCCAACTGCTGTAAGCGGGGTTCATCGGCATGTTGTTGTACCGGCAACAATTCGAGTGTCGTGATCCCTAATCGTTTCAGATAACTGATGATCACAGGATGTGCCAGGGCCGCATAGCTACCCCGCAGTGCCAGAGGGATATCAGGATGCTGTTGCGTTAAACCACGCACATGGGCTTCATAGATCACCGTCTTCCCCCAAGGAATGGCCGGTGCCCGATCGTCCTGCCAGTTCATGAGTTCATGGGTCACCACGCATTTTGGCATGGCGGCTGCACTGTTCTGCAAATCAGGGGTTGTAATGCCACCATAAAGTCGGTGGTCGTCGGTTAGCGCGCCTTCAAGTGCACGGGCACAGGGGTCGAGTAGTAATTTGTGGGCATTGAAGCGGTGACCTTGTTGTGGGTCAAACGGCCCGGTTACCCGAAAACCATAACGCTGAC
>CAZBYB010000029.1:3334-10901 GCA_964496225.1 uncultured Yersinia sp. | reverse complement strand
CGTGCGGCAGGTAACCATGCCAGATATTGCCACTGCGGGCCGGCAATGGCAGACGTTGTTCATGACCTGCGGCGTCAAACAGGCAGAGTTCAACGTGTTTTGCATGGGCAGAAAACAGCGTGAAATTGATTCCCGATCCATCAAAATAGGCCCCAAGTGGAGTGGGGTGACCCCGGGTTAACGTCATCATGTTCGTTCCAGCAGCAAATACAGCGTTGCCAACGGCGGTAATGTCAGTGACAGGGAATAGGGTCGCTGATGGCTGGGAATATTCCTGGCATCAATACCGCCGTGATTACCCAGATTACTGCCACAATAATGGTAAGAATCCGTGTTCAGTAACTCCCGATAATGCCCGAATTGATCAATCCCTATCCGGTAATGATAACGGGGAACGGGGGTGAAGTTACTGATAGCGATCAGGTGATTGTCCCTGTCATCCTTACGTAGAAAAGCAAAGACTGAATTATCATGATCGTCTACCACCAGCCACTCAAAACCGGCAGGTTGATAATCCTGTCGATGGAGTGCAGGCTGCTGTTGATAGCAATGATTGAGATCCCGCACCAGTTTTTGTACCCCATTGTGCCAGCCGTGGGGAGAGTCCAGCAGGTGCCAGTCCAGGCTGCTGTCCACATTCCATTCACGTCCCTGAGCGAATTCATTGCCCATAAACAGCAGTTTTTTACCCGGATGCGCCCACATAAACCCGTAATAAGCACGCAGGTTGGCAAATTTTTGCCAGGTATCGCCAGGCATACGATCAAGTATCGAGCCCTTACCATGCACCACTTCATCGTGAGAAAGGGGTAAGACGAAATTTTCGCTGTAGGCATACAACATACCAAATGTCATCAGGTTATGGTGCCATTTACGGTGTACCGGATCATGCTTCATGTAGTTGAGCGTGTCGTGCATCCAGCCCAGATTCCATTTGTAATTAAATCCCAGACCATTGGCATCTGCGGGCAGAGTTACACCAGGATATGCGGTGGATTCTTCAGCAATGGTGATGATTCCTGGGCGTTCTGCCCCCAGAGTTTTATGGGTATGACGCAAAAATTCGATGGCTTCCAGATTATCTTTACCACCATAATAATTAGGTACCCATTGATCATGTTCACGACTATAATCACGATAAATCATCGATGAAACGGCATCTATGCGTAATCCATCAATGCCAAAACGTTCTAACCAGTACAGGGCATTACCCGTAAGGTAGTTACGTACTTCAAGGCGGCCATAGTTATAAATCAACGTATTCCAGTCTTGATGATAACCTTCCCGAGGATCAGCATGTTCATACAGGGCGGTACCGTCAAAACATGACAGGCCATATTCATCACTGGGGAAATGACCCGGAACCCAGTCAAGAATGACATTGATTCCGGCATCATGAGCCTTATTGATCAAATAGTTAAAATCTTCCGGACTGCCAAAGCGGCGCGTTGGCGCATGGAGCCCAAGCGGCTGGTAGCCCCAGCTGCCATCAAAGGGATGCTCATTAATGGGCAATAACTCAAGATGCGTAAACCCCATGTACTTGGTGTAACTCACCAATTGTTCTGCCAGCTCGCGATAACTCAGCCAAAAATGATTATCCGTATGACGCCGCCAGGAGCCCAAATGTACTTCATAAATGGAAATGGGAGACTGTAAATGATTTGCCTGCTGCCGGACTGGTGGCATATTGACCGTTTTTTCCGGTAACGGGTAAATCACGGAGGCTGTTTCCGGGCGCATCTGGGCTGAAAATGCATAAGGATCGGCTTTCAAGCGGACATGACCCTGGCTGTCGATGATTTCATATTTATACAACTGATTGGCTTGTACCCCGGGCAAAAAGAGCTCCCAGATGCCATTGTCACCACGCAGGCGCATGGGATGGCGGCGCCCATCCCAAAAATTAAATTCTCCCACCACCGAAACACGCCTGGCATTGGGAGCCCAAACGGCAAAACTGACACCAAAGACACCGTCCAATTGGGTGAGATGAGCACCCAGATGTTCCCAGGGTCGTAAATGTGTTCCTTCGGCCAGTAACCAGCTGTCGATATCCTGTAATAACAGCCCAAAACGGTAAGGATCCTCGATAATGTGTTGTTGGCCTTGCCAGTTGACCTGTAATTGGTAACGAAAAACTTTTTTACGATGAGGGAGTAATTTGAAAAAAAAACCCCGTGCATCACAACAATCAAGCTGGCTAATTTTACGTTGATTTTGTGCTTCGATCACCCAGACATCCGTTGCATCAGGGAGTAAGGCACAAACCCGAATACCTGCGCTGGTCTGATGCATGCCCAGCAAAGAAAAGGGATCCGCATAGTGACCGGATATTATCTGATTAATTACCTGGGCATCGGGAAATGCTGACATGGTACTTTTCCTACCAATCGCGATATAGTGTTACGTTTTATCATGTCAGCACTAATTATCACAGTTTAATGGGTTGAATACGCCAGATTTCATCGGCATATTCTTTAATAGTCCTGTCAGATGAAAAATAGCCCATATTGGCGATATTCATCAATGCAGTCCGGGTCCATTTATCGCTATTTTGATACAGCGTATCTACTTTTTCTTGTGTATCAACATAACTGCGATAATCTGCCAACAGTTGATAATGATCACCCAGATTAACCAGTGAATTAAACAGGCTGGTATAACGATGAGGCTCTTCAGGACTAAATACACCCGTGGCAATTTGTGTCAGTACCTGATGCAATTCGCTGTCCTGTTCGTAATACTGATGTGAGTTATAACCATTGTGGCGCAGGGCTTCTACCTGTTGCGTGGTATTACCAAAAATAAAGATATTTTCTGCCCCCACATGTTCCCGTATTTCTATATTGGCCCCGTCCAGTGTCCCTATGGTAAGTGCACCATTGAGGGCAAATTTCATATTGCTGGTGCCTGAAGCTTCAGTGCCTGCCAGAGAAATTTGTTCCGAAAGATCCGCAGCCGGAATAATCAATTCAGCCAGACTCACACTGTAATTAGGTACAAAGACCACTTTCAGTTTGTCCTGGGTCTGGGGATTATTATTAATCACAGTAGCCACGTCGTTAATCAAACGAATAATTAATTTAGCATTGTAGTAGGAAGATGCCGCTTTACCGGAAAAAATCATGACACGGGGTAACCATTTATCGTCGGGATCCTGCAATATGCGGTTGTAACGGGTGATAATATGCAACACATTTAATAACTGTCTTTTATATTCATGAATCCGTTTAATCTGTACATCAAACAGGGCTGACGGGTTAATAATAATATTGAGTTTGCGTGCAACGTAATGAGCCAGCCTTTTTTTATTTTCCAGTTTTGCTTTTTTGAGCTTTTGTAAAAAACCAGGATAATCTGCGTATTGTTTCAGCTCATTCAATTGCGTTAAATCAGTACGCCACCTTTTACCAATGTTGCTATCCAGTAATTCCGCAAGGGAAGGATTGGCCAGTGCTAACCAGCGTCTGGGAGTCACTCCGTTGGTTTTATTACAAAAGCGATCGGGGAAAATACGTGCAAAATCGGCAAATAACGATTTTACCATTAGCTCAGAATGCAATGCCGAGACGCCATTCACTTTATGACTGGCGATCACTGCCAGCCAGGCCATTCTGACCTGTCGTCCATGATTTTCATCGATGATGGAAACCCGGGAACGTAACTCCCGGTCTTCGGGAAATTTTTTCTCAACCTGTTTGAGAAAATGGTCATTAATATCAAAAATAATGTGTAAATGGCGCGGCAGGATTTTACCAATCATGCCAATAGGCCAAGTTTCCAATGCTTCAGCCATCAGAGTGTGATTAGTATAGGAAAATATTTTCTCAATCATTTCCCATGCCTGTAACCAGGTATATTTATGTTTATCAATTAGCAAACGCATTAACTCAGGAATGGCCAACACCGGGTGAGTATCATTGAGATGAATGGCAATTTTGTCAGCCAGATTGTCAAATGTGTAATATTTAACCCAATGGCGTTTCAGAATGTCCTGTACAGTTGCAGATACCAGAAAATACTCTTGTCTCAAGCGAAGTTCGCGTCCTGAACACGTTGAATCATTGGGATAGAGCACTCTTGATACATTTTCGGAGTGGTTTTTATCTTCCGCCGCCGCAAAATAATCACCCTGGTCAAATTTACCCAGGTTGATTTCATTGCTGGCACGCGCTCCCCATAATCTCAAAACATTGGCCGCATCGGTATCAAAACCCGGGATCACTTGATCATAGGCACAAGCCAGTATTTCTTCAGTTTCCAACCAGCGGATTTTAGCCCCCTCCTGTTGGATGCGACCACCAAAGCGTACCTTGTAGCGTGTATGTCGGGCAAATTCCCATGGATAACCGTATTCCAACCAGTTATCCGGGGATTCAGCCTGTTGACCATTGATAATTTTTTGGCTGAACATACCGTATTCATAGCGAATGCCATAACCACGGCCCGGCAATGCCTGTGTTGCCAGTGAATCGAGAAAACAGGCTGCCAGTCGTCCTAATCCGCCGTTACCCAAACCAGGATCATCTTCTTCTTCCAGCAGTTCGGAAAGATTAAGCCCAATGTCGTCCAGGGCCTGTTTGGTTTCATCATAAATTCCTGTGGATAATAATGCATTGGAGAGTGTCCGACCCAACAGGAATTCCATGGACAGGTAGTAAACCTGGCGTTCATCCTGAGACAATTGTGCACGACCTGAACGCAGCAAGCGTTCAACCATACGATCCCGAACAGCGAACAAGGTTGCATTCAACCAGTCATGTTGTGAGGCAGTTGCCGGATCTTTGCCGATGGTAAACATTAACTTGTACGCAATGGAATATTTGAGTGCTTCTACACTGACAACGGGTGGGATATAACTGATTGACGGTATCATAATAATCTATCGACCCTCATGTTGGTGTATCAAGGATGGTGGTGTTCATTATAGTAAAGTCTGATAAAGAAACAGGTAGCTTTCTGCTGTCAGTTGCCAGCTAAAATCCAGGCTCATCGCGCTACGTTGTACCTGATGCCACTGTTTTGGCTGATGCCAGAGCACGAAAGCACGTCGGATAGCCTGCTCCAGTGCTTTAGGAGAATATTCATAAAATACAAACCCACAGGCACTGTTATCGGCCAAATTCTCCAGCGCACAATCCACGACAGTGTCAGCCAGACCACCCGTGTGACGCACTAATGGCAGGGTGCCATATTTCAGGCCATAAAGTTGAGTTAACCCGCAAGGTTCAAATCGACTGGGTATTAAAATAATATCAGCCCCGGCAATCACCTGGTGAGACAGTTTTTCCTGATAATCAATTTGTACTGCAACCTGTCCGGGATATTGTTCTGCAGCGACCAGAAATTTTTCCTGCAGGGCGATATCTCCCATACCCAAAACGACTAATTGCCCTCCCTGTTTCAGTAAGGGAGTTAATACCGCCAGTATCAGATCCAATCCTTTTTGTTCAGTTAAACGACTGACAACGGCGAAAACCGGCGCCTGATCTATAACATGCAGGCCCATTATTTTTTGTAAATGCGTTTTATTGTGTTTTTTGGGGCCAAGATTTTTCTGGTGATAACGGGCTGTAATGAGTTGATCGGTGGCTGGATTCCAGACCGTATGATCAACGCCATTGAGGATACCCGTCAGACGTCCTTCATTCACGCGTGTTTGCAGTAATCCTTCCATGCCGTAACTAAACGCCGCCTGCGTTATTTCACGGGCATAAGTGGGGCTGACGGTAGTAATGTGGTCTGCGTAAAATAACCCGGCTTTCAAAAAAGAAATCTGGCCGAAAAATTCCAAACCATGTAACTGGAAAAAAGAGGTGGGTAACTGGAGTTCCTGAATATGATGAGCGGCAAATAATCCCTGGTAAGCCAGATTATGAGCGGTAAATACTGAACGAGCCGGCTTTCCACGTGCTACCAGATAAGCACAGGCTAATCCTGCATGCCAGTCATGAGCATGGACGATGTCTGGCTTCCAGTAACTATCAAGACCACAGGCAATTTCACAAGCCATCCAGCCAAGTAACGCAAAGCGCTTATAGTTGTCTGGCCAGGAACAAAGAAACTGATCGTGATAGGGGCTACCATGACGCTCATAAAGCGCTGGTACATCAATTAAATAGATGCCCTTACCTTGATAGTTGCCATAACGCAATGAGACTTTACCCGCAAAGGTATCAATATCTGCAACCAGCACACTCTTGGGGATGCCTTTACAGACATCAGGGAAAGCAGGTAGCATAATGCGAACATCTGTGCCTACTGCAATCTGAGCCTCAGGTAAAGCGCCGATCACATCTGCCAAGCCGCCCGTTTTCAGTAAGGGAAACAACTCAGTAGATACATGCAAAACCCTCATTATTGTTCCTCATTTTTTGACAAAATGCCGCTGTTTATTTGCCAGGAAATCCGGGTTAGAGAGTGTGATTAACAGGATTAAATTGTGTGGCCACTTTCATTTGAGGGTTTTGTAAACACAATAATAAACCATAAGCATTATTCTAATCTTAGACGCTGGTATCAATGGCTGGGGCCATGTATGCTTTATTACGAAGAAACTGAATTTAATATATTGATATTTATATAAATAAATAATTTTTATTTCATCTCTCAAGACAACAATACGACAGATAAAGGTTATTCTGGTGACTCAACATTACGATTATTTAGTGATAGGTGGTGGCAGTGGTGGTATTGCCTCGATCAATCGGGCAGCCATGTATGGTCAAAGATGTGTATTGATTGAAGCGCATAAGCTTGGAGGTACCTGTGTCAATGCAGGTTGTGTACCTAAGAAAGTATTGTGGAATGCGGCACAAATTGCTGACGCTATTAATCACTATGCCCCTGATTACGGTTTTGATATTCCGTCAACATCATTTCACTGGAAAAAACTGATTGCCTGTCGTAGTGCATATATTGACAGGATCCGTCGCTCATACGCGCAAGGTTTAAGTCGCAACAATGTTGAGGTGATGTTGGGTAAGGCGCGTTTTGTCGATACTCATGCCATCGAAGTGAACGGTGAGATAATAACAGCGGATCATATCCTAATCGCCACGGGCGGGCGACCGATTCATGCGGATATTCCAGGTGCTGAATATGGTATCGATTCTGATGGATTTTTTAGTCTGGATGTCTTGCCGAAATCTGTTGCAGTGGTAGGAGCTGGCTATATTGGGGTAGAGATTGCGAGCACCCTGAATATATTGGGTAGCGAGACTCATCTGTTTGTGCGCAAACACGCCCCGTTGCGTCATTTTGATCCCTTAATTGTAGATACTTTACTGGAAGTGATGCACAGTTCTGGTCTAACGTTGCATACGGAATCGATACTCAAGGCCGTCATCAAAAATGCGGATAACAGTCTGACGTTACAATTATCAGATGGCAGGCAAACCAGGGTGGATTTGCTCATTTGGGCCATTGGTCGTAAACCTATTACAGATGACTTGAATCTGAACGTTGCAGGGGTGAAAACGTCGGATGAAGGCTATATTGAAGTAGATAAATTTCAAAATACCAATGTGAAAGGTATCTATGCAGTAGGGGATAACACCGGAGC
>CAZBYB010000029.1:0-3322 GCA_964496225.1 uncultured Yersinia sp. | reverse complement strand
GACACCTGTTGCAATTGCTGCTGGCCGTTGTTTATCTGAACGGTTATTCAATAACAAATCCGATGCATATCTAAACTACCATAACATTCCTACTGTGGTATTTAGCCATCCTCCCATTGGCGCTGTGGGGCTGACTGAACCTGAAGCCAGGGAACTTTATGGCCATCACCAAGTCAAAGTTTATCAATCCTCATTTACGGCTATGTATACTGCAGTGACTCACTATCCTCAACCCTGTAGAATAAAACTAGTTTGTACTGGGCAGGATGAAAAAATCGTGGGGATCCATGGTATTGGTGCCGGTATGGATGAAATTCTACAAGGTTTTGCGGTTGCCGTAAAAATGAATGCCACCAAAAAGGATTTTGATAACACAATTGCAATTCACCCAACGGTTGCAGAAGAATTTGTGACCATGCGTTAATAAAATAAATGGATTGCCGGGAAAGCAAGGTGCAGGATGAGCAACTTAAAGAGTAAAATCCAATCCAGGGCCGCAGACCAGCCGGGTAAAGCTTTTATCTCGCATGTCATCTATAAGGTGAAGCGAATAAAAACCAAGCCAGGCATTACTCATATGATGCGTGCAATAGATCGCTTTTATGATCGCCAAGGTGACTTATTTGGTGCAGCAATAACCTATTTTTCTTTTTTATCTTTTATCCCGATGTTAATGCTATCTTTTGCAGTGGCGGGTTATATACTGGCGTCGAACGCTGATCTTCTGGCAGAGCTGACTAATAAAATTGTTAATAGTATCCGTGATATTACCTTGGCCACCACGTTAAAGAACAGCGTCAAAATTGCCATTGACCAACGTAATACTGTTGGGTTAACGGGCTTAGTAATGGCACTATATTCAGGTATCAACTGGATAGGAAGCCTGCGCGAGGCCATTCGTGCTCAGTCTTGTGCAATCTGGGAAGGCAAAACGCAAGATAATGAAAAGATCTATTTTAAATATTTCCGTGATTTAATTGCGCTAGCCGGATTATTAATCGCGCTGGCCTGCACACTTTCATTGACCTCGGTTGCCAGTCAAGTCCAGGCAGAGATACTGGATATTGCCAGTCTTGATAATATTGTGTGGTTGCGTCCAGTCATGAGATTGATGGTATTATTGATTTCTGTTACTGCCAGTTATTTATTATTTCTTTGGATCTTTTGGTTGTTGTCCTGTCATAAACAGCAGAAAAAAGCACTACTGCGTGGCACATTAATCGCAGCGATTGGTTTTGAAATCATCAAATTTATTCTGATGATTATTTTACCACATCTTGCTCAATCACCTTCAGGCGCAGCATTCGGCTCAATGATCAGTCTGGTGGCTTTTTTTTATTGTTTTGCGCGGCTAACGTTGTTTTGTGCTGCCTGGATTGCTACGGCTGAGTATCCGAATGGAGGAAGGTCAGTTATACCTCGATCAGAGTAATTTTTAGTAACCTGTTGTGTTAAACACAGGCAAGTATATCCCGCTGATGGATGGATTCACCGATTTTTATATCAGGAGACAAGAATGCTGCAGTTAATTCGTCACCGCCCAACATTGTTATTTTTATTAACACTGGGAATCCCGGTGGTATTACTTTGCTGGCTGTATTTGGCGAATCGAGACAATCGAGATGCACTCTGGAATATTGTTAGCCAACAATGCATGGTTCATTATGACGCAGGGCAAGGGCCAGCACCGTGTATACAGGTCGATGAAGAAAAAGGGGTGGTGGTATTTAAGGATCGTAATGGCCCACTGCAATATCTATTAATGCCCACAATGAAAGTGACAGGAATCGAAAGCCCGCTATTGTTGGATGCCAGTACGCCTAACTATTTTGAACAGGCGTGGCAGGCTCGCCATTTTATGTCTGATAAACAGGGTTCTCTTGTGCCCGATAGTGATATCTCTTTAACGGTTAACTCGCCTTATGGCCGTACTCAGGATCACTTGCATATTCATATTTCCTGCCTGTTACCTGAAGTGAAAACTCAACTATTGCATCACAGTGATCTATTTAGTGCTAACTGGCAATCGTTACCTGGCGGTTTATTGGGCCATGATTATAGCGTTAAACGCATTACTGCTACTGAGTTACATCAGGAAGGGGCTTTTCGCATACTGGCTAATGGCATTCCAGGGGCAAAACAAAAAATGGATCGTTATGGTCTGGCCATGGTAGCACTGGCTAATGGTGATTTTTTACTGATGGCCACCGAGCGTCGGTTATTAAAATTCAATCATGCTTCAGCAGAAGAAATTCAGGATCATCAATGTAGGGTATTGTTTCCTTCCAATGTGCAATGATCACTGTCACATCAGTTCCTGGTTGTGAATACAGCTGTAGATACCATAGATCATGGATAGTGGCTTATTCGTCCAAGGTTTCAGGATATGGATAGGCTGCATCCTTGTATTTGATTTCGGAGTAAATCACCATGAACGAAACAACAAGCTGGCATCCAAGTGCACCTGTCGCCAATTTGGTAAAACGTGCAGAGATACTGTCAAAAATAAGACGGTTTTTTGCTGATCGTGGCGTACTGGAGGTTGAAACACCGGCCATGAGCCAAGCGACAGTCACCGATGTTCATCTTTACCCTTTTCAAACCCGCTTTACTGGTCCAGGTGCTGGTGATGGCTTAACATTATATATGATAACCAGTCCGGAATATCACATGAAAAGGCTCCTGGCAGCGGGGAGTGGCTCTATCTATCAGATAGGCCGTAGTTTTCGCAATGAAGAGGCAGGGCGTTACCATAACCCTGAGTTCACCATGCTGGAATGGTATCGTCCCCATTACGATATGTATCGATTAATGAATGAAGTGGATGATTTATTGCAGCAAATACTGGATTGTGAAAATTCGGATACTCTCTCTTATCAACAGGCGTTTTTACGTTATGCCAATGTTGATCCCTTATCTGCCGATAACACGCAGTTGCGTGAAGCTGCCGGTAAGCTTGATCTGGCAAATCTTGCGCAGAAAGAAGAAAATCGCGATGCATTATTACAATTACTGTTTGCTTTTGGGGTAGAACCTCATATTGGTCATAATAAACCCGCGTTTGTTTATCATTTTCCGGCAACACAGGCGTCACTGGCGGAGATTAGTACTGAAGATAATCGGGTCGCAGAGCGTTTTGAAGTCTATTTTAAGGGCGTTGAGTTAGCAAATGGTTTTCGTGAATTAACGGATGGTAATGAACAATTACAGCGTTTTGAACAGGATAATCTCAAGCGCGGGGCGTTGGGTTTAGTACAACAACCCATTGACAGGCATCTCATTGCCGCATTGCAACAGGGTATGCCAGAATGTGCAGGGGTTG
>CAZBYB010000028.1:0-21465 GCA_964496225.1 uncultured Yersinia sp. | reverse complement strand
GATGCCAGTGCATACCAGGTATTGCTGAAAAAAGAGCCTGTTGGTGAGGTCAGGTGGTCACTAATGGGTGAACATAATATGCATAATGGCCTGATGGCAATTGCCGCCGTTCATCATGCAGGCATCCCACCAGCGGATGCCTGCCGTGCACTTGGCAGTTTTATTAATGCGCGCAGGCGACTTGAATTACTCGGAGAAGTCAATGGCATCAAAGTTTACGATGACTTTGCACACCACCCAACTGCCATTATGGCTACATTGATGGCATTACGCAGCAAAACAGGTGATACGGCCAAAATTTTAGCGGTCCTTGAACCAGGATCTAATACCATGAAGATGGGTATGTATAAAAATAGACTGGCTGGTTGCTTGAGTTTAGCTGATGAAGTATTTTTATTTCAGCCAGAGAATATTTCATGGCACATGAATGAAATAACTGTATTTTTTTCAAATTCTGTTTACTGGAGTACGGATGTTGATCAGTTGGTGGAAATGATTATACAAAAAACACAGCCAGGCTGTCATATTTTGATTATGAGTAATGGTAGTTTTCGCGGTATTCACCATAAGTTATTAAATAAATTAAATTATTAACAATAAAACGCTGAAAAGAAATGGATCGAATTAAAGTTCCTGGTCAAACAGTTTCAGGATGATATGATACAGTTTCTGAATAGTGAATCCGTGAATGGGGGTAATAAAGATGGTATCGTCACCTGCGATTGTCCCAAGTATGCCTTCTGCTTTACCCAAAGAATCCAGTATGCGGGCTATTAACTGAGCCGCTCCTGGGTTGGTGTGGATAACAACAATTGAGCGATTAAAATCAATATCGCGCACAAAGTTTTTCAGTGGACTGCTGGTGGTGGGTACTCCCAGTGCAGGAGGCAGGCAGTAGACCATCTCCATTTTTGCATTGCGCGTTCGGATTGCGCCAAATTTTTTTAGCATTCGAGATACCTTAGACTGATTAATATTTTCGAAACCCTCTTCAAGCAGGGTCAGAACAATTGCATTCTGAGAACCGCATTTTTCATCTTTTAATAAGGTATTAAATGCCTTAATCAGATCTCTTTGCTTTATTGTTTTGCTCATTTTATATCCATGATTATTATCTAGAGGTTTTTTATAATGCATATTTTTGAATTTTTATGCAATTTCAGTTTCACAAACTAAAAATGCTAACGGATATCAGGATATAAAATTGGTATGAAAACAGAATCCATAGTAAGCCTGATGGAAATTATTGTGGTTTCATCGAATGGATGCATTAATGCGGGTTTTAAGGCAGCGACTTATAATGGCATTGTTATATTTTTGCGGTAAAAGGTAATATAATCTGCAAGTTATCCCGCATGGTAGGCTTTCCACTGGTTAGTAAACTGCCATGCAGTTATGAATCGATAAACGTTTAATTAAAAATCAGTCCCGGGATCCGCATCATACCTTAGTTTAACTACTAGACTACTATAGATTCTGCCCCGTTCTACGATAAAGGTGCAGTTTAAGGCAAATGAAATTGGCGGCATGTTCCATGCAATATTTAACAGGAGTCCAGAATGAAAGTTGCGGTGCTCGGTGCGGCTGGTGGTATAGGCCAGGCGCTTTCTCTTCTATTAAAAATCCAGCTTCCTGCAGGTTCAGAACTTGCTTTATATGATATCGTACCCGTGACGCCGGGTATTGCTGTTGATCTCAGCCACATTCCCACTGCAGTAAAAATGACAGGGTTTAGTGGTACGGATGCAACTCCTGCATTGCAAGGTGCGCGTGTTGTACTGATTTGTGCGGGAATGGCACGTAAACCAGGCATGGATCGTTCCGACTTATTTAATGTCAACGCAGGCATCGTACGCGTTCTGATGGAACAGGTTGCCAGAATCTGTCCGCAAGCACTGATTGCGATTATTACTAATCCAGTCAATACCATGATTCCCATTGCTGCAGCAATATTGGAAAAAGCTGGCGTATATAATAAAAATAAATTGTTTGGTGTTACCACGCTGGATACCATTCGCGCCAGTGCCTTTGTTGCAGAACTGAAATCGATACAGCCACAAGATGTTGCGGTAACGGTTATCGGTGGGCATTCAGGTGTGACTATTTTGCCGTTATTATCGCAAGTGCCAGGCATCAGTTTCAGTGCACAGGAAAGTAAAGATCTGGCCAAACGTATTCAAAATGCAGGCACTGAGGTTGTGGAAGCTAAAGCAGGTGGTGGATCTGCAACACTTTCGATGGGGCAGGCGGGCGCCCGTTTTGCTCTGTCTTTAGTCTACGCACTACAGGGTGAAAAAAATATTGTGGACTGTGCATATGTTGAAGGTGATGGTCAGTATGCCCGCTTTTTTGCACAGCCTCTGTTATTGGGCAGCAACGGTATTGCCCAATACAAAGACATTGGTAAGCTGAGTGATTTTGAAGAGCAGGCCTTAACTAGCATGCTTGAAGCTTTACGTCAAGATATTACATTGGGTGAAAAATTCATCAATAGCTAATATGGGTGAAGCGTGAGTAAAAATTTATATATGTATAATTATTATTAATGTGAACATATCGCGTTGTTATTACAGGCTTTTATGCCTTAATATTCAACGCGTAATGGCGTTTTGATCATATACGGTTAACTTAGCAAATCAGGAGACATCACTATGTCTGGTAGAAACATTCAGACTAATAATATGTCTGGCAGTAATCTTCAGGCTAAGCATGCGGTAAAACCACAAGGTATGCTTGATGTATTTTTTAAACTCAGTGAACGTGGCAGTAATATACGCCAGGAAGTACTGGCAGGCCTGACAACCTACCTGGCAATGGTGTATTCGGTGATTGTAGTACCGAATATGTTAAGCAAGGCAGGTTTCCCACCAACAGTAGTGTTTGTTTCTACCTGTCTGGTTGCTGGTTTTGGTTCGTTGTTGATGGGATTATGGGCTAATACTCCCATGGCTATTGGCTGTGCTATCTCATTGACTGCATTTATGGCATTTAGTCTGGTGCTCGGCCAACAGTTAAGTATTCCAGTAGCCTTGGGTACGGTATTTGCCATGGGTATTTTATTTACATTTATTTCAGTGACTGGTCTCCGTTCATGGATTTTGCGTAACCTACCAATAGGTGTGGCACAAGGTACAGGTGTTGGTATTGGTTTGTTCCTGCTACTGATTGCTGCCAATGGTGTAGGATTAGTGGTACAAAATCCGCTGGAAGGATTACCATTAACGATGGGGGTTTTTACTTCTTTCCCAATTATCATGACGTTACTGGGCCTTGCGGTGATCTTTGGTTTAGAAAAAAGACATGTGCCAGGTGGTATTCTATTAGTGATTATTGCTAATTCCATCATTGGTCTGATATTTGATCCTAGTGTCAAATATCAGGGAGTATTTTCCGTACCTAGTCTGCAAGGGTTTGATGGTAGTACATTACTTTTAAATTTAGATATCATGGGAGCTTTACATCCAGCAGTATTACCAAGTGTACTGGCTCTAACCATGACAGCGGTATTCGATGCTACCGGAGTGATTCGTGCAGTAGCAGGCCATGCCCATTTACTGGATAAAGATGGCCAAATTATCAATGGAGGCAGGGCATTAACGGCAGATGCCATCAGCAGCATGTTTGCTGCAGCAGTAGGCACCGCACCGGCTGCGGTTTATATCGAATCTGCGGCGGGTGCATCAGCAGGTGGTAAAACGGGTCTGACTGCAGTAGTGGTGGGCATTTTATTTTTGCTGACCTTATTTCTCGCACCTTTATCTTACTTGGTACCCGCCTATGCGACAGCACCTGCCTTAATGTACGTTGGCCTGTTAATGTTGAGTAATTTATCTCAGTTAGATTTTAGAGATTTTGTTGATGCCATGTCGGGTTTACTCTGTGCGGTATTTATCGTGCTTACTTGTAATATCGTGACAGGTATTATGATGGGTTTTAGTTCATTACTGATCGGTAAAATCTGTTCTGGTGAATGGCGTAAGCTGAATGTAGGTACAGTAATCATCGCAGTGATATTGGTGATATTTTACTTGGGCGGCTGGGCCATCTAATAATGTAATGCCATTACTGGCGCTACTGAATTTATGGCATCGTTTAATAGCTGCCTGAATGGTGTCTGTTTAGATGCAGCTGACCAAAAAGCATTCCCTGCGCTGTGGGTAGAGAGCAGACTGGGCGCGATGTAGCGATGTGATAGCTGATACAAGGTGTGGCGTGGAACTGATATGCAGAATAAGGAAAACAAATTTACATTATCGTCCTTATTCTTTGATCTGATTTTAATAGAGAGGCTACGTTGAAGTTATCAAGCTTCAAT
Source organism: uncultured Yersinia sp. (assembly GCA_964496225.1). GTDB lineage: Bacteria > Pseudomonadota > Gammaproteobacteria > Enterobacterales > Enterobacteriaceae > CAZROT01. The sequence goes on along the minus strand of CAZBYB010000028.1, from coordinate 17,150 downwards.
TGCTAATCGTAGCTTTTTCATGGCATTTTTCTCAAGTTGGCGCACACGCTCCGCAGAAACGCCATATTGATCAGCCAGCTCCTGCAAAGTAGATTTATTATCATTATCTAGCCAACGAGCACGAATAATATGTTGGCTGCGCTCATCTAATCCTTCCAGTGCACAAGACAGCTTATCCGCTGCATGACTTTCCCAATTATCTTCTTCAATGCCATAAGCAAAATCAGAGGCTTTATCTCTTAGATAGAGAGCTGGGGCGATAACCTGACCTTCACGAGATTCTTCATCCGGTGATAAATCAAATTTTACATCCTGAGCAGACATACGGGATTCCATCTCACGCACATCTTTACTGGAAACACCCAGTTCTTTTGCCACCCACTCAACTTCATCCTGATTAAACCAGCCCAAACGCTGTTTATTCTTACGCAGGTTAAAAAATAACTTACGCTGAGCTTTGGTGGTTGCTATTTTCACTATCCGCCAGTTACGCAATACATATTCATGAATTTCAGCTTTTATCCAGTGCACTGCAAAGGACACCAGACGGACGCCAATTTCTGGATTAAAACGCCGTACTGCTTTCATCAGACCAATATTACCTTCTTGAATCAAATCAGCCTGTGGAAGACCATATCCTGAATAATTACGAGCAACATGAATAACAAAACGTAAATGAGATAGGATGAGTAATTTAGCAGCTCTTAAATCACCCTGATAATGCAGTTGTTCAGCCAACTCCCGCTCTTCTTCTACTGTCAACATCGGATAAGCATTTGCAGCCCGAATGTAGGCTTCCAAGCTGCCTTGCGGAGCTAAAACTAAAGTTTGCATATCTTTGGCCATTCAAACCCTCTCTGACAACTAAAATAATAATGACGCATCCCACAAAAATTAATGCCCTTAATTTAACGTTCAAACAGGCCAGACTCAAGCCCTTATTAACAACCTTAACTCAAGGGGTGCTCCTTGCTTACCTGCCAGCAGGCAGTCATCGACATTTTCATTCACAAAAAGCCAGTTCATCCATTGGCTATAAAAGGCGCGTTTGCTGTTGAAACATACCCGGAATCTTCAGGTATCCTAAATACTCCACCTTACTTCCTGCGTTGCTTTTATCAACAACGCCTTGATCACGACAGACTCCCTAAGGAATTTTCAGGCATCAGGCAAGTATAACAGATATTCTTTAGTCTGGGGTAAATCTGCGCAAATGTTGTACCGTTGCTAGCCATGCTGCAACCCAACCAATCATTGCAGAAATTAAAATCAGTAATACGCACTCATCCCAACTCAATCCATTTAAGACAAAAATACTGCCAAACAAAGTTGCCACTTTTGCCACTACAGATTCCAACCGCCACACCAGAATTCCCGAGACCAGTAGTGACAGTATCGCACCAGCAAACCCTAATACCGCACCACCGTTAAGGAATGGTCGTAAAATAAAACCATTCGTTGCACCAATCAGCTTCATCACATTGATAGTATCCCGGCAACTAAAAATACTCAGACGTACACTATTACCAATTACCAAAAATACCGCGATGACCATAAGCAGACCGATCATAGCAGCTACTTGGCCTGCCAAATTGGTTAATGCCTCCAGACGTGCAAACCAACTGTCATCCATACGTATCTCTGTAATCCCAACAACCTTATTAAAGCGTTCACGCAATGTATTCAGATGCTTTGAGTCCTGAAAATTCAATTCAGGCGTGATGATGACCATAGCAGGTAATGGATTCTCTTCCAGCATATCCAGTGCACTACCAAAACCTGACCAGTTACGAAATTCCAGCGCTGCCTCTTCCCGGGACAGATAATTTACTGTTTCAACACCTGACTGTGCCCTTAACAAAGTAACAATTTTTTCAGCTGCTTTGTTATCTAGCGTTTTATCCAGCCATGCGGTCAATTGTGGCGTTGGATACCATTGTTCTGCTGCCTGTTTGGTGTTTTTCCACATGATATAGCAAATGCTGGGTAAAGTGAGTGAAATGGCAATGACCATCACAGTTAATACTGTTGCCATAGGAGGACGTAATACATCATTGAATGCATTAATCCATGAATAACGCCATTGTTCATGCCAACTATCGTACCCAAGTTTATGCCTGATTTTCTTAACCCTATTCACTATCACGCATTTCCTCCTGCCATGCGGCCCTGATTTAACGTCAGGATAGGGTAGCTGCGGCTGGCAATCAAAGCAGTATTATGGGTTGCAATCAGTACAGTAACACCTACTCTATTAAATTCTTCAAATAAGCGTAAGATGCCTTCAGATAAGGTATTATCTAAATTACCCGTTGGTTCATCGGCTAATAATACGACAGGTTTATTAACTACGGCTCTGGCGATACCCGTTCGTTGCTGTTCACCGCCAGAAAGTTGCATTGGGAAATTTTTTGCTTTATCCAGTAAACCCACTTTATCTAGCGCAGCCGAAACCCTGCGACGAATATCTTCAGTCGTGGCGCCTGTGATGATAAGTGGCATGGCTACGTTATCGTAAACCGTCCTATCCAACAGCAAGTGGTGTTCCTGAAAAATCATACCTACCTGGCGACGCAGAAAAGGAATTTCACGATTTTTAAGGCGGCTAATTTCATGACCTGCAAACCAAATGAGCCCGGCACTTGGACGCTCTATCCCGCAAATCAATTTCAGTAAGGTACTCTTGCCTGCACCGGAATGCCCGGTTAAAAAGACCATTTGTGCCGGCTGCAGATGGAAGTCTACCCTTTGTAAAGCCTGTCGCCCACCCAGATAAGCTTTACTGACCTGCTCGAAACAAATCATCGGTATTAATCCTCCCGGGCAAAAAGTGCCTCAATAAAATCGTCAGTTTTAAAGGGTTTGAGATCTTCAATACTTTCACCAACACCCAAATAGCGAATAGGGATGCCAAATTTATCGGCGATAGCAAAGATAACACCACCATGGGCAGTACCATCCAGCTTAGTCAGTGTGATACCCGTCAAGTTAATCACTTCATTAAACAATTTCACTTGACTGAGTGCATTCTGCCCGGTACTGGCATCCAGAACTAGCATCACTTCATGAGGGATATGTTCACCCAATTTTTTCATTACTCGCACAATTTTCTGCAACTCCTGCATCAAATGTGTTTTATTTTGCAAACGCCCAGCTGTATCTGCCAGTAATACATCGATACCACGGGATCGTGCTGCCTGAATGGCATCAAATATAACGGAAGCAGCATCTGCTCCTGTTTGTTGAGCAATGACAGGGATCTTGTTACGTTCGCCCCAAACTTGTAACTGTTCAACCGCCGCAGCACGAAAAGTATCTCCTGCTGCCAGCAGGACCGATTTTCCTTCTGCCTGAAACTGGCATGCTAATTTACCGATACTGGTGGTTTTACCTGCACCATTTACACCGAGCATTAAAATAACATAAGGTTTTTTACCACTCACATTTAGGGGTTTTTCTACCTTAACCAGTATTTCAGCGAGTATTTCTTTTAATTTACTGTAAAGAACTTCTATATTCTTTAATTGGTTGTGACTAGCATGCTGGGTCAGTGAGTGAATAATTTTATGTGTTGTTTCAACACCCACATCAGCGATAAGCAATTGTTCTTCTAATTCTTCGAATAAGTCATTGTCGATAGTTCTATTGCGAAATAACCTGATAAAACCTGATCCCAGTTTTTGTCTGGTTTTAAAAAGACTCCGTTTTAAACGAGAAAAAAATCTTTCTCTGTCTTGCAGCATCTGCTGCTTATCGTCTGTCACCGCATGCGTTATTACTGTATGCATTTGCTCAGTAGTGCAATCCGTTACACCTGACACGTGCAATTCAGCAATCGGTAATATTTCGCTGGCTACCTTTGCTTCATAAATATCAATTTCTGAAGCATGAGTTACCTGACTATTGACAACATCTTCTTCCTTTTCTTCCTTGCGTTGCGGCTGATTTTGATGATTTGATTTCAACCAAGAAAAAAAACCGGACTTTTTTGCTTTAGTCATTACAATGACACTCCTTTGCGGTTCACTCACGTTTGCTGCATGGATAAATAACGATCTCAGTCTAACACTTTCACCAGAGCAGCAATACACATGCGGTGTTGGGTTTTATAAACAAATTCAATCAATAATGATTTAACGTTTCCCTAAGGATCATACATCCATGAAAATGGTATTCAAATTTTTACCAGCCAACCTGTTAATTGATAAGATTACTTTAGAGCATCATGATTAAAACATCACCACAATACCCCTCAGGGCAAATACGTATTATCGGTGGGAAATGGCGCAATCGGAAACTGCCTGTTCCTGTGAGCCCAGGCCTGCGGCCCACGACCGATAGAATCCGGGAGACTTTATTTAACTGGTTAATGCCTGTTATCCATGACGCCCGTTGTCTTGATTGTTTTGCCGGGAGCGGTGCTTTGGGACTGGAAGCGTTGTCCCGTCATGCCGCACAAGCAACATTGCTTGAATTAGAACAGAGTATCGCCAGACAACTGATGAATAATCTCACTGCATTACAGGCAAGAAACGGACAAGTGATCAACACGAATACGCTGACTTGGTTAACACAGCCTGGCCAACCTTTTGATATTGTATTTCTTGACCCACCCTTTCATAAAGGGCTACTGGCAGAAACTGCTCATTTATTAGAACAGCAGGGCTGGCTGGCGCCAGATGCGCAGATTTATATGGAAGCAGAAGCAAAAAATCCGATGGCTCAGGTTCCTGATAGCTGGCGACTTTACCGTGAAAAAATCACTGGTCAGGTCATTTACCGGCTTTATGTTCGCACGTCATTGATACGTTGATACAAAGAAAATTACAGGAGCAGGAAGATGTGGATTAATCTGGGAAAATTATTAATGTCAGGTATGTGGGGAGTATTTATCTTTAATCTTGTATACGCCTTTCCAAAGCCCATGAACCACTTTTTAAATATTGCCATGATATTGATGGCACTCATGCACGGCATACAATTAGTGATGCTGAAAGCCACTCAACCCACATCAATAACATTTTGTAAACAAATAAAGATCTTTTTATTTGGTGTATTGGAATTGTTGCGCTGGCAAAAAAAATAACTGTTGGTTTTTTCAGCGGATTACTCATCAACTACACCCCTTTGCGTAACAAATAACGATAGGGTGTTTGTTTGGTCTCCTGCACCAACAACTGGTGTTCCATAAATCGACAAAATCCAGGTATATCACGAGTGGTGGCAGGATCATCGGCAACAACCAGCAAAACCTGCCCTGTCTGCATATAACGTACAACTTTACGTATCATCATCACCGGTTCCGGGCAGCGTAGACCCAGCAGATTAAGTGTCCGATCAGGATTAACAAAAATATCTGTCATTAATGTTCTCTAAATGTTCTCTGCTTGTTCATTGTTGCATGACATCGCCTGTGTTATATAGAATGTGTATCATCATACCGCCTGCCACACAAATTTTGGGTATAGATTATTTTAACTTCATGAATTCAAATAGAAAAAAGGTATTATCTTATGTTCCTGTTTTACACCCGGCAAAAAGTAGCCGCGCTAACAGGGTTATCATTGTTCCATATTGCTGTCATTGCATCCAGTAACTATCTTGTACAGTTACCCGTTACCATTTTTGGTTTCCACACGACTTGGGGAGCCTTCACCTTTCCCTTTGTCTTTCTAGCCACTGATTTGACAGTACGTATATTTGGTACACAATTGGCCCGCCAGATCATTAGCTTAGTCATGATTCCTGCACTGCTGATTTCTTATCTGGTTTCCACTTTGTTCGATCAAGGAAGCTGGCAAGGCGTGCTGATCTTAACCGAGTTTAACTTGATAATAGCTCGTATTGCTGTTGCCAGTTTTATGGCCTATCTGCTTGGCCAGCTTCTTGATATACATGTATTTAATCAGTTACGCCAAAGCAGCCTGTGGTGGCTTGCACCCGCCGCATCAATGTTTTTTGGCAATTTCAGTGATACACTGGCGTTCTTTTTTATTGCCTTCCACAAGAGCAGTGATACCTTTATGGCAACACATTGGATTGAAATCGCTCTGATAGATTATATATTCAAGATCATTATTTGCATGCTATTTTTTATACCCACCTATAGAATAGTACTCAATATGTTACTGAAATACGTTATTAATCAAAACGATGGCCTGCCATTAAGACAGGCTAATTAACCAAGTCAGAGGGAGTCCTGCTCTTAAAGGGAAACCAGCCTTGGCTCGCGAGATCTTAAGCGATGCAAAAAACAATGAAAACTGACTGGCCGTACCCTCATTTTGTAGCCCATCGTGGGGGAGGTAGCTTGGCACCTGAAAATACACTGGTGGCAATTAAGGCTGCAGTCAACCATGGTTATACCATGATCGAGTGTGATGCCAGATTAGCCAAAGATGGAAAAATCTTTCTGTTGCATGATGATACGCTGGAACGTACCACTAACAGTTGGGGTATTGCCAGTCAGTTAGTCTGGGATAAACTGGTACAACTGGATGCCGGTAGTTGGTATAGCGCTGCATTTCGTCATGAACCTTTACCCTTGCTCTCAGAAGTGGCTGCCTGTTGTGCTCACTATAAACTGGCCGTCAATATAGAAATGAAATCTACCATTGGCATGGAGCAACAAACCGGTAGGGACATTGCTTTGGCTGCGCGTTTGTTGTGGAAGGAGCAAAAGATCCCACCGTTGTTATCGTCATTTTCCAGAGAGATACTGGCTTCCGCTAAGCCAGAGCTGCCGCGTGGTTTGATATTAAGCCAATGGGATGAGGGATGGCCAGAACTTACCCGACAACTAGCCTGTATCTCGTTACACATTAATTACCGGGCGCTTAATGCAAAACGGGTCACTCTATTAAAAGCCGCAGGTTTACGCGTCATGGGATACACCGTTAATGGTGTCCACCAAGCGCAGGAATTATTAAATTGGGGTGTTGACTGTATATGCACTGATCGTATTGATGTGATCGGGAATCAACTTATTATTGATTGAATATATTTTATCCTATTGTTATAATTAGCTATTTTAATATACTTTGAATATTTTTCTGTCGTTTTTCCACAGTCGTATCAGATAATATTTGGGGTGGTATTTCCTGTTTATTGACTGAACGGTTATCATCAAAATGGAATATTTTATGTCTGGACCTGACGTTTTTCATCTTGGCCTCACCAAGAACGATTTAAAACAAGCCACGTTGGCGATTATTCCTGGCGATCCACAACGTGTAGAGAAAATTGCTCACTTGATGGAAAATCCAGTGCATCTGGCTTCTCACCGTGAATTTGTCAGCTGGCGTGCAGAGTTGGATGGTAAAACGGTAATTATCTGTTCAACGGGTATAGGGGGGCCATCCACTTCCATTGCAGTCGAAGAGCTCGCTCAGTTGGGTATTAGTACTTTTTTACGTATTGGCACGACAGGTGCTATCCAAAGCCATATTAATGTGGGTGATGTTCTAGTGACAACAGCTTCCGTTCGTCTGGACGGTGCAAGTCTGCATTTTGCTCCCATGGCATTTCCAGCAGTAGCAGATTTTACCTGTACCACAGCACTGGTTGAAGCAGCCAGATCGCTTAGTGTAAAAACCTATACAGGCATTACTGCCTCTTCAGATACCTTCTATCCAGGTCAGGAGCGTTATGATACGTTTTCTGGTCGTGTCGTGAAAGACTTTCATGGATCAATGAAAGAATGGCAATCTATGGGTGTTATGAATTATGAAATGGAATCTGCCACCCTGTTTACCATGTGTTCCAGCCAGGGTCTACGTGCGGGTATGGTTGCTGGCGTGATTGTCAATCGTACTCAGCAGGAAATGCCTGGTGCTGCGCTGATGGAGCAGGCTGAAAATAAAGCCATCAGGGTTGTGGTAGCGGCGGCACGTCATCTTTTGTAATGATTTATATTTAGAGATTGATGTGCTGTCGGGTGATACGCCAGGTCATGGTATATCAGCAACATTGACTGAAGAACAGGCCAGAGAATGTCGGATAAAACAAACAAAACGACCCATTTTGGTTTCCGTACCGTGCTATGGGAAGAGAAATCAGAGAAAGTCGCCTCTGTTTTTCACTCAGTGGCAGCTAAGTATGATGTGATGAATGATCTCATGTCGTTTGGTATTCACCGCATCTGGAAACGTTTAGCCATTCATTGCAGTGGTATTCGTTCAGATCAGCAGATACTGGATTTAGCGGGTGGGACGGGTGATCTTACAGGTAAATTTTCCCGCTTGGTTGGTGAACAGGGACTGGTCGTATTAGCTGATATTAATCAATCTATGCTGAAAACAGGCCGGGAAAAACTCCGCAATCAGGGTATTGTGGGTAATGTGCATTATGTTCAGGCTAATGCCGAAGCCTTGCCTTTTCTGGATAATTATTTTGATTGTATTATGATTTCTTTCGGCTTAAGAAATGTGACTGATCAAGAAAAAGCGCTTCGTTCGATGTTTCGCGTCTTAAAACCGGGCGGGCGTCTGCTGGTGCTTGAATTTTCTAAACCAAGGACAGGGTTGTTAAGTAAAATTTATGACGCCTGGTCATTTCATGTTTTGCCGAAGATGGGGGAAATCGTGGTGCAGGATGCACAAAGCTATCGTTATCTGGCAGAGTCTATTCGTATGCATCCTGATCAGGAAACACTGAAAGCAATGATGAGCGATGCAGGTTTCGAAGGCGTTACTTATATGAACCTGACAGCAGGTATTGTCGCGTTGCATCGTGGCTTTAAATTTTGATATGGACAGGCCCCGATTGCCAGTACTCTTTTTAACAGCCATGCTGGAAGTGGCCCTCAACAAGTTGTTCTTGCGGGATGCAGGCATGCAGGCAGCTCGTTTGCGTTTGGTGGGTAAAGTGCTGTGTGTTGAATTACAAGAGGTTAATACTCCATTTTTTTTAGTGTTTAGCGCAAGACAGGTTGATATTTTAGGAAAATGGGATGGTAACATCGACTGTACCGTTAAAACAGGATTTTCCGTGTTGCGCATATTGCATGATCGCCAACAGTTATTCCAGGTAATACGCTCTGGTGAGTTAATTGTTGAAGGTGATCTGCAGTTAGTACAACAAGTCATGGCATTGCTGGATCCTGCACAATGGGATCCAGCCGAGTGTTTAGCACCTTATCTTGGCGATATTGCTGCCCAGAGTGTAGAGCAACTATTGCGAAAAAGTATTCATTTTTTTCATTCCACTGTACAGAGACAGCAATTATTCCTGGCAGAGATAATCACAGAAGAATACCAACTTGCGCCTAACCCGTTACAAATATCGTGCTTTAATGACGAGGTGGATGCCGTCACAAGTGCAGTGAATAGTTTGAGTGCCCGGTTAGCAATGATGGAGACACACTGATGGCACTGACGGAATTTCGGCGTCTGTATTTGATCGTGCGTGTATTGTTGAACTATGGCTTGGATGAATTAATTCCTAAAATTCGCTTGGCATTACCTTTACGTGTTGGGCGGCATTTGTTCTTTTGGTTGAAAAATAACCATAAAAACAAACTATTAGGCGAACGTTTGCGTCTTGCTTTGCAGGAACTAGGCCCGATATGGATTAAATTTGGCCAGATGTTATCAACTCGTCGGGATCTTCTTCCTGCAAGCATTGCGGATCAACTGGCATTGTTACAGGATAGAGTCGCTCCTTTTAATGGTACCGAGGCACGTAAACATATTGAATTGGCTATGGGAGGTCCGCTGGAAACGTGGTTTGATGATTTCGAACCACAGGCATTGGCCTCGGCTTCTATTGCTCAAGTTCATACTGCTCGTTTAAAACATAATGGCCAGGAAATCGTATTAAAGGTGATCCGACCTGATATTTGCCAAGTTATTAAAGCCGATATACGTTTAATGTACCGTTTTGCAGGCTGGCTCCCTAAATTACTGTCTGATGGACGCAGATTACGTCCGTGCGAAGTAGTACGTGAATATGAAAAAATTTTGTTGAATGAGCTTAATTTATTACACGAAGCTGCAAATGCGATTCAGTTACGTCGTAATTTTGAAAATAGTCCCATGCTTTATATTCCTGAAGTTTATTCCGACTATTGCCGTGAAACTGTTCTGGTCATGGAGCGGATTTATGGTATTCCAGTATCAGATATTACTGCACTGAAGACTCAGGGTACTAATATGAAATTACTGGCGGAACGCGGTGTTCAGATATTTTTTACTCAGGTATTTCGTGACAGTTTTTTTCATGCTGATATGCATCCTGGGAATATTCTTGTGAGTTATCAAAATCCTGCTAACCCTCGTTATATTGGTATTGATTGTGGAATAGTCGGTTCTCTGAATAAAGCAGATAAACGGTATCTGGCTGAAAATTTTCTGGCATTTTTTAACCGTAATTATCGTAAGGTTGCAGAATTACACGTTGACTCTGGTTGGGTGCCATCCGATACCAGTGTAGAAGATTTCGAATTTGCCATTCGCACGATCTGTGAACCTATTTTTGAAAAATCATTAGCTGAAATATCATTTGGTCATGTATTGTTAGATTTATTCAATACAGCACGTTGTTTTAATATGGAAGTACAGCCGCAATTGGTGCTTTTACAGAAAACGTTATTGTATGTTGAAGGGCTAGGACGTCAACTTTATCCACAACTTGATCTCTGGACAACGGCTAAACCTTTCCTTGAAAACTGGTTAAAAGATCAAATTGGATTACCGGCAGTACTGCGGGCATTCCGGGAAAAAGCACCATTTTGGGCAGAAAAATTACCTGAACTTCCTGAACTGGTTTATGACAGCTTACAACAACATAAGTTTTTGCGACAAAGAGTCGATAAACTCAGCCTGAAAATGTGTGAACAGCAAATAAGGCAGGGAAAATCACGGTATTTGTTTGGTATAGGAGCTACACTATTGGTAAGTGGTACCATTTTATTCGTTGCCGGTGTTTCGCGATTTGGTGAAGGTTTTATGGTTGCGGGTTTTATGGTTTGGGTCTTTGGCTGGGGACGAGCTAGTTAAAATTCAGGGTATAACGCATGAATCTGGCGTTTTACAAGGTCATCATTGGAACAGATTGAAAGGTAAATAGCATGGGCGGTGTGAGTATTTGGCAACTATTGATTATTGCTGTGATTGTGGTGGTGTTGTTCGGCACCAATAAGCTTCGTACTTTAGGGTCAGATTTAGGGGCATCAATAAAGGGCTTTAAAAAAGCCGTGATGGATGATACTACGCCTTCGACTCATATTGATAGCAACCACCATGATGCTGACTTTACCGCTAAAAAAATTGTTGGATCACCGGTACAAAGACAGCCTGAAGAGTTAAAGAAAAATAAAGAACAGGTATAAACCGTGTTTGATATTGGATTTAGTGAACTTTTATTGGTGTCAGTTATTGGTCTGATTGTCCTTGGACCAGAACGTTTACCGGTGGCGGTAAAAACTGTCTCCTTTTGGATCACAAGGTTACGTTCATTAACCGCCAGCGTTCAAAATGAGCTGTCTCAAGAATTAAAACTACACGCTTTGCAGGACAGCTTAAAACAAGCTGAGCAAGCGGGTTTGCAAAATTTGACCCAAGAATTAAAAGTGTCTACCGGCGAATTGAGGCAGGTGGTTCAAGCTATAAAACCCTCATATCATAGTCATGGCAATACAAACCCACATGCTGAAGATCAGCATGTGTTGTCTGAAGATCCAGTGATGGTGCAATTAGTGCCAGCACAACCTGCATCGGTAAAGCAATCCCATGACGCTCTAATGCCCGAGGATCAAGCACCTGCTCAGGTAGCGATGAAAAATACAACGATGGCATTAAACCCAATATCTGCATCGCCAAAAGTTTTTGTTTCTGATCAACCTAGTGATGATTGTTAAGATATGGTTGTTGATGATACTCAACCTCTCATCAGTCATCTGATAGAACTGCGTAAACGTCTGTTGTATTGTGTGGCTCACGTTTTTGTCGTTTTTTTGATATTGGTTTATTTTTCTAATGAAATCTATCAGTTATTTTCTTTGCCACTGATAAAACAGTTGCCACAGGGTGCCAGTATGATAGCGACGGATGTCGCCTCGCCTTTTTTAACGCCTATAAAACTCACTGTCATGGTTTCTGTATTTGTTTCTGTGCCTATGCTTCTCTATCAGGTGTGGGCGTTTATCGTGCCTGCATTGTACCGACATGAACGCCGCCTGATAGCTCCGCTACTCATTTCCAGTAGTCTGTTATTTTATCTGGGGGTAATATTCGCCTATTTTATTGTGTTTCCACTGGTGTTTGGTTTCTTTACTAAAACTGTCCCCGAAGGTGTGCTGATTGCAACTGATATCAATAATTACCTGAGTTTTGCCCTGACGTTCTTTATGGCGTTTGGCATATCCTTTGAAATACCGGTAGCGATTCTTTTACTGTGCTGGAGTGGTATTGTTACACCTGATTTTCTTAAGAAAAAACGTCCCTATGTTCTGGTGAGTACATTTATTATTGGCATGTTACTGACCCCACCTGATATTTTCTCTCAAACCCTGTTAGCAATACCCATATACCTCTTGTTTGAAATTGGTGTTCTTTTCGCTGGATCCTGGTCAGGGAAAAGTCGAAACCACGTGCAAGTTACGGAGGACCAAGCACCATAATCATTTTGAATGGCATAAAAAAGCAGATATTCATTTTTTGATCAAGCTGAAGGACGGCGTAGATTTATGAGCATTATAGGAGCATGAAATGAGTTATGTGTTTCCTGGCAGTTTTCCTGGTCGGCGCATGCGTCGTCTAAGGTATCAGGACTTTAGTCGCCGCCTGGTGGCAGAGAATCAACTCACGGTAAACGATTTGATCTATCCGGTATTTGTTATAGAAGGTCGTTCTCGCCAGCAAGAAATTCATTCCATGCCTGGTGTATCGCGTATGAGCATTGATTTGCTCCTGAAAGAAGCTGAAATCATTGCCAAATTGGGTGTGCCCATTATGGCCCTTTTCCCGGTGGTTGAACAAGATTTGAAGTCACTCGATGCCAGCGAAGCCTGGAACCCGGATGGCCTGATACAACAGGCGGTGCGTGCCTTGAAACAGGCTGTACCCGAATTAGGCATTTTAACTGATGTGGCTCTTGATCCTTATACTTCCCATGGTCAGGATGGAATTATCAATGACGAGGGCTATGTCGTTAATGATGCTACCAGGGATATTTTAGTGCGTCAGGCGTTTTCTCATGTACAGGCGGGTGCTGATATTGTGGCACCCAGCGATATGATGGATGGGCGCATCGGTGCCATACGTGATCACTTCGAAAAACAGGGTTTGGTGAATACTCAAATTATGTCTTATTCGACTAAATATGCTTCCTGTTATTATGGTCCATTTCGTGATGCAATCGGTTCCAGCCGGAATCTAAAAGATGGCAATAAAAAAACGTATCAAATGGATCCTGCCAACACAGATGAAGCCTTACAGGAAATTGCACAAGATCTGCAGGAAGGTGCAGATATGGTCATGGTGAAACCGGGAATGCCTTATCTCGATATTGTGCATCGTGTTAAAAATACCTTTGGTGTACCAACTTTCGCTTATCAGGTTTCTGGTGAATACGCCATGCATATGGCGGCTTTTCAACATGGTTGGTTACAGGAGCAGCCTGCGGTAATGGAATCACTGATGTGCTTTAAGCGCGCAGGTGCTGATGGAATATTAACCTATTTTGCCAAACGTGTTGCACAGTGGTTGTATGATCAGTAAATAACCCCGTCAGAGGTATGATATTTTGCCTTTTGATAATAATTTCAGTTTACTTTGTGGTCTTTATAAAAAGAGAAAGCGTGTTATTAAAGAGGGCCTGTAATATGGCCCATGCTGTGTGCCATAATGTATTATCATGAAATACCGTGACTTACGTGATTTCCTTGCGTTGCTGGAACGTAGAGGTGATCTGAAACGTATTATCCAGCCTGTTGATCCTTATTTGGAAATGACTGAAATTGCCGATCGTACTCTGCGTGCGGGGGGACCTGCTCTTTTGTTTGAAAATCCAAAAGGTTATAACATGCCAGTGTTGTGTAATCTTTTTGGTACAACACAAAGGGTTGCTTTGGGGATGGGTAAAGAAAATAGCGCTGCTTTGCGTGAAGTTGGCGAGCTACTGGCGTTTCTTAAGGAGCCTGAGCCACCCAAAGGGTTTCGTGATTTTTTTGAAAAACTACCAAAGTTTAAGCAGGTACTAAACATGCCTGTAAAATGCCTGCACTCTGCACCCTGTCAGGAACGTTGTTTTGATGGAAATGACATTGATTTGGGCCATATTCCTGTAATGCACTGTTGGCCAGAAGATATCGCACCATTGATAACTTGGGGGTTGACTATCACGCGTGGTCCACATAAGGAACGTCAGAATTTAGGAATTTACCGGCAGCAGCTGTTGAGTAAAAATAAGCTAATTATGCGTTGGCTGCCCCATCGTGGTGGTGCATTGGATTACCTGGAGTGGTGTCGTGTCAATCCCGGTGTGCGCTTCCCGGTAGCGGTAGCAATAGGGGCTGATCCTGCAACCATCCTGGGGGCCGTAACACCCGTACCGGATAGTTTATCTGAATATGCGTTCGCGGGTTTATTGCGTGGACACAGGACGGAAGTTGTTAAATGTATTTCTCATGATCTTGAAGTGCCAGCCAGCGCAGAAATCATATTAGAAGGTTATATCGAGCAGGGTGAAACAGCGCCAGAAGGGCCTTATGGTGACCATACGGGTTACTATAACGAAATAGATACATTTCCCGTATTTACCATCACACATATGACACAACGGCGGGATGCAATTTATCATTCTACTTACACTGGCCGCCCCCCTGACGAACCCGCGGTGATGGGTATGGCACTGAATGAAATCTTTGTACCGATTTTACAAAAACAATTCCCGGAAATTGTAGACTTTTATCTTCCGCCTGAAGGCTGTTCTTATCGTCTTGCTGTGGTCACCATTAAGAAACAATATGCGGGTCATGCCAGGCGAGTCATGATGGGGATATGGTCTTTTTTACGTCAATTTATGTATACCAAATTCATTATAGTGTGTGACCATGATATTAATGCACGTGACTGGCATGATGTGATTTGGGCCATTACAACCCGTGTGGATCCTGCCCGTGATACGTTACTACTGGAGCATACCCCCATAGATTACCTGGATTTTGCTTCACCGGTGTCTGGTCTTGGATCAAAAATGGGACTGGATGCTACCAATAAATGGTCGGCAGAAACTCAGAGAGAGTGGGGACGCCCTATTAACATGGATCAACAAGTAAGGGCTCGTATTGATGCCATCTGGGATGAGCTTGCCATATTCAGTGACAAAGATCCTAAGCGCTGAAATGCGTCACCTTTGTTTTTAGTTTTGCATTGAGGACTCGACAGAGAGAACGCATGACGATATTGAACTGTAAAGTAACCTCCGTAGAAGCTATAACCAACACGGTATATCGGGTACGACTGGTTCCTGAATTGCCATTTTCTTTCCGTGCAGGTCAGTATCTGATGGTGGTCATGGATGAGCGTGATCAACGTCCGTTTTCAATGGCATCGACGCCTATGCAAAAACAGTATATTGAACTGCATATCGGTACTTCTGAACTGAATTTGTACGCTATGGCGGTGATGGACAACATACTCAGAGAAAAAACACTTTATATTGATATTCCTCATGGAGATGCCTGGTTTCGTGAAGATAGTGCCAGGCCATTAGTCCTGATTGCGGGTGGCACTGGTTTTTCCTATGTGCGTTCTATCCTGCTGGCCGCCTTACAGGAACAGCCTGATCGTAAAATCTCGATTTATTGGGGGGGACGTGAATCCAGACATCTTTATGATTTAATCGAGTTAGAAGTGCTAGCCTCTCAGTACACTCAGTTAAATGTAATACCTGTAGTTGAACAGCCAGAAGAGGGA
The DNA here is from genome assembly GCA_964496225.1 of uncultured Yersinia sp. GTDB lineage: Bacteria > Pseudomonadota > Gammaproteobacteria > Enterobacterales > Enterobacteriaceae > CAZROT01. The sequence continues at coordinate 1,233 of CAZBYB010000028.1, read as the reverse complement.
TGGAAAGGAAGATCGGGTATGGTATTAAGCGCGGTCTTGCAGGATTTTTCTTCCCTGGAACAACATGATATTTACATTGCCGGTCGTTTTGAAATGGCCAAAATTGCCCGTGAGTTGTTCTGTGCTGAACGTGGTGCACAGGAGGACCATATCTATGGTGATGCTTTTGCCTTTATGTGAAGGATTTGTATTTTTGGCACGGGGGAGGGCATTCTGGTAAAGATGGTAAATTCCTAGCGGCTATAATAGAGGTCTGGTATTGGATATGCAGACATTATGCTCAGCATACCCTGTTGTAATATTTTAAAAACTCAAGCTGCCACCCAGATTATACATGAATCGTTCACCCGTGCTCAGGCCTGCCGTTTGTGACACCGTGGCGAAAACAGCAGCGCGCGTTCCTAATGGCATGCTGGTTCCGAGGGTAAAATTTACCCAATCTGGATCCTGTCTTGCGCTGGTGCGCACGAATGAGGTCTGACTTGATTTTAGACTACCCCCTGCCTGCCAGACATCATCACCAAACTGATGCTGCCAGTCCACGTGAAGATAAGGTTTTATGGCAGCAAAGTGGCTGTCCAGTCGCCAGCCAAAACCTGCTATCTGTGCATGGTAAGTTTGATCGCTGAAACGCATTGCAGTGCTGTCATCCATATTTTCACTGTAGCCATGGGTTTTGCTGTAGTCCAGGGTGTATTGTATCATCGGGCCGGTACTGATATGGGGGGTGACAGGAATATCCCATCCCGCTGTCAGCCGGGCGCCCCATTGATGGCCACGGGTATCGCCGTTTTCCGTTCGTGTTATCGGGCCCAGTGTCATGTGGCGTTTAATATTGTCATAATCCATGCGTAACAAATGCAGATCGGCGGATAGAAAGCCATTCTCCATGATATTGACGGCTGAAAATAGCGAAAATAGTACACCATGATTCCGGTATTCATAACGGCTGGAAGGGTGCTGTTTATTCCGGGAACCTGAAATCAAGGAGCCCACGGACCAGTTTTCTGTCAACTGATAGTCTGTACCGAGGGTTAAATTATGTGTCGTGAACTGGCCATGGTCAGAAACTGGAGCCGCTGGGTAACCATGCTGACCAGCATAACCACCAAACATGCTCCAGGATCCCGAAACAGGGGGCGTACTGCGTAGTTGTTGCAACCGACTGTCCAGTGTTGAACGTACATCGCGGGCCATGGTAGTCGCGGCTTGGTTAAGGGCCGTTACCTGTAC
>CAZBYB010000027.1:0-22132 GCA_964496225.1 uncultured Yersinia sp. | reverse complement strand
ATTAACGACGATATATCCGGCGTAAGGATAAATTTTATCCATACAGATTAAATAGTCCTCTTTCCCCTGTTCGATGGGGGTATCTTTATTTTTGCCAATATTGACACCCAGGATGCCATCAAAGCGGGATTTTTTAATATTGCTGATCACATGATCAATACCCAGGTTATTAAATCCCATCCGATTGATTAACCCTTGGGCTTCAGGGATCCTGAATAATCGGGGTTTATCATTACCCTGCTGTGGACGCGGGGTGACGGTACCCACTTCGATAAAACCAAATCCCAGAGTGCCAAGAGCATCAATACATTCACCATTTTTATCTAATCCAGCGGCCAGACCCAATGGGTTTTTAAATGATAACCCCATACAGTTTACTGGGCTGGAGACCACTGATTGACGAATAAAAAATTCCAGTGGCGTACCTGATACCCGCTTTAACTGGCGCAATATCAGGTTGTGTGCACGTTCCGGATCCAGTTGAAACAGGATTTTTTTAATGAAGGGATAAGGCATATACGTTCCTCAACGGCCAATATAGCCCGTGTTTCATGTTAAACACTGATATTAACCAACAGCCAATTGATGAATGATTTCACATTTTTTGCTGCTATGGTAGTATGCGCGTAGTTTTCCTGGAGCCTGTTCTTGACAACCTATCACCGGAAATCAGCAGATTCTAAACAGGCTCTTAACACAGACGGGGCCAACAGCTTTTATCAATTATCAATGATAGTCATGACATGCTCAAAAAACTGATGCTCCCTTTGTTTGGCTGGCAGCTTGGTACTGAAGCAGATTATCGCACCAGCCATGCCCTATACGGCAGCAGTACCATTACACATCCCAATATTTTAAATTTTATCCACCGTGACATAGAGTGTGATCCACACTACTACATCAAAAAAAACGCTGACAATGAATTACTGGGCGCCTTTTGTACTTGGGGTACTGACTACCTGGCGGGAGACAGTCTCGCCGCGCGCACACTTCCGCTAGAACGTTATGCGATTGCCAGAGATGAACTGATATTACCGGTTTCCCCTGCATTACGATCCCTGATGCCGTTTAAAACGAAGTCTCTCTCAAGCCTCCATGCAGATAATTTTTATAATCTGTCTTTCCGGTTTAACAGTGGTCGCACCATTTGTCTGGCCAAAGGTTGTGATGCGGGTGGATTTTCAACAAAAACCACCAAACGCAGAAATAAGGAACTGAAAGATTTTTTAAATAAAGGCGGAGAAATTCGCGATCAGGCATCCTGGTGTGCCGAAGAACTGGCCACGCTTTACTTCGATTTATTTGAAATCAGACGGGGACAGCGCCCCAGTGATTTTGCCACCCTGGTGGCCATGATGACGGCACTCAGGGAACATTTTTTTGGTCATGTATTATTATTAAATGGAAAACCCTGTGCCTTTCAGTTAATTACCATGGCTGAAAGCCCGGAATGGATCTCTTTCGATTATATTAACGGCGGGATGGACACTTCCCTGCATGCGCTCTGCTTAGGCACCATAGTGACCTGGTTGAATGTCAACGCCGCCTTTGCCTTATGCGCATCAAAAGGCAAGGCGATGCGTTACTCGTTTGGTAAACCCACAGCTGCTTACAAGGATCGCTGGTGTTTACGTGCTCCACTCGGGCGCCTGCTGACACTCTGAATTGCTGCTGTTTATGAGATGCGCTCGGGCTTGGAATACGACTCGCAACCGCACCATGATCTAACTTCAAGATTCAGGGTCAAAATCAGTCTGCCAGCGCTTTGCTAATTTTTTCAAACAAATCGCCCGATAAGTTTTTCAACCCCTTAAGCTGTTCCAACGCCTGTCTCATTAACCGTTGTCGATTGTGATCATAACGCTTCAGGCGAATCAATGGCTCAATCAAGCGCGCGGCAACCTGAGGGTTACGGGTATTCAACTCGCTTAACACGTCCACCAGTAGTTGATAACCACTGCCATCAGGAGCATGAAATGCGGCAGGATTCATCGAGGCAAAGGTGCCTATTAATGCACGAATACGATTGGGATTATTCAAGCTGAATGAACGGTGTTTAAGCAATGACCTTACTTGAGTCACCACATCAGCAGCAGGGCTGAGTGCCTGGAGCATAAACCATTTATCCATCACCAGACCATCCCGATGCCAGCGTTCATCAAAGGTAGCCAGTAATGCCTCATGACAGGGTAATTGTGCAGCAACAGCAGCAGATAACGCAGCAATAGTATCTGTCATATTATCAGCGTGATAATACTGCTCTGATACCCGTTGATTAGCGAGTGCGGGCTCGCCAAAAGCCAGATAATGCAGGCAACGGTTGCGTAACGCACGTCGGGCAATATCCGCGTGTTCAACCCGATAAGCCCGCGCCCCGTGATTCTGCCAGATAGTCAGAAAAATATCCGACATCCCCTGTGCCAGACTGTGGGTCATTGATTGGTGCACAGTATGGATTGCTTCAGGATCGATGAGGGTAAACATCTCTGCCATTTCATTTTCCGATGGCAATGTCAGAATCTGTGCCTTGAGTGCAGGGTCCTGATTATCAGCCTGTAACAGGGTACGAAAAGCGTGAATGACTTGCGGAGGCAACGGCATGGAGCGCTGCTGAGGGTGATCCAGATTTGCTCTGATATAAATCGCCAGCAACGCCTGAGCGGCATCCCAGCGGGAAAAATCATTACGGGCATGTTGCATCAGAAAACTGAGCTGTTGATCACTGTAAGGATAATCCAGCTTTACCGGGGCAGAAAATTCACGCAATAAAGCGGGAACAGGTGGCTGTTTTACATCGTCAAAAGTAAACGTTTGTTCTGCTGCAGTGACATTCAACACAGAGTGCACAGGTTGGCCATGACGAAGCAGTGTAATCACATCACCTTGATCATCGTAGAGCTCAATATCCAGAGGAATATGCAATGGTAGCTTTTGTGCCTGATCGGCCGTAGGCGGAGTATGTTGACTAACATGTAAATGGTACTGCTGCCGTTTTGCATCATAGTCATCACGGATAGTCAGTACCGGTGTACCCGACTGGCTGTACCAGAGGCGAAACTGTGTCAGATCAACATGAGCGGCATCTTCCATCGCCTGAACAAAATCATCACAGGTTACCGCGCTACCATCATGGCGCTCAAAATAAAGTTGTATGCCCGCTTGAAACTGCTCTTCTCCCAACAGCGTATGTATCATACGAATGACTTCTGAACCTTTTTCATAGACCGTAACAGTATAAAAATTATTCATTTCAATGACCTTATCCGGACGAATCGGATGGGCCATGGGGCTGGCATCTTCAGCAAATTGTGCGGCACGTATCACGCGCACATTATCAATACGGTTAAGTGCGCGGGATCCTAAATCAGAACTGAACTCCTGATCGCGAAAAACGGTCAACCCTTCCTTGAGGCTGAGCTGAAACCAGTCACGGCAGGTGACCCGGTTACCAGTCCAGTTATGAAAATATTCATGGCCGATGACCGCTTCAATATCGAGATAATCTTTATCAGTAGCAGTGGCGGGGTTTGCCAGTACATATTTGCTATTAAATATATTTAAGCCCTTGTTTTCCATTGCTCCCATATTGAAGAAATCAACAGCAACTATCATATAAATATCAAGATCATACTCCAGAGAAAATCGTTCCTCATCCCACTTCATGGCATTTTTTAGTGCGATCATGGCCCAGTCGGCACGGGTTAAATTACCCCGATCCACAAACAATTCCAACATGACCTTACGTCCAGAACGAGTCACAAAACTATCGCATAACCGATCAAAATTCCCCGCAACCAGAGCAAACAGATAACAAGGTTTGGGAAAGGGATCCTGCCATTTCACCCAGTGACGACCATCATCCAACTCACCCTGATGAATACGATCACCATTAGATAATAAAAAGGGATAGCGCATTTTATCTGCCACAATACGTGTGGTAAAACGAGCGAGGACATCTGGCCGGTCCAGATAAAAGGTAATATGACGAAAACCTTCAGCTTCGCACTGAGTACAAAGCACTTCACCAGAGAGATACAAGCCTTCAAGCGCACTGTTTTTGGCGGGATAGATATGATTGACGATAGTTAACAGAAAAGTCGTGGGCAGTTCTTCAATCACCAGCGTATTTTCCTGTTGATGGTAATGACTCCAGGCCTGCCCATTAACGTTAATGCTGACTAAAGTCAAATTTTCGCCATTCAGTACTAAAGGCGTATTGTCCGGACTTTTACGTTCCACTTTGCTGATCGCAGTCACTGTCGTTTTTTCAGCATCCAGAGCAAAGTCCAAATCAATATCGGTAATGGTATAGTCAGGAGCACGGTAATCGTGACGGTATTTCACTTGTGGTTGTTGTGTCATAAAAACCCTATTTTGTACCCTCAGTGATTGCAACTGTTTCACAAAAAATTAAATAAGCTTCCGACTGTATCACAACGACCCAAAAACCAGAATATTGTATTACATTCGATGAGTTCTGCTTGTGTCCTGTGTGGCTCCAGGTAACATACTGGTATTTCCTTGGTACAGAATACCAATCTTGAAACAAAGCTGACTCATTATCCCCATTTAAAAGAGAGAAATGTATGAACATAGTGTCTGTCGTCGATGTGTTGCAAGGTCGTGCTGCCGTTGACAGTGAAGTCACCGTACGGGGTTGGGTACGTACCCGAAGAGACTCGAAAGCAGGTATTTCTTTTCTTACCCTTTATGACGGCTCTTGCCTGAATCCAGTACAGGCGGTCATTCCGAGTTCATTAATGCATTATCATGATCAGATATTACACTTGACGACCGGTTGTTCCGTCATCATAACAGGGTGTGTTGTTACTTCTGTAGGTACTGGACAGACATTTGAAATTCAGGCTACACGCGTGCAGGTTGTTGGCTGGGTTGATGATCCTGATACCTATCCCATGGCAGCTAAACATCACAGTATTGAATATCTACGTGAAGTGGCACACCTACGTCCACGTACCAATATCATCGGTGCAGTATCGCGTATACGCCATAGTTTGGCACAGGCCATTCATCGGTTCTTTCATAACAATGGCTATCTATGGGTTGCCACCCCATTAATCACCACTTCGGATACCGAAGGTGCGGGTGAGATGTTTCGTGTATCCACCCTTGATTTGGAAAATCTGCCACGTACCACTAATGGTGCTATTGATTTCAGTACAGATTTCTTTGGTCGCGAAGCCTTTTTGACCGTTTCTGGTCAACTGAATGCTGAAGCTTACGCCTGTGCACTGTCGAAAGTGTATACTTTTGGCCCCACTTTTCGTGCCGAAAACTCCAATACCAGCCGCCATCTGGCTGAATTCTGGATGGTAGAGCCAGAAGTGGCATTTGCTTCCCTGGATGATGTGGCAGTGCTGGCTGAAAAAATGCTGAAATACGTTTTCCAGGCTGTGCTTAATGAATGTCCCGATGACGTAAACTTTTTTGCTGCCAGAATTGATAACGGGGTGGTTGCACGTCTTGAGCATTTTATTGCGTCTGATTTTGCCCAGATAGAATACGGCCAGGCCATCGAAATATTACTGGCCAGTGGTGCACGTTTTGAAAATGCAGTTTCGTGGGGGATTGATCTTTCCTCAGAGCACGAACGCTATCTGGCAGAACAGCATTTTAAAACGCCTGTAGTAGTCAAAAACTACCCTAAAGACATTAAGGCATTTTATATGCGTATGAACCAGGACGGTAAGACAGTGGCAGCCATGGATGTATTGGCGCCAGGCATCGGTGAAATTATTGGTGGTTCGCAACGCGAAGAACGCCTGGATTTTTTCGACAGACGTTTGGAAGAAATGGGCCTGGATAAAGAAGATTACGGGTGGTATCGCGATTTACGCCGTTATGGCACCGTACCGCATGCTGGATTTGGTTTGGGCTTTGAGCGTTTAATGGCTTATGTAACGGGTATGCAAAATGTGCGTGACCTGATCCCCTTTCCGCGTACACCACGCCATGCCAGTTTCTAGTTAGGCTGTGAGTCAGACAAAACCAAGACTCGCAAATCCTGTTGGTATTATCATAAAAAAACATATTTAGCCGCGAGGTCGGCATAAAAATTCTTTAAATGATCAGATTGAAACTCATATTTTAATTTAGTACCATCGTGACGGCGTACGTGAAGATAGGTAATTAAGGTAAGGGTTTTTTTAGTGGTTGGCGGCAAAAAAAGTGATTTTAGAACGCGAGGCACTATATCATATCATACGGATAGTAATTTGGTGCCAAAATTGTACCAGTATAAATGGATAATTAAGGATAAAAAACAGTGATGATGCGTAAAACTCTTTCAGTGATTATTTCTGGTGTTTTAGCCACTTCTGTGGCAAATGCGGTAGAAGTTTATAATAAGGATGATAATAAACTTGATCTGTACGGTAGAGCTGATGTCCGTCATATCTTTGCTGCGGATGCTGATCTGCATGGTGACGCTTCCTACGTTCGTTTAGGTTTTAATGGTGAAACCAAAGTTAATGACCAGCTGACAGGTTATGGTCAGTGGGAATACGATATACAGGCTAATCGACCTGAATCTGCTGGCCCCAAAGGTAATGTGACTCGCCTTGGATTTGCTGGCCTAAAATTTGCTGATTACGGCTCGTTTGATTATGGCCGGAACTGGGGTGTGCTCTACGATCTCGGTGGCTGGATAGATATGCAGCCAATATTCAGTGGTGGTGGTGAAAGTTATATGGCTACGGATAACTATATGACGACACGTGCGAATAGTTTGGCAACCTACCGTAACAGGGATTTTTTTGGTCTGATTGATGGCTTGGATATCGCCTTGCAGTATCAAGGAAAGAATGTAAAAAGTGATGAAACTTTTCGTAAAATTGAGGAAGAAAACGGAGATGGTTTTGGCTTTTCTTCCATCTATAATACCGGCAGTGGTATAACTATTGGTACTGCTTATACTTCTTCAAACCGTACAGAGCGTCAAAATTCCCAAAATAATCCAAACATTCCTGATACGGCCTTGGGTAATAAGGCACAAGCTTGGACAGCGGGTATAAAATATGATGCCAATAATATCTACCTGGCAGCCACCTACGCAGAAACGCTAAATATGACGCCATTTGGCTCTATGGGCTCCAAAAAATTGCCTGTTCTTGCCAACAAAACACAGAATATTGGTGTGGTGGCGCACTACCAGTTTGACTTCGGCCTGCGCCCAGCTATTGCATGGACCCAGTCCAAGGGTAAAGATTTAACGGGAATTGCTGGAACGGATGGTGGTAAGGGTAACTTGGTGGACTTTATTTCCGTCGCCAGTTTCTTCGATTTTAACAAAAATATGTCCACTTACGTTGACTATAAAATTAACTTGCTTAACAAAAACAGCGAATTCATCAAGGCGACTGGAATCAGCGTTGATAACGTGGTTGGTGCAGGTATGGTATATAAATTCTAATTATCACCACAGTATTTTTGTGTTATTGATGATTATATTATTTCAGTGTGAGAAACGTGGAGTTTACTCCACGTTTTTTTTATCCAAAATAACTATCCTTGTCACAGTATCCTTTTAGTATAAAAACCTGTTATTCCCCTACGCGGTTGTAATGGTATATGAATAAAATTTCATAACATATATCGCGCTGTTTTTCATGAATTAACTTTATAATTGTTATCTCGTATGTTTATTACAGGAATAACGGTTCAAACACCAAGACTGTTTATTTTTTATAAATACGGGAGACAATTTCTGGTTGATGCCGGTTTTGCGAAATGCTTCGATCCTTCTGCTGAATTTATTCTGGCATTACAATATGAACCGTAATAAATGAATATCATTTTTATAACCCATATTTACTTAGCTAATACCTGTAGCTTAATCGCCGTAGATGAAAAGAAGCCATGTGGCAAGGATCTTTACAGATTACGGTATCTGGTAGAAAATGCTTTCCTGCATTTTGAATGCTGGCGGGGGTAGAAATCCAGTATGCAGAAAAATACCCGTATCGTTTCTCACTAGCTCATATTCTTTGCATTGCCATTTGGATTATGATTTTTACAACGATACTATCTAAAACAATTGGAAAAATACGCAACTAGCGTTAACCTTATGCACCTGTTTCAGGTGCAGCAATGGAATCCCTCAATAATGTTTGAAAAAATTACAGCAGCACCGGCTGACCCTATTCTTGGTTTAACTGAGACTTTTTATGCTGATACCCGACCGGATAAAATCAATCTAGGTATCGGTGTTTACAAAGATGAAACAGGTAAAACACCCATACTGCTGAGTGTTAAGCAAGCTGAACACTATCTGCTGGAAAATGAAACCACTAAAAATTATCTGGGAATTGATGGACTTGCTGCTTTTGCCAGTTGTACGCAACAATTATTGCTTGGCAAGCAACACCCCGCTATTGTTGAAAAACGGGTCCGTACCGCGCAGACACCCGGGGGTACGGCAGCTTTGAGGGTTGCTGCAGATTTTATTATCCAACAAACTTCAACCCGGCGCGTCTGGATCAGTAATCCAACTTGGCCTAATCACAAAAATGTTTTTTCTGCCGCGGGTCTGGAAGTCAGTGAATATGCTTATTATGATGCAGTAAATCACATCCTGGATTTTAACGGTATGCTGACGAGCCTGGCATCCGCTAAAGCCGGTGATGTGGTGTTATTTCATGGCTGTTGCCATAATCCAACCGGTCTTGATCCTGATGCAACACAATGGGCTGCTTTGGCTGAGCTTTCTGCTACCAAAGGTTGGTTACCCCTGTTTGATTTATCGTATCAAGGATTTGCAAAAGAACTGGAAGAGGATGTCCAAGGTTTACGTATTTTTGCAGCCACACATCAAGAGCTGATCGTTGCCAGTTCATATTCCAAAAATTTTGGTTTATATAATGAACGTGTGGGCGCCTGTACGCTTATGGCTCGCAGTCACGAAATGGTGGAAACTGCTTTTAGCCAGATGAAGGCTATCATACGATCAAATTACTCTAATCCACCTGCTCATGGTGCTGCTATAGTCACGACTATTTTAAATGACGATACCCTGCGTACATTATGGCAAGAAGAGTTAGCCCGCATGCGTCAACGTATTCGTCAAATGCGCCAGTTATTTGTGCATACCTTGAGAGAAAAAGGCATTCAGCAGGATTTCAGCTTTATCGCCAAGCAAAATGGTATGTTCTCATTCAGTGGATTAAGCCAACAACAGATTTTACACTTGCGTAATGAATTTGCTATTTATGCCATGAACTCTGGCCGGATCAATGTAGCAGGTATGACTCTTGAAAACATGTCACGCCTTTGTGCAGCAATTGTGGCGGTGTTATAACATTCAAGATGTTACGGCGAGCGATGGCCTGGATTCTTTAAGAGTCTTTTGCTGGATCCTATCGATCTAGCGTCATCAGTCTACCCTGAGCTTGCAGAAATGGATTAGTCTGACGTTCATGGCCAAAGGTAGATGTGCTGCCGTGACCCGGAATAAAAGTGATATCATCGCCAATCGGTAATAACTTGGTATGAATGCCATCAATTAACTGTTTATGATCACTGTGCGGAAAATCAGTACGCCCAACTCCGCCATGAAATAAAACATCACCCACCAGTGCCAGACGCGCCTTTTGATTAATAAACACGATGTGACCCGGTGTATGCCCCGGGCAATGCAACACTGATAAACGCACTTTACCAATGCTCACTTCATCCCCTTCTTTAAGCCACTGGGTTGGTGTGAATGGCTGGCATTCATTCATACCAAACATGCGGCTTTGAGCAGGTAAATTACTTAACCAGAAAATGTCTTCTTTTTCTGGTCCATAAATGGGTACCTGAAAGTATTGCGAGAGCGTCAAAGCAGCGCCAACATGGTCTAAGTGGCCGTGTGTTAATAATATTTGTGTTATTTTTATATTTTTGGGTTGAATTTCATCGATGATTTTAGATGCTTCGCCACCGGGATCAACCAATGCAGCTTGACAGGTATCCTCACACCAGATGGCACTGCAATTTTGGCTGAACGGGGTAACCGGTATAATATGATATTTCATAAAACCTCAAGCTGATTACGATCATAATGGTCAGAAACAAGGGCCTTTATTTTGATCGGGATCAACAAAACTAAAAAACCCGCTATTACACGGGTTTTTAAGTATATTATTAACTGAAAAGTTAGATAGTGATAACGTTAGCGGCAGATGGTCCTTTAGCACTTTGTGTGATCTCAAACTCCACACGTTGACCTTCAGTAAGGGTTTTGAAACCGCTGCTAGTAATAGCAGAGAAATGAACGAACACATCCTTGCCACCATCTTCTGGGGTAATGAAACCAAACCCTTTAGCTTCATTGAACCACTTAACACTACCTTTGTACTTGGACATCAAACTTACCTTTATTACGTGAATGTTGGACACAAAAACTGTGTCGCTTATAGTATGCACAATAGCAACGCTTTTTGTCCAGAATGAAGTGGTAAATAATTAGAAAAAATGAAAAATGCACCATTTTACCAGGACCTGTCCTCAATTTGAGTTGAATTAAGGATTTGAATATCATGCTAATTGTGTAAATTTTTTATAAAACTAATACTGTTGAGATAACGGCATGGTCAGGCGAGTGATAACTGGGCCTGTGGAGCCGTAAAATATAGTGCACCTAAAAGGCCCCATCGATGGAGAAATGGCCGGAATATCGTGGAAGCCATATTTTTGAAACGGAGGACAGGCCCTGCATGTCTTCAAAATAAATCAACCATTACGGATGTCAGCCGATACCTGTTAGCCATTGCTGAAACGATACCTGTAATGCTGATTCGTTTCTTGCACCTTGGTGCTTTGCAGTCACCTTGCCATTAGCATCGATATAAAAGGTTGTAGGAGTCCCAATAACTTCATAGCGCTCCTGAGTGATACCCAATTGATCGCGTACCACCGGATAATGGATCTGCCATTGCGACAATAGCGCGTCAATATCCACCTGCGGTGGATCAGTATTCACCGCTACCACGGTTACTTTATCGGCATACTTTTGACCGAGTTTATCCAGTATAACCATTTCAGCAATGCATCCACCACAACGGGTCGACCAAAAAGTAAGATAAATAGGCTTCCCTTGCCATCGCTCCAGTCCTGTTGGCTTACCTTGTAAATCATGTACCGCCAGTGCAGGTGCTTTTTCACCTGGTTCGAGTCGTTCTTGCTTGCATCCAATACACAAGGACAGCAAACCGCACAAGAGCGATATTTTCACCATATTATATGGCATGATGATAGCCTTCTTCAGCGTGAGCCACATACTTACCATGCTGCAAACGAATAATGCGCCCTGCTACGCCACCTAGCTCAGGATTATGAGTCACCATAACAACGGTACGTCCCTGATGGTGAATATCTTTTAACAGATCCGCTATTCGCTGTTCATTTTCTTCATCTAGATTGCCGGTAGGTTCATCAGCAAAAATGATCGGAGGCTGATTAACCATAGCTCTGGCGATACATACTCGTTGTTGCTCGCCACCAGAAAGCTGGCTGGGTAGATGTCCCATACGTGCATCCATACCAACGGCGTCCAGTACTTCTTTCGCTGCCACTTCATCAACAACACTGTGATAATACTGAGCCAGCATGATATTTTCTAACGCGCTCAGGTAGGGAATAAGATGGAACTGCTGAAAAACCAAACCAATTTTATCTGCACGAAACTGCCTTCTGCCTTCTTCATCAAGCGTAGCAGCATCAAGACCATCGAGTAAAACCTGACCGTCACTGGCACTGTCCAGACAGGCCAGGATATTCATCAAGGTCGTTTTTCCTGAGCCTGAGGCACCCATGATCGCCACAAATTCACCACGAGCGATACTGATGTTGATATCTTCCAACGCGGGCACTTGGCCAAAACGTTTGCACAGATGCCGGGTCTCGATCACCACATCTTTCAGGAGTTTTGTCGGCAACGCCATGATATTATTCTCCTTTTAATATATGAGCAGGTTTAATATGAATGGCGCGCCATGCAGGAATAATCGTCGCGATTGCAGCAACCATCAGTAACAGGAAGAGCGTCAGTGGGACTACAGGTGCGCTTAATGCAATCTTGGCGTCGAATACTGCCTGGCCCAGTATCTGAGCCAGTAAATACCCCAGTAATATGCCGCCAAGCACTGCGGTAATAGCAATAATGATGGTTTCAGTTAATATCTGACAAATAATATCGCGTTTCCCTGCTCCCAGTGCTTTTTGCAATGCGAACTCGTACCGCCGTTCACCCACCATTGCCATTAAAGTGGTGTTAACACATAACGAAGATAAAATTAAAATAATGATGGTCAGAATACCAATTAACACATTAATTTTATTTAAAATTTTTCCTTCTGAGGCTGAAATTTTACGCACAGGACGAAATTCTAAATCAGGATATTGTTGCTGCAGGTGCAGGGAAAAAGTGTCAATCTGGCCAAGGTCATTACTGACACTGAGTAGTGCATGGCTGATGTATCCTATATGATTAAGCCATTGTTGCACCAAATCCAGACTGACAATCAACATGTTGTCAGTCGCATCACCTGCATCAACAATGCCTTTAATTTGCAGCTTTTGTTGTTTGCCATCACTGAATAAGGTTATGCTGTCGCCGACATTGATATGCAACCTTTCTGCAAGTCTCACACCCATCATGCCATTACGATTATCAAAATTGACACCAATCCAGCGGCCACGGACTTGCCAGTAAGGCATTAACTGTTGCAGTGATTCAAACCCTACACCCATCACCATCACTTTTTCTAATCCAGACGGGATTTGGCCATAATGTACCGGACTGGCTGCATGAATCAGCCCTTGGGGTGCCCTATCAATAATGGATTGAAACGTTTCTTGGGCCAAAAGATCGCCATCACCTGGGCCGATATAAAAATTGGCGCCAAAAGTGCGTAATTCACGGCTCATTTTGGCATTAATATCAAAGTACAGTGCCGACATGGCTGTTACAATCGTTGCCCCCATCGCCAGCGCAGAAAATACGACACTGACCCGTGGCATTCTCAGATATAGGGAACGAAAAATTAGCCGCCAGAAAATAGGGCTTGAACAATGGTTAACGCCCATATAATACCTTGGCTGGACAGAGGTGTTTCATGCGGTGTGCTGGAAACCAGGTACCTGTCATCGCAACCAGTACAGAAAGTATCAGCACACAAGGCACGACTATCCAGGCAAAATTTAACGGTGAATTAAATAACATCAGATTAATGGCCTTAGCCAACCCCCATCCAGCCAAACAACCGGTTAATCCACCCAGAATAGCACTGATAATCGATTCAAGATAAAACAACATCAGGATTTGCCATTGTCTGGCGCCCAAGGCTGTCATCAAGCCCACCTCCCTGGAGCGGGCTATCATCCTGTTGATCATTAATGAAGCAATACCCATCCCTGCTACCAGTAATGCTGCCAGGATCATTACCGCCAGCAATAGCTGGATTTTGTTAATAATAACACCTTCGGAAGCGGCTACTTGCCAGATCGGATGAACCACAGATCCAGAAATAGCCTCTGATAGTTGGTGCGCAATAGAAGAAACATACGCTGTACAATACCAACGATCGTATTCCTGTGCATCCAGACCATCCATGTTATCCCGCGCCTTACGTGACAAGGCGTTTTCTGGTACTATCAGTGCGGACACGTTTACTGCTTGCACTTTATCCTGTAAACCGAGCAATATCTGAACAGCAGACAATGGCAGGACAAGCTGATTATCTTGCTCATCGCCACTCATTAATATTCCACTAATGCGTATGTCCAATTCGCGAGCCGGGCCTTTAAGTTTAAGTTTATCGCCCGGCTGCCAGCCCATTTTTTGTGACAGTTGTCTGCCGATGAGTGCCTGTGTAAGCTCCCCTGGTATCATGGATTCCTGTGGCCAGTTTCCCTGAACCTGCCACCAGGGGCTAATAACTTTCTGACCGGTGTGATAATCCTCTTCATCCGGGACATCAAGCGATTGATCAAAAAAAGTCCCCAGTACTGGGATTGTGTGACCACCCACTTGTACCTCACCACTGAGCAGGGGGGCAAAACCAATAATATTATTACGCCAGAAGATATCCTTAATATTGGGTAACTCTGACTGCTGGAGATAATGCTGTCCCGACAGCAGCTTATTGCGATCATTCCACAAATCAGGTAAGCGCATCTGTTGTGCAGGTTCAATTAAAATATTTGCACCATAAGATTTTAGTTCCCGCGATATTCTGTCACCAATATTAATGGAAACTGCCAGTAAGGATGAAATCAAGGTAGCAGCAAGAAACAGGGTAAATATTGCCAGTACGTTATACCGGATATTGATGTACCACGACTGCCTTAACATACGCCATAACATGATGATTACTGTTACTCCTGTAGATAACTGTCTTCACCCACCATTCAGAGTGAAGTAGTTAACACCGGCCTCGAGCGCCGTTTTAGGGATCAACAGCTCCCTGTCATTCATTTCCCACCCTACCACCGGAATCGGGTTACAGCCCCCCTGTTTACCAATGGAAGGAATAAAAATTTGTACCCCGCAAGCCACACAAATGACCTGATTTCCCTCCATGACATAACCTTGATCTCCGCATAACAGACAGGCATCGAAAACAACACCAAAGCGTAAACGATCAGGATAACGGTTGATCACGAAGAAACGTACGGCCTGACCCTCATCGGCAATCCATACAAAGCGATGCAGTTTACCATCCCTGATTTGCTCCAAGGGGATGTGCACCAAATTATCGGCTGCGATCTGAATGGGTATGGCTTTAGAAAGTCTGGTCGGCTGCGATGCTACCCTGTCCCAGTACAGTTGCGATATTCCCGGCACCAGAGACGCCAACAGAGTACAATAAAAAATCCGCCGTACATAATGGTAGGCTGCCAGCTGCTTTCGCCGGGCGGGCCCGTTCGTGATGCGATCGACTCGTTGATATTCCTGCCTTAATGGAAAAAGATAGCGCAATGTCAGCGCTGACAGCACCAGAGTACAAAAATAATTTAGCCACTGATTCGCATGGGTCACCAGGGCAACATAACTCAGCGGCGACGTGGTGAGTGGCACTATCTGCAACTTCATCAATAAAAGCACTGTTTCGCCACTGAGTGGTAATACAAGACACAACGTCAATAACAGCAGTAATGGCCAACGCCAGGCGGGAAGTTGCCTTATGATAATGGCAAGGAGTACAGAGCAGAAGAACACCCAACCCAATGCGACAATAATTGCGCCCGTATTTAATAGCAACTCAGTATTGACGACATCCGTGGCTGTCAGGGTAGCCAGATTGACATCCCTGCCCCAACGCAGAGCAGCTGCACCCACCAACAGTGCCTGCCATAAACAGGCCAGATAGATATTCCCTGAACGCTGGCTGATCAGAAACAGGAGTAATGAAGTCATTTGAATGAGTACTGACAGTAACTGAAGGGGGTGTGATTTGGGATAACTTGTGCCAGCCCATACGCCGACTGCCACTGCCAGCAGTGTTATCAATACCAATACCGCTATTTTGGGCAAGGTTCGCGTAGCCCATAGCAGGCTCAACAATAACGCTGATGGCAAAAATAGTTGCAACAGAGTAACAAAAAAATAACTCATAGCGCGCGCTCAAAGATCAGACCATTCAATACTGAAACAGACATAGACATAAGGATATTTAGTCACCTGCACTCATAAAGCCAGATTATCAGGTATGTTACTGCTGGCTGGCCTGATCCAGTCCGTTTTTTTGAAATCCACTTATTGATGATGCATGGAATCATGCCAGGCGCTTTATTTCAATCCAACATATTTAAAATCAAAATTGACATCAAAAGGCTTCCACCAACGACCTACACCGGTTTCACTGTCAGTATGGCGGTGTAACCCTGCTTTTGCAGGGGGTTCAATATGATAAGTCACCCTGTAATTACCTGGTCCCATCATTTTAATATTGGCACCATAATGCGGGCCATCAGCAGCAACCATGGGCATAAAAGTGCCTTCCTGAATGGCTCCGGTATCCGTATTGGTTAAGCGCCAGGCAATGGTCAAATACGGAACCCATTCACCAATACCCAAACCATTTTTATTTCCATCGGTTGCATGGATATCTGCTTCCAAGTGAATATCCGCTTTTGCGGCCGATAATCCCATCCCACGTGGTTCCATGTCTACAGGCTGAAGATAGACAGCCACAATCTCCATTTCGTTGACCTGCACCGGTTCACCTATAGGATATTCCTTAAAAGCCAGTGCGACAGGTGATGAAAGCACAGTCATCACAATACTAATGGCAACAACAATCTTTTTCATGGCTCCACTCTGTCCTTTTAGTGATAAAAATGACTATACCTTACTTTACTCAATTAACAGGCTACTCGAGTCCGTCCACTGCGCCATTGCATCATCCAGACAGCGACTAATGCAGCAATGAGCAAGAACAACTGAGGTACCAGCGTTTCTACATAAGGATAGATCCCCAGTACGCTCATTTCCGGTATTCCTGGCAGAATAGTGGGTTCAAACAATTTACCTTCGATAAGTTCCAGCATGCCTTTACCGGCAAACACAAAGGCCATCAGGTACATAAAACTGCTGGTCACAATAAAAAACAGCTTTAATGGTAATTTAACAACCGTGAAACGCATTAACAGATAAACCATCAACAGGATCAGACTGCCGCTAATAAAACCAGCCAGAATGGCAAAATGGCCTTTTGCATCACTGGCATCCCCTGCCAGAGCAAAGTAAAACAGCACGGTTTCTGCACCCTCACGATATACGGCCAAAAAGCTGGCCAACCATAACCCAATTATTGAACCACTGCCAAGGGAATCAGAGAATTTCCCCTGAAGCCAAGCTTTCCAGTGACGGGATTCTATTTTGGACAGTAACCAGTAACTCATAGAGAACAGGATAACGACGGCAATCAGCATGGTAACACCTTCCAGTACTTCCCTGCTTTGACCTGCACTGGTAAACAGCCATTTGAAGATGATCGCGGTTACGACACTGGCCAGCAATGCGGCAAACACTGACTGACGAATGAATACCAATTTATCTTGATGCTGATTCTTGACCAACCAGGCAATGATGGTAGCAACGATCAGCAGAGCTTCCAGCCCTTCACGAACAATGATCAACACACTGTACAGGAACAGACTCCAGGATGTTTCACTGCCGTGACTCAACATCCTGACAGCGTTCACTAGATCCTGTTCCAAGGCATTCGCTTCAACCTTCAATTGTTCTACTGATTTTCCTGCTTTTATTAATCCTACTAAATGGGTGAAATGGCCTTCCAGAGCAGATTTGAACGCAACATCACGGGAACCTGTTCTGCTTTCCATCCCACTGGCTTCAAACTGATCAAAATACACATTCTGAACGGCTAGCATGGCAGGAACAATTTCTCCACGTTGATATTGAGCAATTGCGTCATCGATAGCTTGATTAATGCGACTGGCAACCTTTGCCCAATCAGTCCCTGGGTCAGTATCTTCAGTTGCTGTCTGTTGTGGCGTGGTTTGCGTATCCTGGATGTCGGGTAAGCCAGGGAGTATATCTTCGATCTGTTGTAATAATTCAGTGATGTTCCAGGCGACAGCATTAAGCTGGTCGGGTTGCTGAACCTGTGAGGCTAATGCGTTGAACTGCTGATTGATTGTTGCAGCTTGACGCGCTGACCGATGCAGACGCACCGATATTTCCATTTCTGAGTTTTTAAATCCCTGCCAATGTGCCTGCTGCACTATCTGACGGGCCTTATCGTAGTCACCATTTTGATATTCACTCACCACCTCTGCGAGTAAATCATCAATCATTTTAAAATATTGTTGCCAGTTAGCAATGATAGCATTGTTACCATAGACACGATATTGTTGTTCTGCTGTCAGTTTATGTCCACCATTAAGCACGGGTAATACGGCTGCTAATTCATTTTTCAAGGCATGAATTTTTGCCTCAACCTCAGCCTGAGATTTTGCTACGCCAATCATGCGCCGAATCTCGCCAAACATGGATTCCATTTGATAGCTTTTTTGCGCGGAAACATTAATACGTATGGGGCCTTCCAGATTTTCGAACAATTCAAAATAAGCCATTTGCACTTCGATACGAGCTTTATCATGCTGTTGTTGCTGGTAGAGTTGTGCTGTTTTATCAAGGCGTAGTTGTATATCATCAATCCATTGCCGATAGTCTGATGCAGCCCAAACCAGACTACTGGAAGATAACCAGAAAAAGAGAAGAATGAATGCTTGCTGGATCAACATAGCCATAAAAATATGATAATGAGATTGATTAACATTAGCATTGATATGTTCCGAAATAAATCCCCTTGGGTAAAATATCAAACTTAAAACAGTATCTGGCTCGTTCTTTTTAGATTTCAGCTATCCGGGTTGTGATCGTTTGCGTTTCGCAAAAGGTCTATTGCTTAATAATCACTCTGTTCACGAGGTGGGATAATGCATAGCAACGATTTAGAAAATTTAGTCAATAGTGAACTTAACGTCGCTGCCTTTCAGGACTATGCACCTAATGGCCTGCAGGTTGAAGGACGGACGGATGTTCAGCGTATTGTTACTGGGGTGACTGCCTGCCAGCTATTACTGGATAAAGCGGTTGTCCTGCAGGCTGATGCCGTACTGGTACATCATGGTTGGTTTTGGAAGAATGAATCATCCCTGATACGTGGCATGAAGCGCAGCCGGTTAAAAACCCTTCTGATATACGATATCAATCTCTATGCCTGGCATTTGCCTTTGGATGCGCATCCGCGACTTGGTAATAACGTCCAGCTGGCAAAACGACTGGGAATTCGGGTGCTGGGTGCATTGGATCCTCTGGTGCTGCATGGTGTATTCGAACCACCACTGAGTGCCGTGCAGTTGCGTGAACGTATTGAGCAGCAGCTGGGACGTTCAGTATTACATTGCAGTGAAAATGCTCCTCCTGACGTAAAGCGCATTGCCTGGTGCACAGGAGGTGGGCAAAGCTTTATCCAGCAAGCGGCTGAATCGGGTGTCGATGCTTTCCTCACCGGAGAAGTATCCGAACAGACCATTCATATCGCCAGAGAAATGGGGGTAAATTTTTATGCGGTTGGCCATCATGCCAGTGAACGCTATGGTATTCAGGCACTGGGGGAATGGCTGGCGGAACAACATCAGTTTGATGTCACTTTTGTCGATATTGCCAATCCTGCTTGAGATTTTTAACCTGTCGGTTAAACGCCACCCGTGTGGTGGCGTTCTGGTCATACAGGTACGGTAGTGGTTATTTTTCTAACTGGCTTTTGAAGTCACGCTTTGCGTGGCCGGTATATAACTGACGTGGGCGAGCAATTTTAATATCATCGTCGTGCATTTCATTCCAGTGAGCAATCCAGCCAATAGTACGGGCAATGGCAAAGATAACAGTGAACATTGAGGAAGGAATACCCATAGCCTTGAGAATGATACCCGAGTAAAAATCAACGTTCGGATACAATTTCTTTTCAATGAAATAAGGATCCTTGAGTGCGATATGTTCAAGCTCCATGGCAACTTCTAGCAGATCATTTTTCATATTCAGCTCATTTAAAACTGCATGACAGGTTTCGCGCATAACAGTGGCACGGGGATCGTGATTTTTGTATACCCGATGGCCGAATCCCATCAGGCGAAAGCTGTCGTTTTTATCTTTGGCACGTTTAATAAATTCGGGAATATGATCAACGCTGCGAATTTCTTCCAGCATTTTCAAACAGGCTTCGTTAGCACCACCATGAGCCGGTCCCCATAACGAAGCAATGCCTGCCGCAATGCAGGCAAAGGGGTTAGCACCGGAAGAGCCCGCGGTACGTACCGTTGAGGTAGACGCATTTTGTTCATGATCGGCGTGCAAGATAAGAATACGATCCATGGCTTTTTCTAACACGGGGTTAACCACATAGTTTTCACAGGGCGTTGAAAACATCATGTACAGAAAGTTGCCTGCATAGGACAGTTCATTACGTGGATAAACGAAAGGCTGACCGTGTGAATATTTGTAACACATTGCCGCGACAGTTGGCATTTTGGATATTAATCGGAAAGCAGCAATTTCACGGTGTTGTTCATTATTAACATCGAGAGAATCATGGTAGAAAGCCGCCAGCGCACCAGTAACACCGCACAAGACAGCCATGGGATGAGAATCACGGCGAAACCCGTTGAATAGCCGGATAATTTGCTCATGGATCATCGTGTGACGTATCACCGTTAGTTTGAATTGTTCAAATTCTTCTGTCGTTGGTGCATAGCCATAAAGTAAAATATAGCAAACTTCCAGATAGGTTGAATCCCTTGCCAGCTGATCAATGGGAAAACCACGATGCAGTAAAATACCCGCATTACCATCAATATAGGTAATTTTTGACTCACAGGATGCAGTAGAAGTAAAACCAGGATCAAAAGTAAAGTAACCTTTATCGCCTAAGGTACGAATATCGATGACATCAGAACCCAATGTTGGAGAAAGTATATCCAGTTCGATAGCCGTTTTGTTAAAGTTTAATGTTGCTTTTTTGTCAGTCATTTACAGTCTCCTTGGGACCTGATGTTTTACTCATGTAAAAATATCTCTTTTAGATCCAGCTCATCACAGAATTTATTGTGCCTGTATCGAAAATTGAAATATTTATTTATTGTAAAATCATATGATTAATTTCATTCAATTTATATAAATTGTGATATTAATCACTTTTTAACGGAAATATGATCAATCATATTCTGTGGGAATTGTAATAGGAATGTGAACATCCTATACTGCCAGCAGGCCTCCGGGTAACTGATAAAAGCATATCAGGTGTTATCAAATTATTGCATTTTAGCATGTGATATTATTGTGGAAACGTTCATTAATGAATAATGAAGAGGGTAGACTCTTCAACAGGGTTCTCTGATTATTACCGAAGGTTCCGGGGAAAGAAAATAATAAAGTATTGTGGACGCATTGTGAAAAAGCAAAGACCTGTAAACTTAGATATACGGACTATTCACTTTCCTGTAACTGCAATAGCCTCCATTCTGCATCGAATATCGGGTGTAATCACTGTTTTTGCATCGGGTATCCTGCTTTGGCTGTTAGATTTGTCTCTGTCCTCTGAGGATGGATTTGAGCAGGTTATTATTATTATGAATAACCTGATGGTAAAGCTGATCATTTGGGGCATATTCACTACCATGACATTGCACATATGTGGTGGTATTCGTCATTTGCTGATGGATTTTGGTTACATTGCAGAAACTTTAACGGCGGGCACGCGTTCCGCCAGGATAGTGATCGGTTTAACTTTTTTACTGTCCGTTCTGGCGGGAGTACTGATATGGTGAATAGCGCTTCTGCACTGGGACGTAATGGAGTGCATGACTGGTTATTGCTGAGAGCATCTGCTATCGTCATTAGCCTGTATATACTCTATATACTGTATTTTTTTTTAACAGCTGTTCAGATAAATTATGAGATTTGGCATGGTTTTTTTGGTGCCATGTTCACCCGAATTTTTACGCTACTAGCCCTGTTGGCGCTGGTGATTCATGCATGGATCGGAGTCTGGCAGGTGTTAACTGATTATATCAAGCTACTGGCACTGCGCTTGGTCCTGCAACTGGTGACGGTGATGCTATTGTTATCCTATTTATTCTACGGAGCTATGGTGGTTTGGAGTGCATAAATGAAGCTACCAGTCAGAGAATTTGACGCTATCGTGGTGGGTGCCGGTGGTGCAGGCATGCGGGCGGCATTACAGATTTCACAGATGGGTCTGTCCTGCGCTCTGATATCCAAGGTTTTTCCTACGCGTTCCCATACGGTTTCTGCTCAGGGCGGTATTACTGTTGCTCTGGGTAATACTCATGAAGATAACTGGGAATGGCACATGTATGACACGGTAAAAGGTTCCGACTATATCGGTGATCAGGATGCCATTGAATATATGTGTAAAACAGGCCCTGAAGCGATTCTTGAGCTGGAGCACATGGGACTGCCATTTTCCCGTCTGGATGACGGACGAATTTATCAGCGTCCGTTTGGTGGCCAGTCAAAAAATTTTGGTGGTGAACAAGCCGCACGTACCGCAGCGGCGGCTGATCGCACCGGGCACGCATT
>CAZBYB010000026.1:19650-22368 GCA_964496225.1 uncultured Yersinia sp. | reverse complement strand
CCAAGGTTCCTATACCAATAACCATCGCTTCGGCATTCAGGTGGGGGCGGTCAATGCTGCAGGGGATTTATCGACACTACGGGTACACTCTGCGCCTTTTTCTAATCCGGGTACCAGCCTGTTAATTTCAGCACCCGGTAGCCAGGTATTAAGCACCGGTCAGCGAGTACAAAACACGCAAGGTGGCTTACAAGGAAACATAAACAGCCTGACTCAGGGTACCAGCTTTGCCGCTCCGGTGACGTCAGGTATCGTGGCACTGATGCTAGAAGCTAATCCCGATTTAGGCTACCGCGATGTGCAGGCTATTCTGGCGGCGAGTGCGTATTACATTAACGATAATGACACGCAATGGCGTGATAACCAGGCAACGCGCTGGAATGGTGGAGGCATGCACGCAAGCGATGATTATGGTTTTGGGCATATTGACGCGCGCGCTGCGGTAAGACTGGCAGAAACCTGGATGGGGCAACAGACCGGCCATAATCTGTTTGTTTATGAAGCGAGCAGTCCCCTGCTCGGGCAGGTAGCACAACCAGCAGTGACTCACGGCTTACAGTTGGACCCTGGAATAACGATAGAGCATATTGAAATAGACCTTGATATTGACTGTGAACACCTTGGCGACGCCATGGTGCGTCTGATTTCACCCAAAGGTACACAGAGCCTGCTGTTAAACCGGCCCGGGAAAATCCCATCGGGTATAAGCGCCGCACAGGAAGCTGATCTTGGGGACAAACGCGCAGGAAAATTACACCATACTTTCCTGAGCAACCACCATCGCGGTGAAATGTCCCAGGGTGAATGGAAACTGGAAGTCATGGATGCTACCAGTGACACACCGTTGACCCTTAACCACTGGCATATTCGTGCATATGGCAGCAAGCAGACAGCGGATGATATCTGGATCTATACCGATGAATATGCCGCATTAGCGGCCAGAGACAGCCGACGACGCGTACTCAACGATGAGGTTAATGGCATCACCGGTGGACGCAATACATTTAATGCTGCAGCCGTCACTGGAGATGTTGTCCTTAACCTGCTAAGCGGCAAGGCAACCCTGGATGGGGAGGTACTCACAATAACGCATCCTGCTGGCTTGCATAATCTGTTCAGCGGTGACGGAAATGATAGCCTGATTGCGGCCACAGAAAACAGCGTGCTGGATGGGGGATGGGGTATCAATCATCTGACAGGGGGGCAAGGTAAAGATATTTTTGTGATCCACAAACGTGAACAGGGGAGTGATACCCTGCATGAATTTAATGCCGCTCAGGGTGACAAAATTCATCTCGTGGGCGCCAGGGGAGAACAAGACTCTGACTTCACTCTGAGCCCGCAGGGCGCTGATACTCGAATCATATGGGGTACGCAGAGTATTGTGCTTAAAAATATTCCCGTGCAAATGGTTAATGCGCAACATATCCTGATGCAGACGCATCTGAAAGTACCTGAGTCTTATTTCAACAGTGCCAGCATGGCCACACAGCTGCCTGCTGATCATGGTGAAATCAACTTGACTGGCGGGCAGGACTTCGTCGGTCTTACCATGCAGGCGGGCAAAATGCACTGGTTCCTTTCTGGCACGATTTACCAGCGCAGCCCACAATTTGCCGTCAATCACTTTGTGATTAAGGCACAATCGCCCGAAATACAGCGCTATGGCAATGCGATTCAGGGGTTCAGGCCCGGTATCGATAAACTGGATTTAACGGCACTTGGTATCAGTCGTTTCAGTGAAATACGCATGGAGCAGCATGACCGTGGTGTTATCAATGGGCTGGCCACCATCCGCGGCACACAAATCATCGCCCGGTTACCGGGTGCCGCGGAAAAATCGGTCAAGCTGGCTTACCTTGACACGATTATGCCCGCGCAGCTAAGCGAAAATGACTTTATTTTTACTGGCGTACAACCCAGACAGGTTGAGGTCATTCCACAACCGCTATTAGCATGTGATCCCTTTATGATTGAAGTGCAACCGACAAATGAGCAGGAGTCGCATACCGTTAATGAATCATTCAAACATTCCTCGATTGACAGTCTGGTGGACAGTATGGCGGCGGTATTCCCCTCTCCTGTGGACGGGCAAATACGTTCTTCCTCTGCCTATCACGCCGCCTTAGCACCACCCGTGCTGACAACAAGATGGCAATAAAGGTAATGATTAGGCAGTGAACGGGCAGGGCGTAATATAGGTGATTACGAATGGATAATACATTCTGTCATTAAAGGCCTTGAAACTACTCTTTGATGTGAATGCAATAATATTTTTAGCAAGGTATTTACCTTGTTAATTTTTATTGTTTGATTTTTCTTGAATAAAAAGAACTGCGGCAGAACTATTTTTGCTGTTTTTATGATCACTTGAAAGGTTAATTTTTTGTTAAAAATGAACACTAAAAAAATACAGGTTGGACTATTGGGATATGGGTATGCGGGTAAAACATTCCATGCACCACTGATTGCAGCTACTGAGGGTATGGAACTCAGTGCGGTATGCAGCACTGATGCTGCCCGGGTTAAGATGGACTGGCCCTCTACCAGAGTTTTTCCGGATCCCCAAAGTTTGTTCAGGGATACTTCCATCGATTTGGTAGTGATCGCCACGCCAAACAAAACGCATTTTCCACTGGCACAACAGGCGCTTGCTATGGGAAAACACCTGGTTGTTGATAAACCTTTCACATTGACGCTGACTGAAGCACAACAGCT
>CAZBYB010000026.1:11257-19640 GCA_964496225.1 uncultured Yersinia sp. | reverse complement strand
GTCAGGTAGTCGACCTGGTCGGTGACCTTGCCCTTGATGACCTTGCGGTACGGCGTCTCGATGAAGCCGAACGCGTTGATGCGTGCATAGGTCGCCAGCAAGCCGATCAGGCCGAACGATTGCTTTCGGTGTTTCATAATCGCCGCTGGGACAGTGATTTCCTCACACTGAAAGATCTGCTGGCGCAGGGTACTTTGGGTGAAGTGGTTTATTTTGAATCTCACATGGATCGTTATCGTCCGATTGTACGACAGCGCTGGCGTGAACAGGCTGGACAGGGCAGTGGGCTTTGGTACGATCTTGGGCCTCATTTGCTGGATCAGGCTATCGTATTATTTGGTTTGCCACAAACACTGTACCTTGATCTTGGGTTATTGCGGCCAGAAGGGGAAGCCGTGGATTATTTTCACGCCATCTTAGGTTATGCCAGCCGTCGGGTGGTCCTGCATGGTACCATGCTGGCTGCAGCAGAAACAGCGCGTTACCTTATTCAAGGTACAAGGGGAAGTTATGTTAAGTGGGGAATGGATCCACAGGAAGAAGGTCTAAAACGAAGAGAATCTTTAACTCAATCCGCCTGGGGACAGGATACCCGTTCTGGTGTAGTGACACTGTCACATAACGAGATTCTGGTTGAGAAAACGATACCCAATATTCCTGGTAATTATCAGGCTTATTATTCTGCCATTCGTGACAGCATTTGGGGTCAGGGCGAAAATCCGGTATCTGC
This sequence comes from uncultured Yersinia sp., assembly GCA_964496225.1. Taxonomy (GTDB): domain Bacteria; phylum Pseudomonadota; class Gammaproteobacteria; order Enterobacterales; family Enterobacteriaceae; genus CAZROT01. Next base: position 18,910 of record CAZBYB010000026.1, on the reverse strand, counting down.
AGAACAAGCCACCAGGGTTATGGTATTGCTCGAACTGGGATTGCACTCTTTTCAGCAGCAGGAAACTTTGCCTGTTTCGTTGTAGAATTCCTTCAGCATAGGCTGCCTGCTGAAGGGTGGTGATATAGGGAACAGATTTTTTTAAAATTAAACTTATTAATTAGCAATCAACCGGGGAAAAATTTTCCGGACCTGCCTCCAGACAGCGCCTACAGCGGTGCATAACAGGCCTGAATAGACTAAAGCAGTGCTCAGGCCGAATCCTGCTGGCATTTTGCCACTGCTACAGCCAAACGGATCATGATATACCGGTGAATATATAAAGAAATAGATCATGCCAAAAGTACCGAGCAGCATTAAGCCGGCACAGGTTATCCAGTATAGACGTTTACTCCACATACTGGCATTAATCCCCTGCCAGATAGAAAAGGATAACCCACACAGGTAAAATAAGTACGATACGTACATAATACAGTTTATGTTTTCAAGCATTGACTCTTCCTTGATTTTTTAAATCCATACGGGCGCCTACAGGCAATTATTACTGGTTCTTATTCATCCAGTGCATACATATTTGATCGTTGCTGCGCAAAGTGTCAAGAACCAGACAGTGTGGGCCAGAAAGGGACGTTTTTGGATGAAAAACGTGCTTTCTGAGATGATGTTTTTAACGACGATATCCAGCATTAAATTTTAAAACTATTTAATACTAAACAGAGATGTTCCATCTATTAGGCATTTCATTTAGTGCAGGCCTTTCTGATGAAATAGAGCAGAAAATTATTAAACTGTTCGTTCCAGGATTTCAATATTAATTAGTTACAACATACTAGTAATTTTATTTTTTAATAAAATCTAAAAAAATAATCAACCTGCATCACATTCAATTGGACATGTAAATTGATCAGTCTTAATGACCAATAAATCACATTTAAGGTGATTTATCACAGATTCTACCGTATTACCAATAACTACTGCTGAAATCCCTGTACGTCCTGCGGTACCCAGTACCACTATCCCAGCCTGTAACTGCTCTGCCAAGGCAGGGATAACCTGTTCTGGCAGGCCTTGCTTAACATGGGTATATTTTTCGTCCATGCTAAATTTTTGACGCAGTGCTTTAATAGCGATTAAATATTGGGCACGAATAGCATCGTTATACAGATTGGGGTCAAAATCTGCTATATCGATCAAGGTATTAATTGGTAGAACCGGGTAAGCACTAATTATGTGCACTTCAGTGTGATCTATATATTTTATCAAATCACGTGTTTCTTGCACCAATTTGAAATTTAGGGGCTTATTGTAGGCTTCCTCGCTGGAAAGATTAACGGCAACCAGTGCTTTTGCCTTTTTAGACCATGGTTGGTCTTTAACCATCCAAACCGGGCAGGGGCATTTACGCAATAAATGCCAATCGGTAGGCGTAAATATGAGCGATTCCAGACGGCTATGCTGATGAGCCATTTTTAGCAGCAGATCATGTTTTGCGCTCAGTACTTCCTGAATAATCGCTTCATAGGGGCGATTATGCCACACGACCTTAATTTCAATAGGGATACGGGTATCGACATAAGAACGGCACTGTGCACTGATCCAAGCGGTACGCTGGTTGATAACCCCTTTACGCATCATGAACCGCTCATCAGGAGAAAGCAGGGTGGTCATATCATAAGACAGATCGTAAATCGGTAAAAATGCTTTGATACAGCCTCCATTTTGTTGCACCAGATAAACCGCCCGTCGCAGCGCGGGTTGATCATCCTGATTGGGATCAATAGCTACCAGAATATTCTGATACATCGCCATAATGCTCCTTAACAGATGTGATTAACGCTTCTTGGGTGCAGAGTAAACCATAATAGAAGCACAGAACAAGTGAACAGGGTAAGCCCTTCAGGGCAGGGGGTAAGAGCTTTCTGTAAAGTCAGATATTACAGCCTTCATGGTTCAATAACCATTTTTTGCGGTATAAACCACCTGCATAGCCTGTTAATGCGCCCTGAGCACCGATAACCCGGTGACAAGGGATCACGATGGATATCGGATTCCTATTATTCGCCATACCAACAGCACGGGATGCTTTAGGTTGTCCGATACGTTTAGCAAGTTCTCCATAACAAATTGTTTTTCCGCAGGGAATTTTTCTCAGTTCCTGCCATACCTGGCGCTGAAATGCTGTACCTGCTGTTATGACGGGCAGTTGTTCAATAACCCTGAGCTCACCTGCAAAATAACGCTGGATAATCTGTGTAAGCTCACCCGGATTTTTTGTTGGCACTGTCTGAAAAGAATCATTTTTATAATAATTTTTCAATAAAGTCATTATACGAGCCTCATGATCTTTCCAATCCACTGCGCGCAATTGATTATCAGAATCCGTGATAATCAATAACTCCCCGACAGGGGTAGGGAGGGTATCAATAAAAAATGTCAGCATGATGGTTCTCGTAGCAAATTAAGAAGAATTCTTTGATGGATTATAATACCCAAGTTGGGGTGCTGAATATTATGAAAAAAAAGTCACATCGATGAAAATAAAATTATTTTTTAATTCATGCTTGCCTTGCTTTTTTTTACTAAGCTTATTAACTCAGCTTTTTTTCTACGTTAAGGACGTTACTCATTACATTGGGTAGAGATACGTCTCGTGATTTTCGATAGCAAGAGTGCAGGGTTAATCCCTGATATCTGGCCAAAAGCTTAAATTTACAACAGGTCTCTTTTATGGCTAAGAATTCTCCCAATACATCACCTACTAGTATGCCACTGGCCGTATGGGTTCTAACACTTTCAGCCTTTGCAATAGGCACTGCAGAATTTGTAATTACCGGAATTTTGCTACAAATTTCACAAACGCTCAACATCAGTACTGGCACAGCTGGCAACCTGATCACCGCTTACGCAGTGGCCATTGTCATTGGTGGACCACCTTTAACGCTGTATCTTGCTCGTTTCGAACGTAAAAAAGTGCTTATAGGTCTCATGCTGCTATTCGTGGTCGGTAATATTGTATCAGCAACGGTTCACAATTATCATATATTGCTAGTCAGTCGCATAATCACTGGACTTACGCAAGGCCCTTTTTATGGTATTGGCGCGGTAGTAGCAACGCGTATGGTGCCAGCATCCATAGCCGGTCGCGCAGTCGGCCAAATGTTTGCCGGTTTAACGCTAGCTAACGTACCGGGTGTACCTGCAGGAACATGGATCGGCAATACATATAGCGGGAATACTACCTTTTGGGCTATTGCCCTGCTCGGTATGCTAGCCATGGCCGCTATCTGTCTATTTATACCGCGTTTAAGTGCCGAAAAAACAGTCTCTCTTGGTGACCAACTCTTAGCCTTTCGCAGTGGACAATTATGGCTCAGTTTGGCGATTACCGTATTTGGTTGGGCGGGATTTATAACCTTCTATGGCTATATTGCACCTGTATCCCAGTATGTGGCAGGCTTGTCAGCTCAGGATGTAACAGGTTTATTAGTTGCGGTAGGCATCGGTTTAGTTATTGGGAATAACATTGGTGGGCGTGCTGCAGATGCTAATCTTGGTCGCGCACTGATCGGTGGTATTATATTGATGAGCCTGTCTCTTATCATGGTCGGCTGTGCAGCCAGTAATATGTGGACTTTTTTCGTCGCCTCTACCATCTTTGGTATTGTGTCTTTCTTTAATGTACCACCATTACAAATGCGTGTGATGCGTTATGCCGGCAACGCACCAGAGCTGGCGGCTACCGCTAATATCTCTGCCTTCAACATTGCAAACGCAATGGGCGGAGTAATCGGAGGCTATGTTGTTGATCACCCCAATATCGGTATATCCATGGTACCCTTTATTGCTGCCGCAGTACCATTACCTGGACTTATATTAGCTTTAGCTGCTCAATTTACAGTACGTAAAAACGGTGGTTGATTTTAACGAATGCTACTTATGAAAATAATGGTGTAGTCGGTGCTATTTGTCATGGGTCATCTGCATTGATTAATGTGAAGCTAAGTAATGGGAGGTATTTAATAGAAAATAAAAGAGTCAGTGGGTTTACCAATGATGAAGAAGTGGCCATGAAGCTGGATAAGGTTGTCCCTTTTTTATTGCAGGATAAATTATCTGAACGAGGGGGCATTTATAATAAAGCCGGCAATTTTCAGGATCATATTTCAGTTGATCAACGATTAGTCACCGGCCAAAATCCTCAATCAGCAAAAAGTACAGGCGAAGCCATAGTAGCTCAAATTAAAAATGCCCAGAGCTTGTCATTGCTTATTACATTAAATATAAAATCAGAATATCAAAAAGAAATGAAAGCAGCTATTGCAGAAAATATCACGATGTCTCTTCAAGAAGAGGGGAATATGAGCATGTCACTAAACCTCATACTAAAAAAATGACGGCACTGTGCGAAAAAGCCGTGAACCAACAAGATATTTTAGAACTGGAAGATTTAGAACCACTTACTCAGTCAGATTACAGGAAAAAGCCTGCCTTAAATGAGCAGGCATTAACCATTATGCTTTATGTAGATACACAAGAAGGTAAGGAAGATGATTTCATGCAAAGATATCATCAAGCCATGCCATTCTTTAGAGGAGAGAGGGTGTCATTACCTATCAATTGAGCAGAAATAAAAAAGATAATACTAAATTTGTAACCTATGAAAAATTTAAAAACGAAGCGGGTTTTCGATATCATTTAAAATTTGTACCTGTCAATCCTATTATTGATTTCTTAAATTCTTCTATTAAAGAACAATCTTTTCAAAAAGGATTGAAACGTTTAGTGCAATTTGCACCCCAATATAGTTAAGGCTTAAAGTCACATTTAATCCAGTAAAGATCGGTATGCGATGCATTCTGTATTTAACATAATATACATTATACGAACCATTATACCGATCCAAAATGTGACAGCGTCACGAAAAACTAAAAAAGATTAAAAGTTAATCCTGATTTTTGTCCATAAGGTGCGGCCGGGTTCTAAAATTTGTGTATGGCTGGAATAGCCAAAACCACTATTTCCTGCAAGATTCAGATGCTCGCTGTAAGCTTTATTAAGCAGATTATCAATACCAGTACTTATCTGAATATTTCGGCTAATATGATAAATACCATTCAAAGAAACAACACCAAACCCTTGGCTTTGTTTAAAATCTTTCCCGACAACATTACCCTGATTAGGTGCAATACGCCCCTGTTTTGCCACGATTCTCCATAGCAAGCTGGCACTCCAGTTGTCATTATGAAGATAAGTCACATTGAACCTGGTATCCAGTGGAGGCATTTGTGGTAATGCACGATGTTCAGTACTATTTTCACCCCAGGAATATGCCAGACTGGTATCGACCCTCCAGTGTGAATGTAAGCGCCACATTAACCCGGTTTCAGCACCCATAATACGGGCATCAATATTGCCTGCCCGATTTATCCTGGTATCCATCCCATCATAGCTGAATAAAATGAAATCATCGATTCTGCCAATATACCCGGACAACCAGCTGCTCAGTTGCTCATTTTTATATTGCACTCCGATATCGATTTGGGTTGTTTTTTCTGATCTTATACTGCTAAAAGCATTATCACGGCCGGAATTATCCCGCTTTGGCGAAAACAGTTCCCAATAGTCAGGAAAACGTTCGGTATACCCTAAACCCGTATAAAACAGGGTATTCATTGCTGGCAACTGATGTTCATAGCGCATAAACCCGGCGGTCATGAGCTCATTACGCTCTGTTTTCTCTCCGGATGGACGAACCCTAAAATCACGTACCCGGGCACTATCAACCCGTATACCCGTAATAAACTTATTGTTATCAAGGTATTGCCACGCCAGCTCGCCAAATGCACCATAATCAGTAAATTTTGCATCGTCCAACCAGCCCACTGACTTTGCATTTTTACGATGGGTATTTTGTTGCATGTCCAGACCTGTTTGCAGGCCAATATCATCCCATTGCCAGTGCGTCACCAGACGTCCACCCATTACCTCCCAACCAACATTGGCGCGCATTTTTTTGCTCTCAGGTGTTGAACGCAAACTGTAATTATCCATCACATGATCAATATGGTTGTAGTAATAATGTATTTCGGTTTTCTGTAAATAATTTTCAGTGGACTGTAACTGCACTTTGCCACTAAAACTTTCTCGCAAAAACTGGCTGCCGTCCATCCTGCGTGTCGCATAGCGAGCTTCGCCGTCACTTTTTCCAGCAGTAAATTCAAACAAAGCATTTTCCGTTGGTGTAATGCCCACTACCACGTCCGTATTCCATTTATTCCATGTTGAAGGTACTCTTTGGTGGTTACCGTCTTTATAATCCTGCGACTTGGAGGTATTACCGATAAAACGAAGATATCCCTGTTCATTTCCCAGCGCCGTATCAATATAAGTATCCTGACGTCTGTTGGAACCAAACAACTGCCCTGCACTGCCCCTCCACCCAGCTTCACTGAAATTTTCTGGTTTACGCTCAAATAACAGCGTACCTGCCGAAGCACCTGGTCCCCAGATAACCGTTTGTGGGCCTTTGATAACATTTAAAATATCGTAACTGTCAGGCATGATATAGGCAGTAGACGCATCCATACGAGCGCTACAGGCACCAGGAAAACTAACGCCATCTGCCATAATCTTAAGACGGGAACCAAACATGCCACGAAATATTGGATCACCATTACTACCGCCATTACGCATTTGGGAAAAACCGGGTATTGTTTTCAATAAATCAGCACCATCACTGGCAGGCACTGGCTGGCGTGACTTTTTCAGCGAAGAGACTACAAACAGAGGGTTATTAACAGGTGCGCTGACGGTGATAATATCCCTTTCCTGTATGATATGTTTTTTGTCTAATTCACTACCAGACAGATCAGCTTCGGCCCGGATTTCTGCAGAGATAACGCCTAAATTTCCCAGATAACATAAGGTGATACAAAGCTTTTTAATATTTTTCTTATTACTATGGCGCTGAAAGAACATCTCCTTTGTATTCCTTTTCATTATATTCCTTACCCAGTAACAGGTGATGAAATGAGTCCATTATTTCAGGAATTAAGGTGATCAACATTGAGTTTAAGACTGGCAAAATGTGGGTTTCTGTCGCCAATATTCATCAAATTATGCCAGTAAGGGTAATAAGGTGCTTTCCTGCTTGCCTTATCAAGGCGCATCATTTGTGCCTCACTCAGTTGCCAACCGATGGCACCCAAATTCATCTGAAGCTGATTTTTATCCCTTGCTCCAATCACAATACTGGCAACAGTTGGACGGTGTAATAACCAGTTTAATGCAATCTGTGGCATGGTCTTACCAGTTTCCTTACCAAGGTCTTCCAGTACATCTGTGACCTTAAATAAATCATTATCTGTCACTGGCGGAGCTATTTTTTGGTTAACACTATCATTTATACGGCCTGATTGTTGCGGGTTAGCACCACGTGTCATTTTTCCCGTTAACCGTCCCCATCCCAATGGACTCCAGACAATTAAACCAATATTTTGATCCAGTCCTAATCCCATCAAATCCCATTCATATTCACGGCCTATTAATGAGTAATAAGCATGATGTACAAGCATATGACACAGTCGTACATGTACCACAGGTTAAGACTAACACTCACAGATAATTATCGGATGAGTTGGGTTTGGCGGGTCT
>CAZBYB010000026.1:0-11247 GCA_964496225.1 uncultured Yersinia sp. | reverse complement strand
CCTATTAATGAGTAATAAGCCTGATGGGCTACGAAAGGTACCCAACCATATTTATCGGCGATTGCTAAGGCTTTCATCAATTGCCAGGCGGCATAATTAGATGCCGCTAAGTAACGTACTTTACCCGCGCGCACCATAGCATCCAGTGTCCCCATCGTTTCTTCAACAGGTGTAAAACCATCAAAACCATGTAAGTGCAAGATATCAATGTAATCAGTGCCAAGTCGCTTAAGACTCAGCTCTAAGGCATTGGTTAAATGGAATCTTGAAGTGCCACGTTGATTAGGATCCGTCCCCATGGTGTAACCAACCTTAGTGGATAACAGCACTTGATGCCGTCGTCCCGCAATCGCCTGGCCTAAAATTTCCTCAGAAGCGCCGTCTGAATAAACATCAGCAGTATCAAACAAATTAATGCCCGCCCCCAAACATATATCAACCAATTCAGTTGCTTCCTTAACATTGGTCTGTCCCCAAGCCTGAAATAACGACCCGCTACCACCAAAGGTGCCCGTACCCAAAGAGAGTACGGGCACCAATAAACCTGAACGCCCAAGCAAACGGTATTCCATAAGACAATCTCACGTGAATATAAATTGAAAACCATGGCATGTTTTAATAACTGAGAATAATCGTTTTTCCTGCCAACAGCTAATATTTTTATTGAAACTCGTTACGAATTGAAAAGGCTCTTAATTTTTTAGTTTTTGCTGCTGTAAATACGACATTATTCATAGATTTTAAATATTATTTTGTATAATTTTATTATTAATAAATATTGATATTGCACTGGAGTAGAAAATGATAGCCCGTCGCACTTTATTAAAATCTTCCAGTTTACTGCTGAGTGGATTTACCTTAGGTAGCTCCTTTTCCAACATACAGGCGCATACAGCAAAAGTAATCAGTCAAACATCGTTACCGACAGAACAACAGCCTCTATTACTGAATTTTAATGAAAATTCACTGGGTATGTCATCTATGGCAAAACAGGCCATTATCGCCGCATTACCGACTGCCTTTCGTTATCCTTCTTCAGCCCGTGAAAAATTAACCGAACAAATATCAATTTTACATAAGATAAATATAAAAAATATTTCTCTGGGAAACGGTTCTTCAGAAATTATTCAGGCCATGATCCAGACAGGTATTCATCAATCAGAACAGAAAAATAAGCGATTGCAGCTCGTGGTCCCCAATCCTACTTTTAATTACGCTGAACTCTATGCCCAACTTTTTAATATTCCTGTCGAGAAAGTGGCTCTGACTAAAGACATGGCTTTCGATGTGCCTGCCATGAAGAAAAAAGTCAGCTCTTTTGCTGGACATTCTATCGTCTATTTGTGTAACCCCAATAATCCCACGGCAACTATTACACCGGCAGACATTATTGAAGATTGGATAACGCAATCAGACGAGAATACATTGTTTATTATCGATGAAGCCTACGCTGAATTTGTCAGAGATACTGTCTTTCGCAGTGCTATTCCTTTAGTAAAGGCTGGATACACAAATGTCCTTGTTACCCGCACCTTCTCAAAGATATTTGCTCTTGCTGGCCTGCGTATAGGGTATGGTATTGCTCAACAGGAGCTGACCAATTCCATGCAGCCTTTTATTTATATTGATAATATTAATACAGCGGGAGCTGTTGCCGGATTTGCATCACTTCAGGATCAACTGTTCCTTCAACAAAGCCATCAATCTGTTGATCAGGCACGCAATATTATTTTTGCGATGCTGGATGAACTGGAACTGGAATATCTGCCTTCTCATGCTAATTTTATTTTTCATCGGATAACAGGCAGTTTGCAACATTATCAAAACAGGATGAAGCAATACCATATTCATGTAGGACGTGAATTTCCTCCTGCTGTTGGTTGGAGTCGTCTGACACTGGGGACACCACAAGAGATGATGCAGTTTGCTGCCACCTTGAAGATATTTCGTACTAACGGCTGGATATAACTGGATGGCTCGAATTACTTTACAGCCGTTTTTTAATTAGTATAGAGTAACGGCTCCATAACGGATTAAGATAAAGGTAACTATGTTAATGATCTATTTTTTGATGCGTAAAATCTACGTGATATTACCCTTTACGCTACTGCTATTTGCAACCTACCCTACTCTGGCAGAAAAACAACGAGAATGTACACAAGGGAGTACTTGTGTTTCTGTCAACAGTAGTAATGATGCTCTATCCAGCGAACAGGCAAGACAAAGTCAGCAACAGTGGAATGACACCAAAAAGCTACGTCACAAGATAAATACACGAACAGAAAAAGAATTCGATAAATTGGATCTCGCTATCAATGCCAAGAATCGCTGTGTGGCAAGTTCCAATACAAATGCCTACTGGGAACCCTCCACTGAACGTTGCCTGAATCGTCGCACGGGTCATCCAATTATGCCTTAAAAAAACATCATATCTCCCTGCTCCCTGATTTCGATAGATATAGTTGGCGCTATTATAATGCGCCATTTATATCAGGATGTTGTCTGGATCATGGCCTGAACAATTTCTGAAGAACTGTTTCCCGGAGAAATTTTAAAAAAAAGCCTTTTGTTTTTTTATAAAAATTTGTATGTTGTAACTAAAAATATTTACATAAAATTGCTATGTCCAAATACGATGCCATTCATGCACTTAGTCTTCATTTTTCCGCGCTGGAAAACCATCTTGACAGGCTTGGGCTGCTCCTTCAAAAAATGACTTTACTGGCAGCACGAGTATTCGTGTTACCAGAAATTATAAAAGGAACTGAACATAATGCAGTTGAGAATATATCCGTGACACAAATAACAGCTGAAGAGGCCTGTATGTTAGGGCGGCAACATTTTCAGCGCCTGTTTATCTACCATAATGGGCAAAATGTAAGCAGCAAAGCTTCTGTGCGTTTACCGGGTGTCATCTGTTTCTCAGTTAATCATGAAGAATACGCAACCTCACATACCCTGATAACACAGATTAATCAGCTGAAAGCTAAAATAGCACAGATAGTCACCATTGAATCAGGGCTGGAAAAAGAGCAACGATTTGAGTTTGTTCATACCCATTTACACGGATTGATTACCTTATCTGCTTACAGAAAATTAACGGTATTAACTAACCCCAGCTCGGTACGTTTTGGTTGGGCCAATAAACAGATGATTAAAAAAACCACGCGTGAGGACATGCTTATTCAACTTAACAAAAGTCTGAATTCAGGCCGTCCCCTTGCTCCTTGCAGTCGAGAACAGTGGATTGAACGCACCACTCAAGAAATTCAAGAGCTAAAACGGTTACCGGAGCATGCCATACTAAAAATTAAACGTCCGGTAAAAGTACAGCCTGTAGCCCGTGTCTGGTATCAAGATCAACAAAAACAAGTACAGCACCCCTGCCCCATGCCATTGATTGCCTTATGCCAGCATCAAACCGCGCCCATCATCGGTGATCTGCTGGATTATGATGTGGCCAAAGTGAAGCATAAATATAAACCAACCGCAAAACCGCTACGTTTATTGATTCAACGCCTGCACCTGTATGTGGAAATTTGACCCTTGCCCGTGAAAGATACTTGAGTCAAGTCACCCATGCTTCTGCGATGCACCACCGGGACCAGAGTAACCCGGCATGTCAAGATCATTTTATTAACCTTATCCACCCACCATATCCTGTGGCCGTACCCAGGCATCAAACTGCTCTGCGGTCAGATAACCCAGCTTTAGTGCCGCCGTTTTCAATGTCAGCCCTTCTTTATGGGCTTTTTTAGCAATTTCTGCTGCCTTATCATAGCCAATGTGTGTATTTAACGCTGTCACTAACATCAGCGATTCATTAAGTAACTGGTTAATGCGATCGAGATTGGGCTCAATACCTGCAGCACAATATTGATTAAACCCCTGCATACCATCCGCCAGCAGCCGCACAGACTGCAGCCAGTTATAAATTACCATCGGGCGGAACACATTTAGTTCAAAATTACCGGATGCCCCGCCGATAGTGATGGCGACATCATTACCCATCACCTGTGCACACAGCATGGTCATGGCTTCGCATTGCGTTGGATTGACTTTTCCTGGCATGATGGAACTGCCGGGCTCATTTTCCGGAATATTGATCTCACCTATTCCGCAACGTGGCCCACAAGCCAGCCAGCGCAAATCATTCGCAATTTTCATTAATGAGGCCGCAAGACCCTTCAAAGCTCCGTGACTCTGAACCAGAGCATCACAGGTTGCCAGTGCCTCAAACTTATTGGGAGCGGTGATAAACGGCTGGCCCGTCAATGCAGCCAGTTCTTTTGCCACCAAAATCGCATATCTTGGGTGTGTATTGAGCCCCGTACCCACTGCTGTGCCACCCAGCGCCAGTTCACAGAGATGGGGTATCCCAGCCTCAAGATGCCTGTGAGCCTGTACCAGCATTGCAGCCCAACCGGATATCTCCTGACCAAGCGTAAGTGGCGTGGCATCCTGTAAATGCGTACGACCAATTTTTACAATATGATGAAACGCCTGTGCTTTATCAGTCAGCGTTTTTTGCAAGATAGCCAATGCCGGTAACAACTTTTGGCGCAAGGTAATCACTGCCGCAACATGCATGGCCGTGGGAAAAACATCATTGGAACTCTGGCTTTTATTGACATCATCATTCGGGTGGATCAAACGCGCCTCTCCTTTTGCTCCCCCCAGAATTTCACTGCCTCGGTTGGCCAGTACTTCATTCATATTCATATTAGTCTGAGTACCAGAGCCCGTCTGCCAGACAGACAGAGGAAATTCAGTGGTGTGTTGATTATTCATGACTTCGTCCGCAGCCTGAATAATGGCATTACCTCGCTTTACTAATAGCAAACCAAGCTGCATATTGACGCTGGCAGCTGCCCGTTTGGTCAGTGCCAGTGCATGAATCAATGCCTCAGGCATTTTTTCCTGCGAAATACGAAAGTACTCCAGTGACCGCTGTGTCTGCGCGCCCCATAATTGCTCAGCAGGCACTTCAATCGGCCCCATTGAATCTTTTTCAGTGCGTGTATCTGTAGCTGCCATGATGTTTCCTCAGGATCTTTTCACGATCCATTATGTCCAATAATACTGATATAATTCCAGGTAGGCAGAGATAACCCGCAGAAACACCGTTGTTACTGCCCGTGACAGGAGAAGTTTACTGAATAAAGCCCTTGCCGGCGACGCCTCAATTGCAGAGAAGGCAAATAAGATCCAGAATACCAACAGCTGCATGCAGTATACTTAAAACGACATGACTGAAGATAAAGCATAGAGAGACTTTATATTAAGTCGTTAAGTTGCATTTTAAAATACACCTGATCCCCTCTTTTTTCAGCAAGAAACAGATAATTATGCAAAAAATGAATAATGTCATACAAAACTATTCTTGGGGAAGTAAGGATGCCTTAACCCTTATGTACGGTATACCCAATCCAGCCGGTAAACCCATGGCAGAACTCTGGATGGGTGCACATCCTAAAGGTAGCTCATCCGTGCTGAATGCCAGCGGCCATCCTTCTTTGCTGCGTGATCTGATTAATACAGATAAAGAAGCGTATTTAGGAACTGCCGTGGCGACGCATTTTGGTGAATTGCCTTTTTTATTTAAGGTACTTTGCGCGGCACGCCCATTGTCCATCCAAGTTCATCCCAGCAAGACGGCGGCAATGGCAGGTTTTTCCCGGGAAAATACGGCAGGTATTCCCATGGATGCCAGCTGGCGTAATTATCAGGATCCTAATCATAAACCTGAACTGGTTTTTGCTCTGACTTCCTTTGAGGCCATGAATGGCTTTCGGGAACTGAGCGAAATAGCTGCCCTGTTACAACCGGTGCGCAGCGCCCATCCTGATATCAATACTTTTTTACAACAACCTGATATACCACATCTTTCCACCCTATTTGCCAGTTTATTAACTCTGTCTGATGAACAAAAAGCACAGGCACTTTTTGTGCTGAAATCAGCACTTGCTCATCAACAGGGTTCTGCATGGGATGCTATCAGAAAACTGGCCCAATATTACCCAACAGACGGAGGTTTATTTGCCCCATTGTTGCTGAATGTGATCACCCTACAACCTGGTCAGGCCATGTTTCTGAATGCACAAACACCTCATGCCTATCTTGAAGGTGTGGCGCTGGAAGTGATGGCGAATTCTGACAACGTACTACGCGCGGGTCTGACAGAAAAACATATCGATATCCCGGAATTACTGGCCAACGTGGCATTCACCCCTCACCCTGCTAATCAATGGTTGACACGGGCAGAAGAAAGAGGTAAAGCACAGTTTTTCCCTGTTCCCGTTCAGGATTTTGCCTTTTCATTGCACACGTTAGAAAACCGGCCGCAACCTCTGGCACAACCCAGTGCCGCCATTATCTTTTGTATTTCAGGCCGGATTATTCTTGAAAAACAGGAACAGCAGCTTGAACTGGCACCGGGGGAATCTTGCTTTATAGCGGCGTTTGAATCTCCATTGACCATGGCTGGCTCAGGCCGTATTGCCCGGGTCTATAACCAGATACCATAATGCCAAAGGTAAAAAACACGGGTTGTTTTTTGTTGCAAACCACTCCTGGTTACATTCACAATAAATATCAGCTTATTTGTCATCGCGAGATTATTGATTAAGGATTAGCAATACCATGAAAAAATCGTTAGTGGTTACAGGCATCATAATGATACTCGCAGCAGCATGGACCGCTGCTTCCTGGTATACCGGTAAATTAATTGAACAACGTATGACGGATCTGGTCGCCGCTGCTAATACACACATCAAAGCATATTTTCCTGATACCAGCATCACTCTGACTGCTCAGGACTACCAGCGTGGTATTTTTAGCAGCAGTGTACGCTACCTGATAGGCACGGAAACTCACGATTCTGCTCAGGTATTACCTGTGCCCGGTGATGAAATCACTGTCATTGAAGTCATTGATCACGGCCCCTTCCCCCTGACTCAGTTAAAGAAATTCACTATCATTCCACACATGGCTACAGTGCATCTGGTGCTGGATAACACACCCATGGTAAAAAAATGGTTCGACATCACTGGTGGTCAGTCACCCATCAGGGCCGATGCCCGTATCTCTTACAATGGCAATACCTCATTTGATATTACTCTTATTCCCATGGATTATCAGACAGATACACTGAATATACAATTTTCAGGTGCAGTTTTTCAGGTACAAAGATCCAACGACGTACCCAATCTGATATTAACAGCACACTCTGACAGTGTTGCTTTAACCGCTAAAAATCATGAAAATAAAACTGAAACCTTGATGATAAAAGGTATCGTGTTAAACAGCGCCAGAAAGCCGGGAAAATTCAATGTTGATCTTGGTGATGATCAATTGGATATCAATCAGTTGATCATGAATGTTGACGGCAACGATACTGCAACACTGAACGGTTTTCATTTAAAAATGAATCTGGATGAAACTGACCAATATTTAAACGGGCAACTTAATTATGCCCTTGATGCACTGCAGTTACGTGGTAATGATTTTGGATCCGGCAAGCTGGCCATCAACGTTGATAAACTGGATGGTCAGGCAACCCAACAGCTTATTTCTGCCTTTCATCAACATATCATGCAATTTGTACAACAAAATGAAAATCCTGATGCCTTACTTGCTCAATTGGATGAGTTATTGATATCAAAATTTCCGGCATTCCTGAACACGAATCCAACAGTAAAAATAGCCCCCCTGAGCTGGAAAAATAGTCAAGGGGAAAGCACACTGACACTCGGTATAACATTCACCGATGAGGGAAAAACCGACTTTGCACCTTCACAGCAAAGTCATCCGGGCTTTCAGATGGTCAAAAATCTGGATATGACACTGAATATTCCCATGGCTATGGCCCGAGAATTAGTTGCTCAAACCGCCCGGTTACGAGGGCACGATGAGGAAGAATCACAAAAACTGGCGGCACAACAAGTGCAGGGGCTGTCTGCTCTGGGGCAACTGTTTAAACTCACCGTTAATAAGGATGATACTATCACCAGCAGTGTACAGTATGCAGATAACCAGGCAGAACTGAACGGCCAGAAAATACCTCTGCAGGAATTTTTTGATCTGTTCAATGTGCCTGTACTGTAAAAACGTTATAAGCCAGCAACAAAAATAGGATACTTTTCTTTTATGAGCGTGCTACCCGTCAGGGAGTCAGCCGCTCAACTGCGCTCTGTATCGAAAATTTGTATGCCATCCATGACTGACGGTTCCTTAGATGTTTACAGGTCAGTGCCTGTCTGTCGTTATAACATCCCCGGGCTGAATATTCATGATGCCATTCAAAACCCGGGTATTGCCTTTCTAGTTATGGGGAACAATTATCCTGTCATGCTGCTGTACCATGCTCTTCACTGGCGCAGAGGGAAGTGGTATCAGTGCATCAGGGCTGAAAGCCGCCATCGCCTCTGATAACTGTGCCCTGCTTTTGTCAACAGCGATGGAAACGTAACCGACATGTTCTTCCGGAGCCTGCAGGTTACCCTGATAAAGATGGACTTTCCCTTCCTGTTCTCCCAACTGGTACGTTTCTCCGTTTTTATCGCGCACCTGAAGATGTTGATAGCGTTTTTCTACCAGGAAGTTCAGGAGACGCACCCGGGGATGCCGGCTGCCCGATGTCCTGAGCAGCAGATCGCCTCCATCCTGTTCTATCTCAGGCTGTACATCTTCTATCTCAGGTTGCCCGTCCGCTTCAGGCTGCGTCATAAACTGCAGCGTATCCAGTGATGGAGCAGGGGTATTATCTTCATTACTGACAAGGATTTCACCCTTGTCACCGGGTGTGATTTGATACAGGTCTGTTCCCTGATTGCCCTGCAGACGGTCTCCTGTACTGCAAGCGGATTAACAATTGCCGCCACCGATGTCTACTGTATGTCGGGATATGCGGTTGCCTGGGGTGTCAGCTGCAGGAAATCCGGCAGGATAATTTCATGCCGTTTTTCTTCTGTATTTCCCTGCCAGCGGATAACACCCTGTCCGTTTTCATTACGCACCTGTTGCATCAGACTGAGGGCGGCCGGCATGTCACCCTTAAGACGGTCTGCATCGGGCAGGTACATAACGGTTAACGGCTGCTGGCGGCTGAAGATATATGCTTCCTGTACCGGAACAGACGCAGGTAACTGAAAGACGATGCCATCCTGCGTCACCAGGGTGAAGGTTTTCTGTAAGCGGCGCTTCCCTTCCTCTTCCTGACCCAGAACATCCTGCAGTGTCAGGCGGGTACGGGTGCCATTGCGGTTGTTAAACGCCAGGATGATGTCATTACCCGATAATTCCAGCTGCGCTGACAGGTCCCTGGCCTGGCAGTCAAGCAGCAGGGTCGCCATCCCGTCCTCTTCCTCAATCCGCACTTCAGCATTCTGCGGTGTACTGCTCTGCAATATATGATAGGTATCATTTCCTGCGCCCCCTGCTGCACAGCCGGCGGACAGAATCAGGGTGTCATCGCCATCCAGCCCCTGCAGCTCGTCCTTACCCCCGCCCCCATGGAGGATATTGGCGCCGTTATCACCGGTCAGTTCATCATCCGTGGTTGTCCCCATGGCATGTTCGATACTGGCAAGTGTGGCAAGAGCCTGTTCTCCCGTACGGTAGCGGAGCGTGCCGTTATCCAGACTGATGCGGTAACCGCTCTGTGTTTTTGGTACCGCGGCGGCAATGAGCCAGTCTTCACCCCCCCTGCCGTTGAAGGTGCTCTGTCCGTCAGCAGCTTCTCTGGCCTGCAGTATAAACTGGTCGGCAAGAGCTCCTCCGCTGTAAGACTTGACACCTGCCTCTATGATAAAGATGTTTTTACTCTCTTCATCACCCGTGGCCTCATCATTCCCTTCCCCCGGATTAATATAAATGGTGCGTTCCGCTGCGGATGTTTCCCCGGGGTTTTCTGTCAGGGCATGGGCAATAATTTCACCGTCCTTGCTCAGGGACATCAGCTCTACCTGACCGTTCAGGTTACTGACACCCAGCAGGGTATCACCTTCATTCAGGGCGATGCGGCTGGTATATCCTTCTTTATCCCTGTCTTTCTCCTGATACTTTCCCTGCCATAAAGCAGGACCAAAGCGGCCATCTTCCTGACCATGGGCAACCAGATAGCGGCCATCATTGTAAACTGCCAGCAAATCCGCGCGGCCATCATTATTGATGTCTTTGAGCCATAACCGGTTATTATCCTGGCCTGTTACAGCAGGAAACACATGAGATTGCATGACGGGCGCCGCGAACTGCTGCTCTTTATCAGTACTGCCTGACAGGATGCATATTTCATCAATATCGCCCCGGGTGCGGCGCAATACCACATCATCCCTGCCATCGCCATTAACATCACCACTGCCCGGCAGGGTTATTTTGTTATCAGGATCTTTAAAAATCCATTCATCAGGAATCGCTCCGTAAATTTTACTCTTGTCTTCCAACAGTAAATCATCATTAGCCATGCCATAATGCAGATTCAGCTCTGAACCCAGCACCATCACATCAGTATAACCATCGCCATTGTAATCCCCTGGCTGATACAAATTAACGGGGTTATATTGTGCCAGCTCAATGACCGGTTTTACCCTGTGAAAGAAAGAGTTACCCCGTGTGGCGGTCAATGAAGTAACCCAGGATTGAGTCCGGGGATGAAAGCGGATTAACAGCAGGTCATCCCGAGCATCCTTATTAAAATCAACGGCCATACCTTTAACCGTGGGTTCATTGCCAGACAGGGTAATGACGGCCTTACCCTTGTTATAACGCCCATGGATATCCTGCCGCGCCAGATAAACGGTACTCTTTTCAACCCAAAGAATGTCAGGCCGCCCGTCTTTGTTAAAATCACCTGAGATGATATTACGTGCGTCTCTCTGCCCTGAAGCCTGGTTACGCAAAGCTTCGAGTTGGCCCAGCTTACGACGGGGTACGTATCTCATGCGCACCACTTCCGTGGAATCATTTTCCGCATTAACCAGATCAACCCGGTCAGCGGCGCCGCTGATGCCTTGAGATTCGTAACGGAGGTATTCGCTGTCTTTAATGTAAGCCGTGCCCTGTCTTTGTTTTTTATTACTCAGCTTGCTTTCGTAGTCGAAAAGAGACTCTTTTGCCTTCTCAAACGTCATTATTTTATCTTCGACAGTTTCTTCAGGGTGACCAAGGTAACCAATAGGTTTCCATACAACTTTCTTCAATGGCTTCCCTTCTGAGAGAATGACTTCACCCCCCCGGCTGTAAATCACC
>CAZBYB010000025.1:22081-22613 GCA_964496225.1 uncultured Yersinia sp. | reverse complement strand
AGGATATTCATCATTGGCAATGGCATGGAAAATTTGCCTTTAGTACCATTGAGTTCAGCAATATGCTCATATAACGGCTGGCCTTTGGAGGTGGCTGCTGCCTTAGCAGCAGCCAGGGAAACCGCCAAAATGGCGTTAGCACCAAATTGAGATTTATTTTCAGTACCATCCAACTCAATCATGATGTTATCAATATTTGCCTGATCTTTAGCATCTTTACCCATAATTGATTGAGCAAGAGGACCATTAACGGCAGCAATCGCTTTCAAGACCCCCTTTCCCATGAAACGGTCCTTATCACCATCACGTAATTCCAGCGCCTCACGAGATCCCGTAGAAGCACCAGAAGGCACGCAAGCCAAACCGAGAAATCCTCCTTCAAGGTGCACTTCAGCTTCTACTGTTGGATTTCCTCGGGAATCAATGACTTCGCGACTGATGACTTTAACAATTTTCGACATGGGATTTTCCTCAGTGCAAGTTAAATAAAAATGCCAATAACATGGCGCTCATAATAGACATTTTGCGAAAC
>CAZBYB010000025.1:18561-22071 GCA_964496225.1 uncultured Yersinia sp. | reverse complement strand
GAACCCGTGCGTTGCCTTCGATGCTCGCATTTCATGTACGTGATACTCCGATTTTGTACGCAGTGGAAACCTCGCGCTTGTTTGCCTGCCGCGAGTTTTACAAGAAGTCTAATAATTATTTTACCCCAATATCTTATTTTTCCTGGCGTTTTTGATAATCCTCTGCAGCCTTAATAAAGCCGGCAAATAACGGATGACCATCACGGGGGGTCGATGTAAATTCAGGATGAAACTGACATGCCACAAACCAAGGATGATTTTGCAGTTCTATGATTTCAACCAATTTATTGTCGGCAGACAGCCCGGACACACGCAACCCAGCTGCTTCAATAGGTTTTAACAACATATTATTGACTTCGTAGCGATGACGGTGACGTTCAATGACCGTGGCTTTACCATACATATGATGTACCTCACTACCGTTAATTAGATGACATTGCTGCCCTCCAACACGCATGGTACCGCCCAGATTATCTTTTTCAGTACGTACTTCAACGTTACCTTTTTCATTACGCCATTCGGTGATTAATGCGACCACGGGATATTTGCAGTCTGGCACAAATTCAGTTGAGTTTGCGTCTTCCATTCCGGCCACGTGGCGGGCAAATTCTATAAGAGCAACCTGCAACCCCAGGCAAATGCCAAAATAAGGGATATGGTTTTCACGTGCATAGCGCACTGCAATGATTTTACCTTCCACACCGCGATAACCAAAACCACCTGGAATTAATATGGCATCCAGTCCCTTCAGCATTTCTACGCCACGGGTTTCAATATGTTGTGAATCGATAAGCTTAATGTTGACTGATAGACGATTCTTTAAACCACCATGCCTTAACGCTTCAATGACTGACTTATACGCATCAGGAAGCTCAACATACTTGCCAATGATACCAATACTAACTTCACCACCGGGATTAGATTCTGCATAAATGACCTGTTCCCATTCTGTTAAATCAGCTGTCGGGCAATTCAGGCTGAATCGTTTGCAGATATAATCATCAAGGCCCTGTGACTTCAATAATCCAGGAATTTTATAAATAGAATCAACATCCTTAAGGGATATCACCGCTTTCTCTGACACATTACAGAATAGCGCAATTTTTGCCCGTTCATTGGCAGGGACAATACGATCAGAACGGCAGATAAGGATATCAGGCTGAATACCAATAGAAAGTAACTCTTTTACAGAATGCTGAGTGGGTTTAGTTTTGACTTCTCCAGCAGCAGCAAGCCACGGCACTAATGTCAGGTGCATATACAAAGTATGCTCACGACCCACTTCAGCGGCCATCTGACGAATGGCTTCCATGAACGGTAAAGATTCAATATCACCGACGGTACCACCCACTTCAACCAATACCAATTCATGACCTTCACCTCCTTTAAAAATCCGCTCTTTGATAGCATTGGTAATGTGAGGAATCACCTGGATAGTGGCGCCAAGATAATCGCCACGACGTTCTTTGCGCAGAACGTCAGCATAAACACGTCCAGTGGTAAAATTGTTGCGCCGGGTCATTCTGGTACGAATAAAACGTTCATAGTGTCCCAGATCCATATCAGTTTCGGCACCATCTTCGGTGACAAAAACCTCGCCATGCTGAATGGGACTTATGGTACCCGGATCCACATTAATATAAGGATCCAGCTTTATGATAGTGACATTCAGACCCCGCGCTTCCAGGATGGCTGCCAAAGAGGCCGCGGTAATACCTTTACCCAAAGAGGAAACAACTCCACCCGTCACAAAAATATAATTAGTTGCCATGCTAAACCTAAGAGGAAAGAGTGTAGGTGTTAAGACGATAAAACAATCAAATCGGGACGGGATCCTAGTATACGGGAACCCCAGTTTGGTTACAAATACTCCCCCCCTGAAATAACCTGGCAAATTAAAAAATATTTTCATTGTGTGCCCGCAGGCTATTCATACACTCACACTGATATCAATATAATTCACCGAGTTATCCAAAAAATTACCCGTAAATACCATTCTCTTTCAACCAGGATAACAAGGATGAACAGGCATACTATGGTGGGTGATGGTTTATTGTGTCGAAAAATAGCACCAATGGTTACCAAAGTTATCTGCCATGTCCTGTACCTCCTTTATTTTTCACGAGAGCACAGTCGTCATTTCTAATTGCAAAACAGCAATAACGTACACTTTCTAGCAGTTTGTATTAGGCCTCTGACGAGGCGCGACTCCGTGCGAATAAAATAATAAAGTCAGATTATATTATTTATTAAATGTATTATATTTAATATTACCAGATATTTTTTATATATAAAAATCAACTCTAATTTATCCTTGTATCCCCTTGTGGCAAGATGGATTTAAAATATTCCATAAATGTTATGCGTTAACACTTGAGAAAAAATACTATCGATGGTAAGCCATTTTTTACAATAGCTATCAAAAGTTATTGACGGGATTATCGAAAATTGATGGGGTCACTAATCAACATTAAATGCTAGATTATTATATAATAGTGTTAATACTTCAGTGTACAGGAATCAATAGCTATAATACCCTGAATCCTGCTACAACTGCCTTAAAATCAGACATAAAAACAGGACAACTCGGCGCTAAACCTGAAATTTGTCAGTTGACGTATTGATATATTTATCATGTCAACGTCTGGTTGATTATGGATTATATAAATTTTTAGTGAAAAGAATTTAGTGCTGTTTATTACCATTAACTTAGCATCAACGACGGGTATATATATTTTTTTAATGTTAATTAACCGCAACAGACAGGGTTGTGAAATTTATGATAGCACACTAATAATTAATAAGGAGGTAAAATTGGAATCAACATTAGGATCAGATTTAATACGGTTAGTTCGTGGCTGGCGCGCCCTACATGACGAACGGTTAAAACCATTGGAATTAACCCAAACTCATTGGATCACACTTCATAACATTAGCCGCTTGCCACCGGAACAATCGCAAATTCAACTTGCTAAAGCGATTGGTATTGAACAACCATCGCTGGTGCGTACCTTGGATCAACTGGAGGATAAGGGATTAATTACAAGGCATACCTGCACAAACGATCGTCGTGCGAAACGTATCAAGCTTACTGAGCAATCAGAGCCTATCCTCAAAGAGGTTGATCGTGTCATCAACGCGACACGTAAAGAAATACTTGGTGGGATCTCAGAAAACGAGCTTGCTCTCTTTTCTGGCATGATTGATAAACTTGAGCAAAATATTATTCAGTTACAAAACAAGTAATAAAAAATTAAAATTAAAAATTCACTCACAGCTAAAGAAGTAAAACCGGGATTGACAAACCCCGGTTTTTATCATCCATGATTCAATTAACGTGGGGTCACTGTCACTGTACTGCCACTGGTAGCAAGCATAACACGTTGTCCTACGGTAAACGCTGTCGTTCCCTGTTTCTGTACAACCAGAATCGTTGAACCATCATCACGACGAATTTCCAACTCAACACCCTTGCTACGGTTCATTGCACTTTGCACACTCTGCCCTGCA
>CAZBYB010000025.1:17017-18544 GCA_964496225.1 uncultured Yersinia sp. | reverse complement strand
CGCCCCTGCTGCTGTTGCCAGATTATTACCCCTTCCACCACCGACAGTATTACCTAAAAAACCACCCAGTACCGCACCACCAATAGCACCAACAACGTTAGAATCATCACCACCTTGAATAGTGATAGAACGGACAGAAACTAAAGTACCATAAGTAACAGTCTGAACCTGTTTAGCTTGAGAGGCACTATAGACATCACTTGACAATGTATTATTGCTAGCACAGCCTGCCAAGGTCGCCACACTTATGGCAACAACGAAAACATTTTTAAGCATAAAACCCCCTGAGTTTATTTTATAAAATAACTAATTAATATTAATTGATGTTTATGTATTTATATTAAATATATCAAAAAAAAATTCAGCATATAGCACGCAAGGTTGAACATAACAGTTGCTGTATTTTTTTGCTTTTTAGCCCTACAGTAATCGATCGCCATTTCGCTAAGACCAAAAATAACCCTACAGGGAAATATTAAGAAACACGGCCCCTTCATATTGTTAAACTTATTTTTTATGATTTGGTTATTGAAATAGCAATGCCAGACTTCTTTAAGGACATAAGAAAAATGAAATCAGGCCGTTATATTGGTGTCATGTCCGGTACCAGTCTGGATGCTGTGGATGTTGTTTTGGTTGCTATTAGCCAGCACAATATTAACCCTCAGGCCAGCTACAGACATGCAATGCCTCCTCAATTAAAAAAAGATATTCTTGATGTTTGCCAAGGGCATTCTACCACTTTATCGGCTATAGGTGCACTTGATACAGCATTAGGTATACTATTTGGTGAGGCTGTTCTTGGACTCATGAGCAAAGCAGGAATCAATGCCCATGATATCACTGCCATTGGGTGTCATGGGCAGACCGTCTGGCATGAGCCATCGGCAACCACACCGTTTTCAATACAATTAGGTGATAATAACCGCATTGCGGCCATGACCAATATCACCACTATTGGAGATTTTCGCCGACGGGATATGGCTTATGGCGGTCAAGGTGCACCACTGGTACCTGCTTTTCATCATGCTGTATTATCTCATGCCACTGAACGGCGTATGGTTCTAAACGTGGGTGGTATTGCCAATTTATCCGTGTTATTGCCTGGTGTACCTGTTGGAGGATGTGATACCGGGCCGGGTAATATCTTGATGGATGCCTGGATTTGGCGTCATCATGGCCTAAGCTATGATCACAATGCGCAATGGGCTATGGCAGGAACCGTCAATGCACCTTTATTACAACAGATGTTATCCGATCCCTGGTTCACGTTACCTACGCCGAAAAGCACTGGCCGGGAATATTTTAATATCCGGTGGCTGGAACAGCAATTATCACAACTACCACCAATCTCACCTGTTAATATTCAGACAACACTGGTCGAACTTACTGTGATGAGCATTTGTCAACATATCCTGGCTTATGGTGATTGCGATAAATTATTGGTGTGTGGTGGAGGCGCTAAAAACCCACTCATCATGACCAGACTGGCAGCGCTGTTGCCCGACACAACGGTCTGCCTTACTG
>CAZBYB010000025.1:16060-17007 GCA_964496225.1 uncultured Yersinia sp. | reverse complement strand
AGGCAATTTACCAGTTGTAACGGGCGCACATCGTGAAACCCTGTTAGGGGCAATTTATCCCGTACTACTGCATGAAAGGTATGAAAAAATCAGCGGGAAAAAGGAGTAACAGATGCTTGATGATAACAAGCCGCATACGGAACGTGTACGGCGTGAATACACCACGGGCGGCCTACGGCGTAGTGATTTGACAGTCAATCCACTGGATCTATTTGGTCGATGGTTACAACAGGCCTGTGACGCTCAGCTTGCCGATCCAACAGCCATGTGCATTGCAACGGCAGATGCCCATCATCAACCTTTTCAACGTATCGTATTACTCAAACATTATGACGATAACGGCCTGGTGTTTTACACTAATTTGGGTAGCCGTAAGGCACAACATCTGCAGGGCAATCCTAAAATTAGCCTGTTATTTCCCTGGCATATGCTGGAACGGCAGGTTATCTTCCTTGGGCAAGCCGATCCTCTATCCTCCCATGAGGTATTCAACTATTTTACCAGCAGGCCAAAAAACAGCCAGATAGCTGCTTGGGCATCCCGACAGTCGACACCTGTTGCTTCACGTACTGTATTGGACAATAAGTTTATTGAACTAAAACAACAACTTCAGCACAGGGAGGTCCCGCTACCCGATTTTTGGGGTGGTTTCAGGGTTCGTTTTCATTCTGTCGAGTTCTGGCAAGGGGGGGAACACCGGCTGCATGATCGATTTCTTTATCAACGTGACCTGCAAGGCTGGAAAATTAATCGCCTGGCGCCATAAATAATACCGTAGAGTTTGTGGTTTATCTGGCATGGGTGTTACCCGTGTTTTATGCTACAGGCTTCCCTAACGACAAAATAAGGAGTCATTGATGACTGGGCCTGGCCTGATTAAACAATTGCAAGCACGTGGCCTTATCGCCCAAGTTACAGATGAACATGCGCTGGCCAAAAGGCTGGAA
>CAZBYB010000025.1:0-16050 GCA_964496225.1 uncultured Yersinia sp. | reverse complement strand
TGGTTCCACTGCTGTGCTTAAAACGTTTCCAGCTGGCAGGGCATAAACCGATTGCCTTGGTAGGTGGTGCAACGGGGCTAATTGGTGATCCGAGCTTTAAAGCCACCGAACGTAAATTGAATACTGCAGATACTGTTAGTCAGTGGGTAGTAAAAATTCGCCAACAGTTATCACCCTTTCTTGATTTTTCCTGTGGTGATCATAGCGCCGTGGTAGTCAACAATCATGACTGGTTTGGTTCTATGGGCCTGTTGACCTTTCTACGCGATATCGGCAAGCATTTTTCTGTTAATCAGATGATCAATAAAGAAGCGGTAAAACAACGCCTGAACAGAAACGATAGCGGCATTTCTTTTACTGAATTTTCCTATAATCTGTTGCAGGCTTATGATTTTTCCTGCCTGCACAATACGCATCAGGTTGAATTACAAATCGGTGGTTCAGATCAATGGGGTAATATTACTTCGGGTATCGATTTAACTCGTCGTTTGCACCAACAGCAGGTTTATGGACTGACTGTTCCCCTCGTCATCAAGGCAGATGGTACAAAATTCGGTAAAACTGAAAGTGGGGCAATATGGCTGGATCCACATAAAACCAGTCCCTACAAATTTTACCAATTCTGGATTAATACTGCTGACGCTGATGTCTGGCGTTTTCTGAAATTATTCACTTTCCTCGATCTGGACGATATCCAACGGCTGGAACAGGCAGATAAAAATAGCGCCAAAGCCCCACAAGCGCAATATATTCTGGCAGAAGAAGTGACGAGACTGGTGCATGGCGCACAAGGTCTGGCTGCCGCAAAACGCATTACGCAAAGCCTTTTTGCCGGATCATTGCAGGATATGACAGCAGCCGATTTTTCTCAACTGGCTCAAGACGGCATGCCTGTCGTTGAGTTACTACCGGATGCTGATTTACCCCAAGCACTTGTCAACGCAAGCCTGGTGCCATCACGAGGGCAAGCGCGTACGCTGATTGGTGCCAAGGCCGTGACAGTGAACGGCATAATACAAACTGATCCTGAATACAGGTTCACAGATACCGATCGCCTGTTTCATCGTTACACCCTGCTGCGTAGGGGAAAAAAACACTACTGCCTGATCTGTTGGCATTAATATTCCGTTATGGATTAGGTTGCCATATTACTGGTCGTTTTGTTCAATCATCTTGTTAAGGCCCTTGCCGCTGCTATTCTGGCTTGCCCGCATAGCGCGGCATGCTGGCATTAACTTCACGCCAGAGGGGCATCACTTTATTTATTTTGAGCAAATTCTTTAAGTACGTACGGATTGAGTTACTTTTGATAAAAATCTATTTTTTGCGGTTGATATGCGCCATCTTAATAAGAGGCGCTCAGTCCAAGCTAGCAGACCGAATTGCGCTGGTCAATTGTGATATTATAATCGGACAGTGCGCTAACAGGTGCATAGAGGCTAATGGTTTAGCAGAGCACCTTGCGTTGTAATGAGTTTAGCAAAAAGCCTGGTTAATCTGGTTATTGCAACCCTTCAGCGCTTAAAGCATTGCTGACTGCCTTGCGTTGGGCAGTACGTTTCATGTAGCCCGTAAGGTTGGTATAAGGCTGCAAATCAAATCCAAAGGCTCCGGTCCAGCGCATAATAGTAAACAGATAAGCATCGGCTATACTAAAATGCTCGCCCGATAGCCAGGTATTTTTGGCCAACACGCCATCAAGATAATCCCATTGTTTTTCCAGACGAGACCTGACGATCAACCGATATTCATCCGGTGTGGCAGGGTTAAACAATGGGCTAAAACCCTTGTGTAACTCGGTAGCAACATAGTTTAACCACTCCAGGGTACGGTAGCGTTGCAGACTGCCCACCGGAGCCAGCATATTTTTGTCCGGTTTTTGATCAGCCAGATACTGCACAATGGCCACGCCTTCAGTGAATACATTACCATCATTTAACAACAATGCGGGTACCTGACCTTTGGGGTTGATTTTTAAAAAATCCTCCCCTGTTTCTGTTTTTTTACTGGTAAGATCAACAGATTGTACGCTGAAGTCCAATCCCATTTCATACAACACAATATGGGGTGAAAGAGAACAAGCTCCGGGTTTATAAAACAGTTTCATTTTAACAGTACTCCTTTTACTCTTGTAACAACAAATATAGCAGGCTTGCTGCAAAACACGACTGTGGGAAAACCTATGCGCTATCAGTACAGTGACTTTGTGTATATTCTGGTTCTGCGCTTTGGTTCCACTTTGTACACGTTTCCGTGCCGCGAGTTTTACAAGAGGCCTGTGGCTGTTTATGTTTAATAATCACCCTTGCTGTTTAATTCACGCTGACGTTCATTTTCTTCATCCTGCGCAGATTTTATGACCTCCAATATTGCACTCACATCGGCAGTCACCGTTTTTTCTTCATAATGACCTGTCAGTTCAGTATCGACAGTTAATTTTCCTGTTTCATACAGGGCCCAGATTTCTTTATCGTATTTTTTATCCGAAAGCTCAGGAGCATACTGAGCATAATAATGAGTAATATTATTTATGTCACGTTCCAGCATGGCTCTGGCATGATTACTCGCACTGGCATCCACGACCTGAGGCAAGTCGATGATCACAGGGCCATTCTTATGCATCAGTACATTAAATTCAGAGAGATCACCATGGATTAATCCGATACAAAGCATACGGGTAATGAATTTCATCATAATGGCATGGTCTTGCAATGCTTGTACGGCAGAAAGGGAGATATCGCTTAAACGGGGGGCGACCTGTCCTTCATCATTGCTAATCAGCTCCATAAGCAGTACACCATCGAGGTAATCGTAAGGCTGAGGTACCCTCACACCCGCACTGGACAAGCGCCAGAGGGCATCGATTTCAGTGGTTTGCCAGACTTGCTCCTGCTGTTTACGACCAAATTTGGATCCTTTACGCATGGCACGTGCATTACGGCTATTACGTGTTTTACGACCTTCCTGATATTGCACTGCCTGCTTAAAATTACGTTGTGTCGCTTCTTTATAAATTTTAGCACAACGAACCTCATTGCCGCAGCGTACTACATACACATCTGCCTCTTTTCCGCTCCTCAACCGGCTGATCACTTCATCAACCAAGCCATCATCAACCAGAGGCTGGATTCGTGCTGGAATTTTCATGGCACTTTTTTACCTTATTTCAGCTCTAAGCGCGGTAAAAAGATAAGCTGCCAGAAACCGCCATTGCGACATGCAAGATCTGACAATAGCATGGAATTTTCCTTTTCACTGATAAAATTATTAGCTGTGTTTCCTGAAGAGAAACGGCTACGGTTTGAAAAATAGCACGATTGTAGTGGTCGTGTATTTCCAGATAGTAAAAGCGACTAATTTTAAATTGTTATGAGAAATATCCGTCATTATAAAGGAAGCGGCTTCCTGCTGCCACAGGGGGTTCGTTAAAAAATTCAGCGCTAATTTATTGCAATTATTGCGCATTGCTACAATGAGCACAGAAAATAAAAGCAACATTTTGTAACAGTGGTGTGTTCGTTTGAATGTTTGGGGGCCAAGGCAGTATCAACAGTGATATTCTCCCTGCTGCCTTTATTGTCAGGTGAAATACGTACTTTACAATTAGAATATTACACCGGTCACTATTATTTTATTCATACTAATCAATATGATAATATCAATTCAGGAAATCCTCTTATCCATAACCCAAGTTATTCTTAAATTGAATCAGAAAAATATCAGTGAATACAAAAAATAGGGCTCTAACAATGTTAGAGCCCTCATCTTAATTGCCATCATCCACACAAATTATGTCATGGATAATTTACTTTGCTATTTATTAATATTTGCATTCCCAAAGCGACGGCGGGCTGGCATCCCTGACGCAGGAATATCATCACGACATGGAGTACTGCAATAATTGCGATAGCCACCATTACGGCGTTGTTCACGACCAACATTCCCATTCCTGCCTTCACGACGCACAGGTAATCGCACATCACCCAACAGCTGCATATTCAAGGGCTTGTTTAAAATGCGTGTACGGGTGAAATGAGATAAAAGCTCGCCTGGCATACCTTTCGGTAACTCAACCGTTGAATGTGAAGCAAATAATTTAATGTTGCCAATGTAACGGCTGCTAATATCACCTTCATTGGCAATAGCACCAACAATATGACGGACTTCCACACCATCATCGCGACCCACTTCAATACGATACAACTCCATTTCACCCATATCACGATCGCGGCGTACCGGACGCTCACTATTATCATGGCGGTTGCTACGATCATCACGTTCACTAAACTCGCGGCGTGCACGACGTACCGGTTGTTCTGGTGGTAAAATTAATGGACGTTCGCCTTGAGCCATTTTCAGTAAGGCGGCCGCTAATGTTTCAATATCCAACTCTTCGTTTGGCCGTAGTTTAACCAGCAGAGAGCGATAAACGTCTAGATCACTGGCTTCCAGCTGTTGGTTGACTTTAATGGCAAATTTGGCCAGACGACGTTCATTTAATAGTTCCACATTAGGTAATTCAACTTCAGGAATCGTCAGTTTCATCGTACGTTCAATGTTACGTAATAGCCGTCGTTCGCGATTTTCAACAAACAATAAAGCACGTCCCGCACGACCTGCACGACCTGTTCGTCCAATACGATGAACATAAGATTCTGAATCCATAGGAATATCGTAGTTAACTACCAAGCTAATACGTTCAACATCAAGACCACGGGCTGCAACATCTGTGGCAATCAATATGTCCAGACGACCATCTTTTAAACGTTCCAGTGTTTGCTCACGCAATGCCTGGTTCATATCACCATTGAGTGCAGCACTGTTGTAACCACTGCGTTCCAGTGTTTCTGCCACTTCTAATGTGGCACTCTTGGTACGTACAAAAATAATGGCTGCATCAAAATCTTCAACTTCCAAAAAACGGACCAAAGCTTCATTTTTACGCATGCCAGATACAGACCAATAGACTTGGTTAATATCAGGACGGGTTGTCACGTTAGACTGGATACGGATTTCTTTTGGATCTTTCATGAAGCGACGAGTAATACGACGAATCGCTTCCGGCATTGTGGCAGAAAATAAAGCAGTCTGATGCTCTGCCGGAATCTGTGCCATGATAGTTTCTACATCTTCGATAAAACCCATACGTAGCATTTCATCTGCTTCATCTAACACTAACCCACTTAAATGAGAAAGATTCAACGTACCGCGTTTTAAATGATCTAAGAGACGGCCTGGAGTACCCACTACAATTTGTGGTCCCTGACGCAATGCACGCAACTGGACGTCATAACGTTGACCACCATACAGTGCCACTACGTTAATACCCTGCATATGCTTTGCAAAATCAGCACAAGCTTCAGCAACCTGGACAGCCAGTTCGCGGGTGGGTGCCAGTACCAAAACTTGCGGAGCCTTCAAAGCTATTTGAATATTTTGTAATAGTGGTAATCCAAAGGCAGCTGTTTTACCACTACCCGTTTGTGCCATGCCTAACAGATCATGGCCATTCAATAAATAGGGTATGCATTCTAACTGGATAGGAGACGGTTTTTCATAACCGAGATCAGCCAGAGCAGCGAGAATAGGAGCAGACAGCCCCAAATTAGCAAAAGTAGTTTCAAACTCATCAGTCATGTACAAGGTGCCTCATTAATAATGGCAGCCAGTCTACATAACTCGTTGAGAAAATTTTTAGTTATTTTCATTGAAAAATGTGAACCGGCTTAAATTAAATTACAAAACGAACAGCGTAAACCTCATCAAAAAAATTGATGATAAAATACTGTGCTAATCGCTGTTCGTCAGCTATTGCTGGTCCGATTCCGACAGATAGTCTTGTCCCTGCTCTAACAACGTCAATTCCAACAATGCATGACGATGCTCAATAAAATTATGAACATTGTTTGCTAGCGTCAGCTTAAACAGTGCCAAGGCAGTGTTCTTATTCCCCAAACTCAGGTAATACTTACCTAATAGAAGTCAGTTTCACTGAGATGCTCAGCGAGCGAAGTGTTATCCTTTGCATCTACTTTTAACCGTTCCATCAGTGTTTTTTCACTGATATTCCCAAAGTAGAATTCAACAATATTCCATCCCCATTCCCTGTTGTCCGATTTTTATAACGTTGTAACAACGCTAATTCGGCAACCTTGTGATCGATTTCTCGTTCCACAAGATAACGCCATAAAGAACATGAAGGATTATCGGGATCGTCATGATAAAACGCCAGCAGATCATCCTGCGCTAATTAAAGGCGGCTGCCATAATACAATGCAATGCCTCTGTTTAAACGCGCATAATGGTAAGTTGGATCAAGTTCCAGTACAGAATCAAACGCTTCATAGGCAGCGTTAAAATTGCCTGCCCGCGTTAAATAAAACGCCCAGATAGTTAAAAACTTCTGGTATGCTGGGACGAAACATTAACACCTGAAAAAACTATCGCGCGTCAATGCCCGTAACCCGAGGCCATCATACAACACACCACGATCATATAAAAGCCGTATTCGCTCATCATTTGTTAATGTTTTGCTTGCAAGGCCTTATTCAAGTTTCGCCAGCATGATTTCCTGTTGCAATATTGGCTGCAATGGAATCGCCACAACCTTGTGCTGATGCAGATGATAATGACTACACCCGACAAGGCAATGTTGCACCATCGCAAGGAATAGTTTATTAACTCCCAGATGAACATCTTGCTCAGATTGTAACAACAACCTGCTTTTTCAGGCAACAAACTGCAAGATATTGGTTCGACTAGCTTACACCTTCAGGTATCCTATTTTCATACTCCTGGATACGAGCTTCTTTGATGCTCAAACGGATGCGGCCCTGACGATCAAGTTCCAGCACTTTTACAGAAATATCTTGTCCCATTTGGAGATAATCCGTCACTTTTTCTACACGCGTATCAGCAATTTGCGAAATATGTACCAAGCCCTCTTTACCACCACTAATAGCAACAAAAGCGCCGAAATCAACGATACGAGTCACTTTACCCACATAAACATGACCCACTTCTATCTCGGCAGTAATCTCTTCAATACGACAAATAGCACGTTTTGCCTTATTGCTATCAGCTGCTGCAATCCTGACGGTACCATCATCTTCAATTTCAATGGCTGCCCCTGTTTCTTCGGTTAATCCTCGGATCACTGAACCACCTTTACCAATCAGATCCCTGATTTTTTCAGGATTAATTTTTATGGTGTATATACGTGGTGCGAATTCAGAAATATCACTACGTGGAATATTAATAGCTTGTTCCATTACACCTAATATATGTAAACGTGCTCCCTTAGCCTGATTTAATGCTACCTGCATGATATCTTTAGTGATACCTTCAATTTTAATATCCATCTGTAATGCGCTAATACCTTCACGGCTACCGGCCACCTTAAAATCCATGTCACCAAGATGATCTTCATCGCCCAAAATATCAGACAGTACGACAAAATTTTCACCTTCTTTCACCAGACCCATGGCAATACCTGCAACAGCAGCTTTGATCGGTACCCCAGCATCCATTAATGCCAAAGAAGCGCCACAAATGGAAGCCATAGAAGAAGATCCATTAGATTCAGTAACTTCAGAAACAACACGCACAGTATAAGGAAATTCATTTGCTTTGGGCATAACAGCGTTAACCCCGCGTTTTGCCAGACGGCCATGCCCGATTTCACGACGTTTTGGTGATCCCACCATACCCGTGTCACCCACAGAGAATGGAGGAAAATTATAGTGTAAGAGAAAACGGTCAGTACGTTCCCCCATTAACTCATCCATAACTTGCGCATCACGCTCTGTACCCAGAGTAGCAGTAACCAAGACTTGAGTTTCCCCACGCGTAAACAATGCCGACCCATGGGTTCGTGGCAATATCCCTGTACGAACATCCAAGCTACGAATCATGTCTTTTTCACGACCATCAATACGGGGTTCACCACACAAGATACGCTGACGCACAACATTTTTTTCTATATTTTCCAGCATCCCTTGTACCCTGGTAACATCCAGATTTTGATCTTGCGCTAATAGCTCTGCAGTGACATCAGCTTTAATGATTTCAATTTGTGCGTAACGTTCCTGTTTCTCTGTGATACGATAGGCCTCACCAAGAGGACCCTGAGCCAATTCAGTAACGCGCGCAAGAAGAGTTTCGTCAACAACCTCAGGCTGCCAGTTCCACTTGGGTTTACCCGCCTGTTCAACCAAAGCGTTAATATTATCAATAACCACCTGCTGCTGTTCATGACCAAAAACAACAGCACCTAACATTTGATCTTCACTCAGTAATAATGCTTCTGATTCGACCATCAACACAGCGTTCTTGGTACCGGCAACAACTAAGTCCAGACGGCTGCTTTGTAATTCATCAGCTGTAGGATTTAATACATATTGATCTTGAATAAAACCAACACGTGCAGCACCAACAGGACCATTAAACGGAATGCCTGATAAACTCAACGCCGCCGACGCACCAATCATGGCTACAATATCTGGGTTAATTTGCAGGTTAACAGAAACCACCGTCGCGATAATTTGCACTTCATTCAAGAAATCTTCCGGGAATAACGGACGAATTGGACGATCGATCAGACGTGAAATTAAAGTCTCACCTTCGCTTGGACGGCCTTCACGACGGAAAAAGCCACCAGGAATACGCCCGGCAGCATAAGCCCTTTCCTGATAATTAACGGTGAGTGGAAAGAAATTCTGGCCAAGTTTAGCTTTTTTATTGCCCACCACAGTGACAAATACTGCTGTATCGTCCATGCTTACCATAACGGCAGCTGTTGCCTGCCGAGCTATCATGCCAGTTTCTATCGTGACAGTATGTTGGCCATATTTAAATTTACGAATAATCGGAGTCAGCAAAATTGTATCCCTATTACTTACGGCGCCTGATCGCACTGTTGGCTTTTGGCGCCCATTACTTACCGATCTTCACACCGCAATCCCCGCGCAGACGGATTACAATCTAAATACTGAATAAGATTACAATCCGCCACAGGAATTTCTACAACGGAAGATCCTGTTTTTATAAACAAATACAAATTAACTCACCATGAGAGTCCGGGTAGGATAGAAAGGGCGCACATGGCCCTTTCTAATGAAATCCACCGGGTCAGCGGCGCAGGTTTAAGCTTTCAATCAAATTTGTGTAACGTCCTTGATCTTTACGCTTGAGGTAATCTAACAATTTACGGCGCCGTGACACCATACGTAACAGACCACGACGGCTATGATGATCTTTCTTATGTACAGAAAAATGACCTTGTAAATGGTTAATTTGCGCCGTTAATAGCGCAACCTGTACTTCACTACAACCGCTATCATTAGCCCCACGGCCATAGTTAGCAATAATTTTAGCTTTGGTTTCAACATTTAGAGACATAACGTCACTCCGAATAATAATGAAGAAAAGCAGGCGCCAATCTCTAATTCAGCAACCTGATATGATATATAAACCGATGACCGGCGCCAGTTTACTCTTTGGATCAATCAACCGCAAGGCAGGAAGCTGAACCTTTCAGTAAGACCTTGTACAACAATATTGATCTCCTGCAATCAGGCGGCGTGGTGCCACCTGACCATTATCATCAATGATACCAATGCCAATAAAATGTCTGGTATCACCTGCTGTAATACGAACCACACCTTTCAAAGGCGCTCCGGAAACGTGAAGTGATTGTCCATGCCTTATGTACCCAGCCATGACTGGCAGCAAGTTAACTTCAGGAAAACATTGCACTGCGCTATCCACAGGTAATAACAACGCATCAGCTGGTATGCTGGCAGCCCTTCGGACTGCTCAGTTTTCCATAACTCATCAAGCTGTGTCAGCGTTACCATCATCTCACCGGGATACGTGGCAACCTGCAAACGACGCAGAAAGGTGACATGAGCACCACACCCTAGCAATTCACCCAAATCATCAATGATGGTACGAATATAGGTCCCTTTGGAACAATGAATTTCCAGCTCCAAAATCTGGCCTGCCCAACGAATAAATTGTAATTTATAAATATGGATATTACGTGCAGGCCGATCCACTTCAATGCCCTGCCTGGCGTATTCATACAAAGGTCTACCCTGATATTTTAACGCGGAGTACATGGAGGGAATTTGCAGACTGTCACCACGAAATATCTCAAGGGCTGCATCCAATTGAGCTTGTGTAAAACAGATGGCTCGTTCACTGACTACCCTGCCCTGGGCATCGGAAGTATCAGTACGTTGGCCCAGACAGGCAATCACATGGTAATGCTTATCTGATTCAAGCAAAAATTGAGAAAATTTTGTTGCTTCACCCAAACAAACAGGTAGCATACCGGTTGCCAGCGGATCCAATGCTCCAGTATGCCCTGCCTTGTTTGCACTGAAAATACGTTTTACTTTTTGCAAAGCATCATTTGAAGATATACCGGATGGCTTATCGAGCAACAGTACGCCGTTAATATCACGACCAGGACGGCATGGACGTACCATGTTTACCTCCCCTCTTTATCACCATTGTCTGTATGCTCCTGGAGCATACGATGATGTGCGTCATTTTTTACAGCATTCGTCACCAAATTGGACATTCTCATGCCTTCCATTAACGAATAGTCATAAATAAAGGTTAATTCAGGTACCACGCGCAAACGTATCGCCTTACCCAATAACATACGGATAAAACCTGATGCCTCTTGCAAAATTTTAATACCTTTTTTCTCTGTATCGGGGTCATGACTTTCAGTCAATAGATTCAGGAATGTCACAAAAACCTTGCCATAAGCTAAATCAGGTGACAACTCCACACCAGAGACAGTTGCCATACCGAGACGAGGATCCTTAAGCTCATGTTGCAGAATAATAGCGATCGCTTTTTGCATTTCTTGTGAAATACGCTGAACACGACTGGATTTTTTTACCATAATATATTCCCCAGAAAAATTTGGGGGCTGTCAGGCCCCCAAAACGAATGTGCAGCAGATTTTATTATGAAATAGTACGTTTGATCGCGATGGTTTCAAACACTTCAATAGTATCACCCAC
Source organism: uncultured Yersinia sp. (assembly GCA_964496225.1). GTDB lineage: Bacteria > Pseudomonadota > Gammaproteobacteria > Enterobacterales > Enterobacteriaceae > CAZROT01. Next base: position 5,008 of record CAZBYB010000025.1, on the reverse strand, counting down.
CCGTACATCATTATAGTTCTTCACACCAATACCACACTCCATACCATTACGTACTTCGTTAACATCGTCTTTAAAACGGCGTAGAGATTCTAATTCACCTTCATAGATAACGACATTATCACGTAATACACGAAGAGGATTACTGCGCTTAATGAGACCTTCAGTTACCATACAACCCGCAATAGCACCAAATTTTGGTGATTTGAATACATCACGTACTTCAGCAAGGCCAATAATTTGCTGTTTATATTCCGGTGCTAACATACCGCTCATTGCCTGTTTTACTTCGTCAATCAAGCTATAGATAACGGAATAATAACGTAAATCCAGATTTTCTGACTCCACCACGCGACGTGCGGAGGCTTCAGCACGCACATTAAAGCCAAGGATAATCGCGTTGGATGCCGCCGCTAACGTTGCGTCTGTTTCAGTGATTCCTCCTACTCCAGAACCTATAATTTTAACCTTAACTTCATCAGTCGACAGTTTTTCCAGTGCATCACAAATAGCTTCACAAGATCCTTGCACATCAGATTTCAGAACAATGTTCAGCTCAGAAACATCACCCTCAGACATATTAGCAAACATATTTTCTAGCTTTGATTTTTGCTGGCGGGCGAGCTTAATTTCACGGAATTTACCTTGGCGATACAGTGCCACTTCACGCGCTTTTTTCTCATCGCGTACTACAGTCACTTCATCACCGGCTACAGGTACACTCGAGAGACCAAGGATTTCAACCGGAATGGATGGACCTGCAAAAGCAATTTCACGACCCAGCTCATCACGCATCGCACGTACCCGACCGTATTCAAAACCACAGAGCACAATATCGCCTTTATTCAGAGTCCCTTCCTGCACCAAAACAGTCGCTACCGGACCACGCCCCCTATCCAGAAAAGATTCGATAACAACACCAGTTGCCATACCGCTACGCACAGCTTTCAGTTCCAGTACTTCTGCTTGCAATAAAATTGCATTCAACAGCTCATCAATGCCCGTGCCTACTTTAGCCGAAACATGGATGAACTGAGATTCTCCACCCCATGCTTCTGGTAGAATACCATACTGAGAAAGCTCATTTTTAACCCTGTCAGGATCAGCTTCAGGCTTATCAATCTTATTAACAGCAACGACAACAGGCACTTGAGCCGCTTTGGCATGCTGAATCGCTTCGATAGTTTGTGGCATCACACCATCATCTGCAGCAACAACCAGAACAACAATATCAGTGGCCTTTGCACCTCTGGCACGCATAGAGGTAAACGCAGCGTGTCCTGGAGTATCCAAAAAAGTGATCATACCATTTTCAGTTTCAACGTGGTAAGCACCAATATGCTGGGTAATACCGCCGGCTTCACCCGCCGCTACCTTGGCAGAACGAATGTAGTCCAACAACGATGTCTTACCGTGATCAACGTGACCCATGATGGTAACAACAGGTGCTCGAGGTTCGGCCTCTGCAATACCCGTATCACGATCGCTCATCAAGGCAGTTTCCAATTCGTTTTCACGACGTAGAATAACCTTATGACCCATTTCCTCGGCAACCAGTTGTGCTGTTTCTTGATCGATCACCTGATTAATCGTCGCCATTGCCCCCAGCTTCATCATGACCTTAACGACCTGAGAACCTTTAATAGCCATTTTATTAGCCAGCTCAGACACAGTCACTGTTTCACCAATAATCACATCACGGTTAATCGCTATTACTGGTTTATTGAAACTCTGTTGCAACGTACTGGGCTTACGTTTAGCTTTACGGCCCACTGCGCGGGCTTCTTCACGATCAGCTTTGGATTCAGAAAGTTTATTTGTTTTTTTCTGTTTGGTCGCCTTACCGCCACGCGTACGGCCACGACGATCACCCTCCACCTTAGCGTCGTTTTCATCTTCAGCATCACGCGCATGTTGAGACGTGGTAACATGGTAATCTGAAATTTCTGGCAGCGTGCTGGCGGGTTCTGCCCATTTTTCTGCGTTCTCTTCAGCCATTTTACGCGCTTGTTCAGCAACTCGTTTGGCCTCTTCTTCGATCTTACGACCTATTTCTGCTTCAGCTTTACGTTTTAATTCGGCAGCCTCAACTTCACGGCGTGCTTTATCGATTTGAGCTTGTTTCGTTTTTTCATCCATGGGTCGACCGAACGCTTTTTCTTTCGCTACAGTGTGGTGCATGGCTGTTTTTGTCACTACTGCTGTTTTTTCTTCAGACAGTGGTTTCACTGTTGACGCTTGCTCCAGTACTGGTGCTTGTACTTTTTCCTGTTCAATACTTGCTTTTTCATTGTTGACATACATACGTTTTTTGCGCACTTCGATCTGTACTGCTTTACTTTTACCTCCCGTACTTGGAACATTCAAAACACTGCGTGTCTTACGTTGCAATGTCAGCTTATTAAGTGCACCACCAAGTTCGTGGTTCAAGTACGCCAATAATTTTTCTTTCTCTTGTTGGCTGACTGAATCAACGTCAGTTTTTATAATCCCTGCATCAGCAAATTGCTGTACCAGACGATCAACAGAAGTCTGAATCTCTGCTGCCAGCGATTTTATGGTTACATCTGTCATGCTGTTCCTTCCTGCTACAGTTTATTACGCATTATCGCCAAACCAACAGATAGTTCGTGCAGCCATAATGAGCTTACCGGCCTGCTCATTGCTAAGCCCTTCAATATCTGCAAGGTCGTCAATGCTCTGCTCAGCAAGAGCTTCCAATGTACACACTCCATGAAAAGCCAATTTAAATGCCATATTACTCTCCAGACCAGGCAAATTGCGAAGCTCTTCAGAAGGTTTTGGGCCATCAAGACTTTCTTGTTGAGCCAAAGCTCGCGTCGTCAACGCAGCTTTTGCACGCTTACGCAAAGTTTCAATAATATTCCTGTCAAGACCATCAATTTGTAAAAACTCTTTTGTTGGTACATAAGCCAATTCTTCCAAAGTCGAAAATCCTTCTTCAACCAGAACATTGGCAAAATCTTCATCAATATCAAGATAGTGAGTAAAAGTTTCAATCGCAGCATGCGCTTCAGCCTGGTGTTTGGCTTTCAAGTCATCCGTTGTCATTACATTCAGTTCCCAGCCACTAAGCTGAGCGGCTAAACGTACATTTTGACCATTACGACCAATTGCCTGAGCCAGATTAGCGGTTTCAACCGCCACATCCATAGTGTGATTATCTTCATCAACAACAATCGAGGCCACATCCGCTGGCGCCATAGCATTAATGACAAATTGGACTGGGTTATCATCCCATAATACAATATCGATACGCTCGCCACCCAATTCACTGGATACTGCCTGGACACGTGCACCGCGCATCCCTACACAAGCCCCAACCGGATCGATACGTTTATCATTCGTTTTGACCGCAATCTTGGCTCGAGATCCAGGATCACGAGCAGCTGCTTTAATTTCAATCAACTCTTCACCAATTTCCGGCACTTCAATGCGAAATAATTCAATCAACATTTCAGGACGCGAACGGCTCACAAACAATTGAGCTCCTCGCGCTTCCGGACGAATATTATACAAAACACCACGCATACGATCTCCCGGACGGACATTTTCACGTGGCAACATATCCTGACGATTAATCATGGCCTCTGCATTATTACCTAAATCCAGCACCACACTGTCATGATGCACTTTTTTAATGATACCGGTAATAATTTCACCCTGATGTTGACGAAATTGTTCCACTACCATAGCACGTTCTGCTTCACGTACTTTTTGTACAATAACCTGCTTAGCTGTTTGCGTTGTAATTCGGTCAAAAGTCACCGATTCGATTTGATCCTCAATGTAATCACCGGGTTGAATAGAAGCGTCTTCAAATTGAGCAGCTTCCAGTGTAATTTCGCGGGTCGGTTGCACAACTTCTTCCACCACTGACCACCGGCGAAAAGTATCAAAATCACCTGTTTTGCGATCAATGCTGACACGAACTTCAATTTCCTGTTCATATTTCTTCTTGGTTGCTGTCGCTAAAGCAGTTTCCAGAGCATCAAAAATCCTCTCTCTTGGAAGAGATTTTTCATTGGAAACCGCTTCTACCACAGCCAGAATTTCTTTATTCATCCTGGTCGCCTCATTCGAACTCTAAAAGTGGGATACTAAGTTCGCTTTTTCAATATTACTCAGTGCAAACATTTCCTCTTTTTCATCAGTAGTAATTATTGTTATTATTTCGCCATCAACGGCTTTAATTATCCCCTGCCACTTACGACGGTTTCCTGTTGCCATATGTAAAACAAGGATAACGCCTTCGCCGATATACTTGGTATACTGTTCGGCAGTAAATAAGGGACGATCAAGACCGGGGGAAGAAACCTCTAAGTTATAGGAAACTGTAATAGGGTCTTCTATATCCAGTACCGCACTGATTTGGTGGCTGGCAGCAGCACAATCATCAACAGTAATTCCGTCTGCTCCATCAATATAAACGCGCAATACTGACTGCCTACCTCGGATAAATTTTATACCCACCAATTCATAACCTAATGCTGCGACGGGTGCTGAAATTATCTCTGTTAATTTTTGTTCTAATCTGGACAATCATTACCCCTGAGACATAAAAAAAGGGCTTAATAGCCCAGTGAGTCATTACCAACCAGCAAAAAGCCACGATACAGGCACTATGCAACGGTATCCCGTTTACCACTACCCACTCGCTTCCTGAAGCCCGGTAATACTTTGTTAAAAACAGGTCCGAAACGCGCATTTTACTTCTTGTAAACTACACTTTTCAGTTAATCTCGCCCTAGCTCAATCGATTCCAAATGCGATCATTTTACTTTCTTAAGAAAAATGCCCTTAAGTGCTATCACAAAAAACACCATAACGCGATGAACAATCTGCAAGAAAATCGGTTGCGGGGGCCGGATTTGAACCGACGACCTTCGGGTTATGAGCCCGACGAGCTACCAGGCTGCTCCACCCCGCGACAAGATGAACTTGAAACGAAGTTGCAACCTACAGATCCACTGACGCTACGTCAATGCTT
>CAZBYB010000024.1:11058-23010 GCA_964496225.1 uncultured Yersinia sp. | reverse complement strand
TACCTACCTGTTATTACCGCGCGGGGTTGTGCTTTGTCTGGCAAACAATCAAAGTGATGCCCTGATTCAATTAGCAGCAGTACTGGCAACGGGCAACAGGATCCTGTGGCCGGACAGCACATTGTACAGAGAGCTGTATGGCTCTTTGCCATTAGCAATACAATCATGGGTGATGTTGACGGAAAACTGGCAGGACGCTGGGGTGAAATTTAGTGCAGTGATTTATCACGGTGATGCCGATCAACTGCGGCTGTTGTGTGAACAAATTGCGCAACGCAACGCACCGATTGTGTCTGTCCAGGGTTTTACCTGTGGGGAAACTAACATCCGGTTAGAACGCCTGTTAGTTGAGCGTTCCCTTAGCATTAACACTGCAGCTGCAGGAGGAAATGCCAGTTTAATGATGCTTGATTAAGCGCTATTCACTCTTATTACAACAGCACATGCCACAAAGCTCCATAGCCTGTTTACTGATTGCCATTTTTAATGATGGACTTTGCGACTGTTGCCCCTTGGCCAGCGTGCCGGTATATTCAGGGCAAGTGTTTTGGTAGCATACGGGTAGATTCCACGCCTGTTTCTGTCTGTGATAATTTGCGCACTAGCCGTCATTGTGTCTTTTGCAAGACTGCTCGTCCTGCTCAAGGCATATATTGCGTGTTTTCAACAGACAGTCACAGGTTACTGACCTGACTTTAACACCATCAATTGGCCATATTTATCTTCCATAATGAAATCAAAATATTCCCTGTAGGCATCTTTATCGAATTTAGATGCTGCGGAAACAGCCAGCATGCGGGCACCAAATCCTTCCATCAACACCTTCATGGAGAGGGGGGCTATGAGCATGCATGATCCATTCGAACAGTCCTGCATGTTGCGGTAGCGGCCGGGACCAAAGTGATCACCGATCACCGTGCCGTCGAAAAAATAAATAGCGTTTTCGAATCCCACTTGGATCAGCCGATTCCCGTACTGATGTTTCATGGTATTGGCTCTGGAAAACAGTATGTATCCTGTAGCATGTTCTAGCCTGGATTGAAACTCTGTCATGGCAGGCATTGCTTTTTTATACTGACTCCAGGTCAACCAAGCCGGCAACGACATTGCCATAAACAGCGATACCAGTACGTGGCTGATGGGGTATCGGGCAGCAGAAAAATACCTGCCGACTATCAACAGATAAGCCCGGTACAACAGGTACCAGGACAGAAAAGTCCCTGTGGCATAAATAGGCGCCAGATAACGATTCACCTGTGTGACAAAAAACCAGAACACCAGGTATGAAAAGAAAATAAATTGAAAATAACGCACGGGTACCGGGAGGTTGCGCAGAGCCAGAGTCGCAATGGCAAGGATCCATGGCCAAATCCCTGCTTTTTGCAGGGCGCCCCAGATATCCAGGCTACCCGGTTTGACGCCGTGGGAAGCCTGTTCAGTTTTTTGCAGCAGCAGATCAGTCGCATCCCAAAGAAAATGACCAAAAATATTGCCACCCGCAGGATGTAGCGGATCGCCTGAAATAAGAAAGCTGCGGATATACCACCAGCTTCCCGTCGCTGTGACCACCAATGCAAAGAGGGCACTTGCCTTCCAGTCGCGACGAATAAGCAAAAGATAAATGCCAGTAAGTATGGCGAATACGGCACCAAAATATTTGGATCCCGCTGCACCACCAGCCAGCACACCAGCGATGATAAGCAAGGCATAAGCGCGTTTCTTTTGGGCGATGTGCAACCACAATGCTATGGCCAGTGTTGCTCCCCAACAAAAAAGCGCGAGGCCGTTGTCAATATAAGCGTATCCCAAATAGCTCTGAACAGGCTTAATGGCGATTAATGTCGCTGCGGCAAGGATTCCGGGAATTATAGAGCCCGTGATCCACTGCGCAGTACCCAGTAGACCAATAATCATAATAAAAACAGGTAAAGTGGCAAACACTTGTGCTGATAAATCGCCCCCCAGCATCAATCCCAGAGCCAGCAACAGGTTGATATTTTGTGGGAAAAGTGGAAAACGGAGGTATTCATTGACGATAATGGCTTCATGTTGCAGCAAGGAACGGGCTATAGGAAGATGAAACGAGGTATCATCCCAGTGGCCGGGTGCATGCATTGCTGACAGAAGAATCACAGTTAAAAACAGCACCAGGACGGCGAGTTCAGCATATAATGCACGGGTTATCTTGCAGTAGAGTTTTGCAAAAGGCCTGATGATTAATACGGCTACGGCGAGCATAACAGACCCCATGCCCAGCACAGCAGGAAGATTCAGCAAACCTGCTAACCCAAGGATGAAAAGCACGGTGATATTCAGCATGAGCCCAATACTGATAGCAAAAAACCACTTTAGGTAAGGATTGACCGTTGTACTTCCTTGCCAGGGTTTGAGTAATTGCAGTAAAGCGAAGCCATTTATCGCACAAAATAACAGAAATAACGATGCCAGACCGTAGAGTTTTGCCAGTTCGACAAACATAAGTATCCTGAAATGCCATGATGCGGTTATTCTAATTGATGGGCTATTTTAAAACAGGACGCCATCTATACTGACGCACTCATCGTCAGTATGATACCCAGCACAATGAGTACAACGCCAACGAAATACTGTGGCTGAAAGCGCTCTGCGAAAATGAAATAACTACCCAATGGCACCAAAACAAAAGCGAATGCCATTAAGGGATAAATATGGCCAAGCTCGGCTTTTTGAAGAACCCAAACCCAGGCTAGCGTAGTGATGGCATAGAATAACAGCGCTAACGAGAGTGTCATTAAAGCGCGTGGCTCTAAATAGCTGCCGGCCTGATGCATGAATACTGCGCTCAGCTTAAAGAGCAGTTGGCCGATCGCTATACTCAAAACACATAAAATAGCAATAACATAGGTCATCATCATATCTTCTTACGGCTATAAGAAAAAGCGGCCAACTTTTTATGTACTGCGATACCAAGCCTGGTCGCCATATCGTGGCCAATAAAAGCCAGTATGAGTTGAACACCTAAAATGACAGGTAATGCGGATAACATGACCATGCCAGCAGGAGCAGGAATACCCAACTCATTTCTTTCAAACCAATGCAGCGTTCCGTAAATAACACCAAAAAGGACAAGAAAAATGCCCAAAGGTAATTCAATGGAGGCAATCGACATATCCCTGAGGTAATAGTTGTAAAAGATTCTTTTAAAAAAATTCTGGCTGTGTTTGACCAGAAATTCGCCAATGATATGGGATATTTTGAGATGACTCACCTCATCACCATATCTGGCATGCATCGGGATATCCACGACCAAGGCGCGTACTGTATTCAGACGAAACAGCATGTCAGTTTCAAAAAAATAACGGTGACTTATTTTACTAAAAGGGATTAGTTTCGCAACATCACGATGTATGGCAGTATAACCATTAGTGGGATCAAAAATGTCCCAATATCCAGACGAAAATTTTATCATGAATGATAATACAGCATTACCGAACAGGCGTACCTTTGGCATCGAACCAATGGCTTCCAGATCAAAAAAACGATTTCCCTTAGTGTAGTCAGCCTCACCGCGCATAATAGGGGAGATAAAAGCGGGAATGAGACTCGGATCCATCTGACCGTCACCATCAAGTTTCACAATAATCTCCATACCTTGGTCAATTGCCATTTGGTATCCCACCATGACCGCACCACCCACGCCCTGGTTTTCACGATTACGGATAATCTGCACGCGTTTGTCGTTACAATGATTTTCCACACAGTCACCTGAACCATCGGGGCAACAGTCGTCAATCACGTAAATGCGCATCACTTCCGGGCCGATAGCACTGATGACATCCAGTATGTGGTGAGTGACCTTGAAGCTTGGGATCACAACTGCAATTTTAAAATCCGTTTGCCAATCTCCGGCCATTTTTTCGTGAACTTTGCAGTTATTCATTTTTAGAGAAACTCAGACGGTAATCTGTTAATAAGGTGTGATATTCTGCTATTGCATTGCCTAAACATTTGGGTGATTTTTTGACAGCTTACCGCATCACCAAAATTCTGCGCGTTTTTTTCTGTCAACCTATTAATTGATGTCGTGATATTCTTTGCAGGCCTGTAACGTATTTTGCATTAATGTTGCTACGGTCATGGGGCCCACTCCACCGGGAACCGGCGTAATCAGGCTTGCCCGTTCAACGGCAACATCAAATTCTACATCACCGACCACCTGACCATTTTCCAGACGATTAATACCGACATCTATCACAATGGCACCTGGTTTAATCCAGTTCCCCGGAATAACACCCGGTTTACCCACTGCTACCACCAGTAAATCAGCGTTCTCTACATGATGACGTAAATCTTTAGTAAAACGATGAGCTACCGTAGTCGTGCACCCTGCTCGCAGTAGTTCCATACTCATCGGACGACCCACAATATTGGAAGCCCCTACTACCACGGCATTCTGACCTGCAGTGGCAATGTGATAACGCGCCAACAGTGTCATGATACCCTTTGGAGTACAGGGCCTCAGTTCAGGGGAATCCTGGCAAAGGCGGCCGGTATTCCAGGGATGAAAACCATCAACATCTTTATGCGGATGGATACGTTCCAGTACCCGGGTGTTGTTAATCCCTGTTGGTAAAGGCAATTGCACCAGAATACCGTCAATTTTACTATTAGCATTTAAATTATCAATCAATGACAATAATTCATTTTCAGGTGTTGTTGCAGGAAGGTCATAAGAACAGGAGAGAAAACCTGCGGCTTCACAAGCACGTTTTTTACTGCTGATATAGATTTGTGAGGCAGGATCCTCACCGATCCACACCATGGCAAGGCCAGGAACACGGTGACCTGTTGCTATCCGTTGCTGTACCTGAACTGCAATTTCATCAATTACCTGCCGTGCAATGGTTTTACCATCAATAATTTTTGCTGACATTACATAAAGACCGTCAATGAGACATACGAAGGTAAGTGTATTTTGTCAGAATCAGTACCCGCTGTCAGGACAGAAATGATGATAAAATACCAACCCACGATTCTATAGCGAAAGGGATTGACTCAACAACCGCTGACAGTATAATTCAACTCCGCTACTCACTGCCTTTTCACACAAGGGTAATGTTTAACTGTTGAATGCGCCCTTAGCTCAGCTGGATAGAGCAACGGCCTTCTAAGCCGTAGGTCGCTGGTTCGAATCCAGCAGGGCGTACCATTGGGATTCAATCGATTACATAAATCACATCATCTTCTCAATTTTTCTGTGGGACCATACGCCCACCCTGCTTACTTTAGCTCAGCAGATACATACCCCGGAGGGATTTAAACCTCAAAAAAATCAACCTTTCCACCAACAAGATGGTACATACTGCCGATGATTTTAATGTGATTTTTATCTTCAAGTTCTTTTAGAACAACACTGTTTTGACGGATATTCTCTACCGTCAGCTCCACATTTTTTCGGGTAACCGCATCAACGAAGTCGTAGTTACTTCCTTTACGTTCGCCAGAATACTCAGTTTTTTCAATTGCCGGTTTGATCTTGGCCAGAAGGCCTGTCAGATTCCCTAATTCTGCGTTATCAATAGCACCTTTCACTGCGCCACAGGCAGTATGCCCCATGATCATCACCAGTTTGGCTCCAGCAATCGCACAGGCAAACTCCATACTACCGAGAATATCACTGTTACTGATATTACCGGCTACGCGTGAGTTAAATGTTTCCCCAATACCCGTATCCAGCACGATTTCCGCCGGTGCCCGCGAATCGATACAACTCAGAATAATGGCAACCGGAAACTGACCAGATACACTACTGCGTTTTTGCGCAATATAGTCATGTTTGGCCCGTCGATTTTCCCGGAATCGTAAGTTACCTTGTTTGAAGTGTTCAATAACTGCATCAGGCGTCATTTTGTCACGTTCCTCTTTCGTCAGAGAGGCGGCAAAAGAGATTGTTGGAATGGAAAGTCCCGCCATCCCCGTCATCGTCAGGGCAGACAGTGCAATGGTTTGTTTTAATACTGTTCTTCTTGCTGGATGCTGGAGAAGGTCATGTTTCATGGGAGCCTCATTTTAGATGGATAATGTGATATCCGTTATCCCATTATACGTTGATAAGGATTAATACAGCCGAAATAATAAGTATAGTTGGGTATTTGACAACTGAATCTGCATCTCGCCGTCATCCGCGAAACGATTTTTGAGTGAAACTTCAGAGGACTGAGTGGTCAACACGCCTCTGGGCTGTGTACCTGAATTTTTTCCTTTCCAGAAATTTCAGCCTCTCAGCACTGCTTACAAACATGAGTAACATGAACGGATGATTTTAAAAAGAAATACTTTATTTCACGGATGGTTAAGTGCAACAGAGCACTCATCGCGACACTAACAACAAAGGTAATAAAAAGGTAAGAGAAAGTAAGAAAAAAATACTTTACACAATACGTCATCACCCCCTATTAAAAGGAATAAAAATGCTGGTACATCAACTTGTTGTACGTGGATGTTCATGTAATTGGGATAACATCTACTGACAGGAGGACATCTTCCTGATACGAACTGTTATCACCATTGTTTTCAGGAAAAAAAGCGGTTTTTAACGCACGACCCTTTAATTAAATTAATTTCACATTGTTTCAGGAGATCATTATGGCACCATAATAAATGCATTAAAAAGGATAATATTTTGCGCACACATCATACACATTAATAATGCCAAAAAATAAGAAAAGGAAAATTTAATGACAACGCATTACAGGAACATTTGGCAGCGCAATGGCAGCAACACCATGACCTACAGTACAGGGAAAGGAAGTGAAGGATTCACACCAGAACAGGAAGAGGCCATTCATCAGGCGTTTAAAAAACTGGCAAGGCTTACCGGTACTCGCTTTCAATGGACGCCGTATCACGACTATCATCAAGGCAGCAATCAAGAATTTCATTGGCATGATGCTTCCACAAACAGGCACAGTGACCTGCATATTATCTCAAAAGAGCTGGAAAAGCAGAAAGATAAGGTAATATATGGTCAGACTCATCTGCCATACAATCTTTACAATGGCCACTCGTTCAAAATGGGTGAAAACAGTAGTCCTGTCAAAATAGATGCAGCACTTTTTGTAAACGGTGCTAACGGCGGCATGGATCATTTTAAGAAGACCTTGTATCACGAATTGGGGCATGCCGTTACCGGGTTTTATGATAATACCTATGCTCACGATAGTTTTATTCATGCAATGCAACAGCTCCGCCCTGATACTGACACATACCTTCTCCCAATACGTAGCCCCAGAGAGGCAGAAATAGCAGCACTGCAGGCCCCCCTGGAAAAAACATTGACCTACACCATTCATGGAAATGCCCTTGCTGAGGATAATTCAATACTACAAAATGCGCTGGGTGATACCTTCAAAGAAATAGAAAATAGAACAGGGGCTCATCCTGATCTCAGAATTGTGTATTTTAACAAAGAAGACTGCCCCGGGGTGCCTCCCGTAGTTTATAAAGACTGTGGTCAGGAAAAAAAACTCTGGATAGCCAGAGGGTTGCTGCATGATACTGATACCTTGCAAAAATACCTGCAGGAACATTTTTCCTTGAGCACAGGTTTTCTTGAGCCATCGCAGGATACGGGTATTAGCGTTGAATCCGCCTCCAGCCAGCAGCGCCGTGACCTTTCCTTTGCCACACGCAGAAAACCGTCTGAAGGATATGCCAGAACGCAATCATTTTATTCTGCTGCACAGAACCCGCACATTGTGCACAGCACGTGGCAGGATATGGATGGTGATGATCGGGAGGATTTACTGCAATTCACCAGCGACGGCAGTTACCAGGTTTCTCTGCGTCGGGCCGATGGGCGTCTCCAACGCCCTCTGTCTGAGCGGCAGTGGGAACAGCAGCTTTCCGGACCATTGCATGACGCTATGGTGAGCTTTGCATCTGCTGAAAATGTATATGGATATCCTCAGGATTATTTTTTTTCTGCATACTATAACTACCCCGTCCCGTTGAGCCACAGCCAGCAGAGTCAAACGATGCCGTGGTACTGACATGAAAACATTGTGCTCTTTTTTATAAAGGTATGCACGGCCAGTCCCTGATATCCTGCATCAAAGCGTATGTCATGATAAGTTATCAGCCATAACCATTAGCCTGGTTGATTAACTTAATGAGGCGGTATAAAAAGCCGCCTGTCTAACCTTCAGCAAGGCCCATAAGCAGTAACAGTGCGGCGCTACCACCCCATTTTTTCGGAGCCTGATGAAAAGCCAGTACCGCCGGGTGCTGCGCCAGCCAGAAAGGGATGCGCTGCTTAAGGATATGTTTACCGTGGCCATGGATCACGCAGGAACAAGAAATGTGATCACGACAGCAGGTAACCATGAAGGCAGCCAGGGCCCATTTTGCCTGGGATTGTGTCAATCCGTGCACATCAAGAAAAAGCGCTGGAACATAATCCCCCCGCTTGAGCTTTTTTATTACGTTCTGATTAACACCCGGCTGGTGATAACAGCCCAGATTTTCGCTATCCAGCAAGGGTTGAAACTCATCAGAAAAATACTGGCTGGCATCAATTTGCTGCTGAAACAGAGGTTCCCGGCTAATTTTCCGTGCTTGTTTCACCTGACGATAAGGGATAATGCGGTCCTGCAATAACACACGGGTCCCAGACATGGCTTCTTGAAACAGCCCCTGTTCTTCCGGACTTAAGGGTGGATATTTTTTTATCATATACTTACACGATCAGTTTGTTCTGGCGCCTATTGCCGCCATTTTTGCAGACGATGATTAATCCAGTGGAAAGGGGCTTGTATGACGACGATGATAATTCACCGTATAGAATACAGTGATGACCATCAGGATAACAAAAGACCACATGACTTTCCCGGCCCCTGAGCCCAAGACGGCCCAAATACAATAAACAAAGGCCATTAACGTAATAAAAACATAAGCAGGTAACTGCTTACCCAAATGACCCTGGCCCACCAGTAATAATGCAGAGCAGGTATACAGATAAGGAATTAAGGCGAATATTACAGCAATGGAAGAAACCAGACCAAATTCTTTTGTTGCATTAAGCGAAATACAAATTAGCTGAACGAGAGTCATCAGACCACCAATAATGGCAAGTCCAGCCACTGGCGTACCTGCTTGATTAACTTTGGCAAAAAGAGGTGGGAATAAACCATCATCGGCGGCGGCTTTTGCGGTCTGACTGGCCACTAAGGTCCATCCACACAGGGACCCAAAACAACTGGCCACGGCACAAAAAGCAACTACAGCACCCGCCGTCTCCCCTAATGCCATACGGGCAGCATCACCAAATGGTGAATCAGATACCTTTAAAATGTCATTCGGGATGATGCCCATAATAGCGGTAGTGGATAAAACATAGCAAACGGCAGCAATCAGCACTCCCCCCAGGGTGGCAATTGGCACATTACGCTTGGGATTTTTAACCACACCAGCGGCCACTGCAGCACTTTCAACACCGATAAATGACCATAAGGTCACGTTCAGCGTTCCCTGAATCGCCCCGAAGGTATCCAAACCACTCACATTCCATGCCGCCATATACGTTGTACCCTGAAACCAAAGCCAACCGAAAACAGCAGTAGCAACAATGGGGATCAGAGCCAGGATAGTGGTCACTGCCTGCACTCGGGTAATCATTTTAGGACCAATAATATTCAGAATAACGAACAACCAAACGACCAGGATGCAGGTCATGGCTGATGTGGTTGCATTTTTTAATTCAGGGAAAAAATAACTGAGGTAGCTTATCCCAGTGATTGCAATAGCGATATTACCAATCCAGCAGGCTAACCAGTACAGCCAGTTGGTCTGATAACCAATAAAAGGGCCAAATGCCCTACGGGCATAGGCATAAGACCCCCCCGGACTGTCATCCAGTGAGGACATTTTTGCGTAAACAATGGATAACGCCAACGCACCCATAACAGTGACCAACCATCCCAAAATGGCAATACCGCCAGTGGCTGCTAAATGGGCCGGTAATAAAAAAATCCCTGATCCCATGATGTTACCTGACACCATCAAGATGGCGGGGATCAGGCCGATTTTTTTATCCTCTGTAAGCATAAGAGCATCCTGGATCAGTCATTAAACCTGGCGAATGGATTGCATCCAATACGACAGGATTTAATTCATCCTTCTTAAAGTGACTGGTTATTTCTAATCAATATTTATTATAATAGTGGCAATTGTTGTTTATTGAAAGGAAGCAGGTCTGATGAGTTCTCCTTTTCTGGTTACACCCCAATGGCTATCAGAACATCTGAACGATGCCAGCATCACTCTGCTGGATGCGCGTATGTCACCGCCAGGTGCTAATCCTCTCAAAGACATTACTGCCGCATTTGAACGGGCACATATTCCAGGCGCTCTGTATTTTGACATTGCTGGTTTTTCTGATCCCACTACAACCCTGCCATATATGCTGCCATCACCCGATCTTTTCAGTCAACTGGCAGGGGAAGCCGGTATTAGCGAGCAACAGACTCTGGTTGTGTATGATGCCAGTGAATTGTTTTCTGCTCCCAGAGTTTGGTGGACCTTTCGTACCTTCGGGGTAAAAAATGTTTATGTGCTTGATGGTGGTTTAGCGCAATGGCAGGCAGCCGGTTACCCGATAGAAACTGGTGCGGTCACCCAACGTCGTCTGCAAAAAACCTTTAACGCGAGGTTTGATCAGCATGCAGTCAGAAATGCAGCAGACGTGTTTGCAGCCATGGAAAATAAAGATAGTCAGATTCTGGATGCCCGTTCTGTCACAAGATTCTCTGGTACCACTGAAGAGCCACGCTCCGGATTACGCGCTGGACATATTCCTGGCAGCATTAATGTCCCTTATGCTGAATTGCTTGAAAAAGGAAAACTAAAATCGCTTCAGGCACTGCGGCAGCTCTTTCAGCAGAAAGGTGTTGATCCGGGTAAACCGATCATCACCAGTTGTGGATCCGGCATTACCGCTGCAATACTGGTACTGGCTTTGCAATCCATTGGGGCAAAAAAGGTCTCGCTTTATGATGGATCATGGGCGCAATGGGGCGCGTCGGACCGACCCTTGGCACAATCTTCAAGTTAATCCCGGTCAATTAACAGGAGGATCAAGTTGGTCGTGCTACCATGGAAATACAGGATCAGACATTCATGATTTTTTTGGCGTCCAGAAACAAGGCGTACTGATTCACCGTTTTTTTCTGAATACTAAATTCACCTTTTTCAAGGGAAAAACCTATTTTGATATAAAGCTGACTCTTGGGGACAGTTTTGGAGATTTTTTTATTATCCACGGAAGAAACGAGCTGTTCATTATCAGCAATAATTAATGTACTGGCACCATTTTCACCTGCTTTGGTGATATAGCCTGCATTTTTAACTCTCGCGGATATAATTAATTCGATAGATTGATTCTCATAAAAATAATACTTAATATCCTGATTATATCTGTCAAGAGTAATATTGTTCAGACCTTTATCAAATCCACTGACATTTTCTTTAAAAATCTGACTGACTGGCATTTCCTCAGTGACTTTAAAGAGTTGGCTTAATACAATCTGCACCAGGCCCTGGTGAAAAAATTTGGAAATAATCTCTATATTATTATCAATCCATTTAAATTCATCTTGGCTAGTTTCTTTGGCAAATGATTGAAATGATGCGTCCTCGTCTCCTGCTACCGATATTTCTTTTTCACCAACAAAATAACGGGATCGCGCTAAATCAGCAACCATATCATGGTTTATTCTTTCTGCTAAATCCCTTTTTGATTTCCCTGTTAGAAATCCACTCACTTTAGACATAAAGCTCGTTTTTGCCTGTCGTTCTTCACTAATATAATGATTGATTTCCTGAACAATCCTTGCCGTTACTTGCTCAGAAAAATCACCAGAAATGGCAATATCATACTCTTTTGCTGTAATCATGGATTCATTTGACGTATTGCTC
>CAZBYB010000024.1:9048-11048 GCA_964496225.1 uncultured Yersinia sp. | reverse complement strand
CAATTGGGTTGAAAAGCTGCGCATGCCATCACTTGCCGGTGAAGGGGGTTCAGACTGATCAATATCATGAGAAGCAAAAAGATGATTAACAGTATGAGTGTCTACGCCTGTGGATAAATAGCCCATTTGTTTATTACCTGAATGTTATGAGGACCGTAGATTAATTTATACTGCGGATTGTGTAAAAAACAAAATAACTGTCACATTATATGAAAAGACTTATTCGATATAATTTAAATTATTAACAATATATTAATGTACAGTAGTATTTTTATTTTTGCTTTAATAAAGCAATACTAATACGGTCTGCTGATAATGTTAATATTCATGCTGACATTACCAGGTTTTTAGTTTGACAGGCAATGCCATGCGTGCCTGAGTAAGTATGTTACCAGCAAAATGTATACCTCCATGGTCGATATGACAGCAAAGCGATATGACTGACTCGTAAAACAGGCAATACCGTTCCTGTTAACATTGGTTCTGGATAAGGATCACGTGCTGAAATATCTGCCCACAACCCGGGAAACTTATTAATGAATCTTTTGATACACACGATCATATTAAGCATTAGCTTACTCATCTCTATGAGTACTTATGCAAATAGTATTCATGCAAACACGGAATGGCGTTTTATCGTTATCGGCGATATGCCTTATTCAGATGCCGAAGTAACAGCAATAAAGGAAACCATTTATCCTGCTATCCAAAAAGCTGCTCCTCCTTTTATCGTACATTATGGTGATATTAAAAATGGTCAGTCCGATTGCAGTGCAGCACTGTTGACAC
Source organism: uncultured Yersinia sp. (assembly GCA_964496225.1). Taxonomy (GTDB): domain Bacteria; phylum Pseudomonadota; class Gammaproteobacteria; order Enterobacterales; family Enterobacteriaceae; genus CAZROT01. The sequence continues at coordinate 10,259 of CAZBYB010000024.1, read as the reverse complement.
AGCGCCGTGATGATATTTATCAATTATTACCTGGCAGGGTCTTTTATACACCCGGAGATAACGAATGGACTGATTGTGATCGAGCTCAGTTGAAAAATCCGGCATCAGAACTGGACAAACTGGATTTAGTCCGGCATTTGTTTTTTAAAGATACAGTTACCTTAACCAAGGATTGGGCTTATCAACGCCAGGCGGGTTATCCTGAAAATGCGCGCTGGATAAAGCAGGATGTTCTTTTTGTCACGGTGCATCTCGTTGGTACCAATAATGCCCGCAAAGAAATTCTAAAGGATGATATCGGGTTAGCATTAGCCTTGGTGGATGCACGTGATCAGGCAAACAGAGTTTGGCTGGAGGATGCTTTTGAGCAGGCCAGATTAACAAAATCAAAGGCAGTTGTTATTACTACGCACGCAGATGTCACAAAAGGAGGCAGTGGCACCTGTGCAGATCATAATAACAGGATAAATTGCAATGCCTTTGCTGATTTTTACAGCCACTTGCAACGACAGGCTGAAAATTTTCGTGATCCCGGTCAACCTGCAAAACCCGTCTTACTCATACATGGTGATACCAGGCCGTATTGCTGGGATAAAAAATTTGGTGGGCAAGCCTTGAATCTATGGCGGCTAAATGCATGGGGTGATTATCAGACACACCCTGATGTTACGGAAATTACGGTACAGACTGACAACACGGCTGAACCCTTTCTGGCGCACACCCTGATAACCCGTGAGTTACCCACCACTGTCTGTGAATAACGCCTTTGTGAAATTCAGACCCAAGAATCCTGATCTGGAAACGTCTGCCACAAGGGACCTGCACTTTGGTTCCTTGTATTGGCATCTTCACACTTCTTTCTTTGCTACCTGGCCTGGGCCTTTAATGCTACTCTCATCAACCAGCGCTGTTACCTTTAATCCATTGCGGGTCTTTGTATGTCATACAAACTAACACAACCCACATTTTATTTTCATGACTATGAAACGTTTGGCAAAAGCCCGGTACTGGATCGCCCCGCACAATTTGCCGGGATACGCACCGATCTGCAGTTCAACATTATAGAAGATCCCTTGATCCTTTTTTGCACTCCTGCCTGTGATTATTTACCTGAACCCGAAGCCGTGCTTATTACAGGTATCACTCCTCAACATGCTCTGGCTTGGGGTGTCAATGAAGCCGAATTCAGTCGCCAGATTCATCAGGCCTTC
>CAZBYB010000024.1:0-9038 GCA_964496225.1 uncultured Yersinia sp. | reverse complement strand
GCACAGCGGGTACCTGTATTCTGGGATACAATAATATCCGTTTTGACGATGAAGTGAGTCGGCATATCTTTTATCGTAATTTTTATGATCCTTACGCATACAGTTGGCAAAACGGTAATTCCCGCTGGGATCTCCTCGATGTTATGCGTGCCTGCTATGCCTTGCGACCTCAAGGGATCGTCTGGCCAAAAAACGAGCAAGGCTTACCCAGCCTCAGGCTGGAACAGCTGGCACAGGCCAATGACGTGGAACATTTGCAGGCTCATGATGCAATTTCAGATGTTTATGCCACTATTGCCATGGCAAGGTTGATTAAACAGGCTCAGCCCCGCCTGTTTGATTATTTCTTTCTCCAACGTAATAAACACAAGATTAACGCATTACTTGACATTGCCGGCATGACACCACTGGTGCATGTTTCCGGTATGTTTGGCGCCGCACGTGGTTACACCAGTCTGGTTGTGCCCATGGCCTGGCATCCCGTAAATAAAAATGCCGTGATTATGTGTGATCTGGCCGGAAATATTCCCGTACTACTGGAACTGGATAGCGACAGGTTACGTGAACGCTTATATACCCGCAGGGATGACCTGGACACCGATGAGGCCCCGGTGCCCATTAAACTGGTTCATATCAATAAATGCCCTGTCCTGGCACCCGTTAATACCTTATCCGCTGCAAACGCTGAACGTCTGGGTATTGATCAGCCGAATTGTTGGCAAAATTTACAATTACTCCGTCAGCATCCACAGATCCGCGAAAAAATCCTGAAGATATTCAGCGAAGCTGAGGCGTATGTTCCTGAAGACGATGTGGATAGCAGGCTTTACGATGGGTTTTTCAGCGATGCTGATCGTGCCACCATGAATATTATCCAGCAAACTCGACCACAACATTTAGCCACATTAACACCTCATTTTCAGGATGGCCGCCTGGCAGAGTTATTTTTTCGTTATCGCGCAAGAAATTACCCGCACACCCTGGATGAGGCGGAACAACAACGCTGGTTACAGCATTGTCGCCACAGGCTTAATCCCAATCGGCTTCACAACTATCTATCGCAATTGGCACAATGCTACCAGCAGTATACAGACAATCGAAAGCGAACACTGCTTGACGCTTTATGTGATTATGCCCGGCAACTGTCAGGCTGCAGTGAGACACTGAATGTCATGAATGCGATTTGATCTCTTCGCTAAACTGTGGCATGGGTTGGCGGAAACGGCGGGTAATGAACACCATATAACTCAAACCGACGGCACCCCATACCAGTCCTAAAATCATTGAACTGATCTCCAGATTCATCCAGAGTATGGCTACAGTTCCTGCACCAATGAGGGGTAAAATAAGATAATTCATATTATCTTTCCATGAGCGATGGCGGCGTTCACGAATATAATACTGAGAAATAACAGACAGATTAACAAAGGTAAACGCCACCAGCGCGCCAAAGTTGATCAATGCTGTAGCCGTTACCAGATCAAAAGAGATAGCCGATAAGGCGACAATACCGACTAACAGTACGTTGAATGCCGGGGTATACCATTTAGGGTGCACGTAGCCAAAAATCCGTTCTGGAAATACACCATCACGTCCCATCACATACAGCAAGCGTGAAACCCCAGCCTGTGCTGCCATCCCTGAAGCCAATACCGTGACACAGGAAAAACATAAAATAATCGACTGGAATAACTTACCGGCAACAAATAGCATAATCTCTGGTTGAGACGCATCTGGATTGCTAAAGCGTGAGATATCCGGAAAATACAGTTGTAAGAAATAGGATACGACAATAAAAATGATTCCTGCCACTAACACCGTCAAAAAAATGGCTTTGGGGATAACGCTGGCGGAATTCGATGTTTCTTCTGACAGTGCGCTGATGCTGTCAAAACCCAAAAATGAGAAACAGAGTATGGTTGCTCCCGTAATCATCGGGATTAAATGTGCATTTTCTGAGAAAAATGGCTTCGCACTGACCAAATTCCCCACGCCCTCCCCCTGATAAACTCCATGAATCAGCAAGGCAACAAAGACCAGCATGATGGCAATCTGGACCACAACGATAATGGCATTCAGATTAGCCACCATATTGATACCACGCAGATTAAACAGCGTCATTAAACCCACCAGTCCCGCAACGAAGATCCATTCAGGAATGTCAGGGAAAATGGCGTGCAGATAAATCCTGGCCAGTAGAATGTTAATCATAGGCATAAACAGGTAGTCCAGTAAGGAAGACCAGCCCACCATAAAGCCAATATGAGGATTCATTGCCTTTTGTGCGTAAGTATATGCAGAGCCTGCAGACGGAAAACGTTTTACTAACTTACCATAACTGAGGGCTGTAAAGAGTACGGCGACCAGAGCAATTACGTAAGAGGTAGCAACATGACCTGAAGTCAGGCCAGATACAATACCAAAAGTATCAAAAATGGTCATTGGCTGGAGATAAGCCAGTCCGATCATGACGACCTGAAATAATGTTAAGGTTTGCCTGAGTTGAGCACCTTTGCCAGATCCTGTCTGACGATTACCCGTACTGAACTGAGAATTACAGGACATGATGCGACCTCCCTACCTTCAAACGGTGTACAAACGGCATAAAAACGAGGGCTGAAAAAAACCGGATTTCTGTTTACCGGATATAGTTTCCCTCATGGCAATGATTTTTGATGTCAAGAATTGCTCGTAAATGTGCTCATTATGTGGAGCGACGTTGCGTTTTTCCATGGCACGCTGCTATAAGAATGTCTGCAACCTCCTGTACTCACGCGCTTTGGCGTTAAAATCAGCCTCAGGCCATAGGATGGGATAAGGCTGGAATTATTCATCTTCAGATTGCCATGTTGGGAATATCATATCCTTATAGTCGATTATCCTGGTCTTGTGCTTTAGCTTGTAACCAAACCAGATAATGAGGAATAACGGGATACCGACGTAGGTTGCTGCGACAGCATACCAGTCTATACTGTCCTTCAGGAAAGCCTGATAATTCTGCCCCAACGTTATTATCAGACACAAAATAAAGGCAAAGATGGGCCCGAAGGGAAAGAAACCAGAACGATAGGGTAATGCCTTGAGATCCCGCCCTTGCAGCATATATCCCCGGCGGAAACGGTAGTGACTGATAGCAATACCCAACCAAGCGATAAAACCTGTCATGCCAGAGGTGTTCAATAACCAGAAATACACTGCCTTATCATTAAACATCGAACTCAGGAAACATAATCCCGCCACCAGAGCAGTGGCCCATAATGCATGATGGGGTATCCCTCCCTGAGAGAGACGGGCAAAAATGCGCGGTGCTTTACCCTCTGATGCCAGGGTAAACAAAATTCGGGTTGAAGCATACATTCCTGAATTTCCTGTAGAGAGAAGTGCCGTTAAAATCACGGCATTCATCACTGCTGCTGCGGATAACAAGCCGGCATTCTGAAATACCAAGGTAAAGGGGCTCACACTGATATCCGCAACATCATTACGCAGTAAATTTGGATCCGTGTAGGGAATCATCAAACCGATAATCAGGACAGTGGCAATATAAAACAACAGAATGCGCCAGAATATTTTTCGCACCGCCTTAGGGATATTTTTGGCCGGATCTTCAGATTCACCCGCTGTAATACCAATCAGTTCTACCCCCTGAAATGAGAAACCTACTATCATGGCTACCCCGATCATTGCTGAGAATCCCCCTGAAAATGGGGCATCTCCCATCGTCCAGTTGTGCCAACCCGAATTTTCCCCTCCTTTCAGTATGCCGCTTATCATCAGTATACCCACGATAATAAACAGGATAACGGTTACGACTTTAATTAATGAAAACCAGTATTCCGTTTCACCAAAACCTTTTACCGAAATACTATTAAACAGGCAAATCAACCCCAAAAATGATGCGCTCCAGATCCAACCTGGAACCGCAGGAAACCAGTAATACATCAATAATTGGGCGGCCACCAGCTCAACCGCAATCGTCACTGCCCAGTTATACCAATAATTCCAACCCAGAGCGAAACCAAATCCTTCATCAACATATTGAGATCCGTAAGTGGAAAACGAACCTGAAACTGGCATAAATGCGGCCAGTTCACCCAAGCTGGTCATTAAAAAATACACCATCAAACCGATCAAGATATAAGAAAACAATGCGCCACCAGGACCTGCTTCAGCTATAATAGCGCCCGATGCTAAAAACAATCCTGTGCCGATGGAACCCCCAATAGCAACCATGGTTAAATGTCGGGGCTTAAGTTTTCGCTTTAATTGCTGTGCACGCGTATTTAACGGAATAGTTACGTGATTAGGATCCATACCACCCCCTGATCTGCCATGACATGGCTAACAAATTGAGAAAGAATTATAACAAACACCCACAGTCCTGATAGCGGCATTTTCTGGTGTTATCCAGAGAATAGCACCGAGTTCATCCCTGTTTTTCGTTTACTAAAAATATTAAACATCACTATAATTTTTTAACTAAATCATTACATTTGATGGGCAAATGATTATGGTAATGCATATTCAAACACAGTCTCCCCTACGTTATCTTGAGCAAAAAACCCGTGCACAAGATCTTCACCAACGGCATGCAAACAACGCGGCCAGAAGCAGGCTGGGTACATTAATCCAATGTATGTTGACAATCAACAATACCAGCCATTTTAGTTATACGCGTGCATTGATTCATAAAAAGCACGGCTACCACCATCACCACCACCACCACCACCACCATCATAATATTGATACCCATAAATCATCTTATACCCAACGACAGTTAGATACTATGTTCAAACGCCTGCACGATGATCTCGCTCATCTGGCTGAAGCACAGGCCAAACACAAAGCGGATAAAAGAAAAATAGAACAAAATAACAATATAATGCAAAGTCAGCCCCGTTTTTATGGCAAGCTTGCGCATATCGTGACCAGGGTTGCGCCGGTCACCGATCAAAAAAGCAATCAGATGATAGCAGACCAAACGACAAGTATTCAGACAAGATACAGCCCCAGTACAACGACTCAGACTGATACCGCACCGGTTAAAGAAACCATCATTCAAACGATAATACTCACAAAAATTAGCAACTCAGATAACGTGAGCCAGTTAGACAGAAAAAAACTGCCTGTTTCTGATATAAACAGCAAACACGATATCACTTCCCCGGCAATCCTGAAAAATCCTTTCATACCTCTCGCAGAGAGCAGGACCGATGCTCTGAGTGCAAAAAATCAGGAAAATACGCCTCCCTTCAATGACAGGCCGGATTCTGTTTACCACAAGCTTAATAACCGGGTTGCAGACATCAAGCCGGATCTTGTGAGTCAATCATCTGAAAAAACCGATAAGCAGGCTTTTCGTCTCTCTGCTGCTAGCACAGACAATGATCAAAGGCTGGAACTACCTGTTTTTTCACGGCCCTGTTGATCCCTCCATTATCTAATATCTAAAAAATAGCTGATCGGTATCAGGCGCGCGATTATAATAACAATGGCAGTGTAATGTGAAAAAATTCCATGTCGATACAAAAGATTACCTTGCGTGGTTTTCGATCAGTACGCAATATACAGCTCAACGCAGGTCAATTGAATGTGATCTGTGGGCCAAACGGTTGTGGGAAATCCAATCTGTATAAAGCGGTACGACTGCTGCATGAAGCTGCCTGCGGGCGTTTGTCGCTGGCACTGGCCGATGAAGGGGGTATCCAGAAAGCCATGTGGGCTGGAGGGCGGCGTAGTGGTGATAAAGCGGATGCACCAAAACGCATGATACTTTCCGTCACCATGGATGATTTTGACTATGAATTACAACTGGGTTTTTCTGCTCCTGGCCTCAGTTTGTTTACCCTGGATCCCCTGGTTAAGGAAGAGTCACTCTGGCTCAGCGGCCATGGTCGCAGGCCATCAACACGGATATTGGAAAGAACGAATCAGAGTGCCTTTCTGACAGATGTAGCAGGAAAACGCATCCGTTATCCTGTCAGTCTGCATAACGAAGAATCGGTATTTGGTCAACTGGTGGATCCTCATCTGTACCCGGAACTTTCTCAGGTCAGGGAAAGATTGCGTAGATGGCGTTTTTATCATGAATTTGCCACCTGGCCAGCTTCAGCACTGCGTATACCGCAACCTGGCATTCGTTCACCTGTGCTGGCACATAACGGCAGTAATCTGGCTGCTGCCTTCCAGACTATTATTGAAAACGGTAATGCGGGACTGTTGCATCGGATATTGAGAGAGGCTTTTCCAGACTGTCAGTTTAGCATTGAACAGCATCAGGGGCGTTTTCAGGTGCTGATGCAGCGTAACGGCATCCTGCGGCCACTGGAAGCGACAGAACTTTCTGAAGGTACCTTGCGTTTTTTGTGTCTGACCGTGGCCATGCTCAGCCCATCGCCCCCGTCCCTGATGGCATTTAATGAACCGGAAAACAGCCTGCATCCTCAATTGCTGCCAGCCCTGGCGCAGCTGATTGCCGAGGCCAGTCGCCACAGCCAGTTATGGATCACCAGTCATTCAACGCAACTGATCAGATCAATTCAGGCCTGTAGTGAAATGAGTCTGTTTGAGCTATGCCAGCGCGCAGGTGAAACGGTACTGGCAGATAAACCGGGAACTGTTTGCGCCTAGAAAGGGATATCGTCATCAAAATCCATCAGTGGCTCATTATTTTCGCGTTTGTTCCGGGATGGCGAACCCGGCTGGCTATCAGTTTGAGGTATTTTGGGCTGATTCCACATATTTTGCGTACTGTCATCAAAGGATGCAGTACTGGAGACTGCAGCCGTTCCCTGTCGGCTACCCAGCATCTGCAGGGTACCGCCTACATTAACGACGATTTCCGTCGTGTAGCGATCATGGCCATTCTGATCCTGCCATTTGCGTGTTTGCAATGAACCTTCTACATACACCTGTGATCCTTTACGCAAATATTCACCGGCCACTTCAGCCAATTTGCCAAACAGCACAACCCGGTGCCATTCCGTCTTTTCTTTTTGCTCACCTGTTTGCTTGTCGCGCCAGCTCTCAGATGTTGCCAACGTGATGTTGGCTACAGCGCCGCCACCAGACATATAACGCACTTCCGGGTCCTGACCTAAATTTCCGATTAAAATAACCTTATTAATACCTCTGCTTGCCATGTGCCTGCTCCTGATGAAATAAAAGGGATACGGTATGAGTGAAGCAGTCTACCATGTGAATACTTCAAGGGTATAACGCTTCATCATCTGCACCCTATCTTCCTGATTTATTCAAGGGGTTCGCCTTAATTGCAGCCGGATACTGAATGTCCGTTCCATTTTTTTATGCCATAATCGCCGTTTTCATATCAAAATATATATTTGAATAAATATATTCACAAAATAAAATTGACATACTGGATACTCTGTGAAGGTCTACATGTCATCCTGGAAATTAGTTCATGCAAAATATCGAAATTCGTGGCGCCCGTACTCATAATCTGAAAAATATCAGTCTGACTATTCCCCGCGATAAATTGATTGTTATCACCGGCCTGTCCGGTTCAGGTAAATCTTCCCTGGCTTTTGATACCTTGTATGCTGAAGGTCAGCGCCGTTATGTGGAGTCGCTTTCTGCCTATGCACGCCAGTTTTTATCCCTGATGGAAAAGCCGGATGTTGATCATATAGAAGGTCTGTCACCAGCGATTTCCATTGAGCAAAAATCAACCTCTCACAATCCCCGATCAACCGTAGGCACCATCACTGAGATTCATGATTATTTGCGTTTACTGTTTGCCCGTATCGGTGAACCCCGTTGTCCCTCTCATAACGTCACTCTGGCGGCGCAAACCATCAGTCAAATGGTTGACGCTGTTCTTGAGCAGCCCGCAGGTAAGCGCATGATGTTGCTAGCCCCCATGGTAAAAAATCGGAAGGGTGAGCATACCAAGGTACTGGATAATCTGGCTGCACTAGGTTATATCCGTGCCAGAATCGACGGTGAAGTGTGCGATTTATCTGATCCACCTAAACTGGAATTACAAAAAAAACACAGTATTGAAGTGGTCGTGGATCGTTTTAAAATTCATGAAGATTTACGCCAGCGCCTGGCGGAATCGTTTGAGACGGCTCTGGAGTTGTCTGGCGGTACCGCCCTGGTGGCGGACATGGATGAGACGGGTAGTAAAGAACTGCTGTTTTCCGCCAATTTTGCCTGCCCTGTCTGTAGCTACAGTATGAACGAGCTGGAGCCCCGGTTATTTTCCTTTAATAACCCTGCCGGTGCTTGTCCAACCTGTGATGGCTTGGGGGTTCAGCAATTTTTTGACCCCAATCGGGTGGTGCAAAATGCCGAGTTGTCACTGGCGGGTGGCGCTGTGCGTGGTTGGGATCGTCGTAATCTGTATTATTTCCAGATCCTGCAGGCACTGGCCAGCCATTATCAGTTTGATATTGAATCACCCTTTAATGCTTTGGATCCCAAAGTGCAACAGGTTTTGTTATATGGCTCCGGTAAAGACAATATCGAATTTCATTCTCTCAATGATCAGGGAAAAGTCAGGATCCATCACCATCCATTCGAAGGCATACTGCATAATATGGAACGCCGTTATCAGGAAACGCAATCCAGTGCCGTACGTGAGGAACTGGCAAAATTTATCAGTACGCGCTCCTGTCTTACCTGCCAGGGCACACGTTTGTGCCAACAGGCGCGCCATGTTTTTGTCGAAAATACCCGGTTACCAGAAATATCCGATTTTAGCATTGGTCATGCACTCACATTCTTTAGCAATATTAAACTCAGTGGCCAGCGTGCCCGGATTGCTGAAAAAATCCTGAGGGAAATCAGTGAGCGTTTGCAATTTCTGGTGAATGTAGGTCTGGACTATCTCTCCCTTTCCCGTTCAGCAGAAACCCTTTCCGGTGGTGAGGCTCAGCGTATTCGTCTGGCCAGTCAGATTGGTGCCGGGCTGGTGGGTGTTATGTATGTACTGGATGAACCTTCCATAGGTTTACATCAGCGGGATAACAGGCGTTTGCTGGATACACTGATCCACCTGCGTAATCTCGGTA
>CAZBYB010000023.1:0-23176 GCA_964496225.1 uncultured Yersinia sp. | reverse complement strand
CGCTTGCATGGCATGCAAGAGGTCAGCGGTTCGATCCCGCTTAGCTCCACCAGAACGCCACATGGCCTGCATGTTACCCTGTTTTTTTACATGCATTTGCCAGTATCCTTCGCCTCAGCTTGTTTCTGTTGTTGCGGGTGAGTCTGTTTCATGTCCTTTCTGAAAAAAAACCAACCAAACCCAAAAATCACTTTAACTCCAACAGAATTAAAGGGTGACCTTATGTTTTCATCTGTTAATGTTTCTGCTCCATCGTCTGTCAGTACCGTAACGTCAACACTCCCTGATACTACTAATACGGATGCCATCAAAAATCAGCTGGATACTATCCTGGCAGGCAGACATCCGCTGGTATTTGGTGGTTTTTCCGGGCTGGAATATGCTGACCCCGCTGCGCTGGAGCAATGGCTTGACCGGGTATTGCAGCAGGCTATTGTGAAGCATGGTGCACATAATCTTATGGTGGTGGCAGGGGTGACATCAAATGGCATCGGTGATGTTTACCGACTGGCAAAAGAGAGATATGGCCTTGAGACTATGGGCCTTGTTTCTGATAAGGCTAGCGGATCCAATGATATCTCGCCCTATTGTACCAAAGAAAATATCGTCTACGTTTCTGGTCCTAAAGATAGCTGGGAAGTTAAAGATTCAGCCGGATGCTCTTATATGGTGTATGTGGCCGCTCAGCACCAGGGTGATTTTTATCTGTATGGTGGGGGTCAGGTGGCTCACAATGAGTTTCTGGAAGCGCAGGCCTTGGGGGTAAAAATTGGCTGGAATCCGCTGGTTGAACCGGATCCTGAGAAGTTAGCAAAGAGCCAGGTAAGCCGCCCTGGGCAAGATTTGACTCCCATGAAATCTTATTATGAGCAGCACCGTCATCAGGGTTTTGGCGATAATGTCACTTTTATTCATTAGGTTTATTCACTGTACTTCTTAAACACCATGACAGCCCGATATCCTTCGGGCTCTTCTTAGTCAGGCCTGTAAGTGCACCGGACAGGTGTAAGTTCATTCTGGCTGATGAAGTAAACGCAATAGTTGTTGTTCATTAATCACCCGGATCCCCAGTGCTTGTGCCTTAATCAATTTGTTACCTGCAGCATCCCCGGCAATCACCATATCCGTTTTTTTCGACACTGTGCCATTGACTTTTGCCCCTGCCGCAACCAACAGATCCTTCACCTGATCGCGCGCAAGCGTACTCAGGGAGCCGGTCAGTACCACCGTTTTGCCAGAAAATGGGCTGTCTGTCGACGACGTAGTGATTGCTGGCATCGGCCAGTGCAGGTTAATTTCAGGTGAAATCAGGGTCTCAATAATCTGATGGTTATGCGCTTCATGTAAAAAGTGCAACAGATGTTTTGCCACAACGATGCCAACATCCTGAACCTGTTGCAGTGCCTCAATATCTGCCGCGCACAAATTTTCCAGCGAACGAAAATGTGCGGCCAGACGCGCTGCGGTGGTCTCCCCAATATGAGGGATCCCCAAAGCATACAGAAAACGGGCCAGGGTGGTCTTTTTGGCTTTTTCCAGAGCCTGGACAAGATTCCTGGCTGCTTTGGGGCCCATGCGATCGAGTCCGACAAGTTGCTCTTCAGTCAGGCGAAACAAATCAGCAGGCGTTGCAACCATATTTTTTTCAATCAACTGTGTAATCAGTTTGTCACCCAGTCCATTAATATCCATCGCCTTGCGGGAAACAAAATGCTTTAATGCCTCCCTGCGTTGTGCCCGGCAGATGAGACCTCCTGTGCAGCGGGCAATCGCCTCTTCTGGCAGTCGTTCAATGGCAGAGCCGCAGACCGGACAGCACGTAGGTAAAATAACTGCCTCAGCATCCTGTTGCCCCGAGCCCGGCACGACGGCAACGATCTGTGGGATAACATCCCCCGCACGACGGACGATCACGCTGTCCCCTGCTTTTATCCCCAACCGGGCTATTTCATCAAAATTATATAAGCTGGCATTACTGACCATAACACCGGCTATTTGAACGGGTTTTAGACGGGCAACCGGTGTAATGGCCCCTGTGCGTCCGGTCTGAAACTCGATGGCATTAACCTGTGTTATCTGCTCCTGCGCCGGAAACTTAAATGCCGTCGCCCAGCGTGGAGAATGGGCCAGAAAACCCAGCTTTTCCTGTAATGGAATGTCATCTATTTTAATAACAATACCGTCAATATCAAACCCCAGTGCGGCCCTGTCCTGCCCAACACGATGATAAAAAGCCAATACTTCATCATTACTGCGACATAACCTGATATGATTTTGTACCGGCAGGCCCCAAGCCTGGAATTGCATCAATCGCTGTATGTGGCTGTTGGGCAAATCTCCCTGCAATCCGCCAACACCGTAACAAGAAAAGGATAACGGACGCTGCGCTGTAATGCGCGGATCAAGCTGACGTACTGAACCCGCCGCCGCATTGCGTGGATTAGCAAATATTCTGCTACCCCTACGGCGCGCCTCGGCATTTAAACGTTCAAAACCCTGATGTGACATGAAAACTTCACCGCGCACCTCAATACGTGCCGGGAAGGAGTTTCCCGCAAGACGCCGTGGAATGGTATCAATGGTGCGCACATTGGCGGTAATATTTTCTCCAGTGAAACCATCACCACGGGTTGCTGCACGGACCAGTTCACCCTGTTCATACAACAGACTGACCGCCAGACCATCCAGTTTCAGCTCACAACAACAGGTCAATGGCGAGGCACTTTTTAAGCGATCCTGAATCCTTTGGCTGAACATCTGATAACCCGTTTCATCAAAGACATTGTCCAGGGAAAGCATAGGAACATCGTGCCAAACCGGTTCAAAGGCATTAAGGGGGGCAGCACCCACGCGTTCAGTGGGCGAATCGGCAGCAATAAGGTCAGGATAACTGGCTTCCAGCTGGCGTAATTCAAGCATCATCTGATCATAGTGTGCATCCGTGATCTCGGGCGCATCAAGGGTATGATATCGATGGGCATGATGACGTAGCAATGCCCTGAGTTGATGCATCTTCTGGAGTATTATTTCCATACCATCCTTAGAAGGGTAAAAAATTTATTTTAATTTTAGCCTTAACGGAGGTCTGCTATCCAGCAGACAATCCTTAATCCAGCCGGACTAAGGGATGGTGCAGACATCTAAATCCACCACCAAAAACCACCGGCCCATCGCAAGGTAACGGGATTACTTCCAATTTTCTTTTACGTAATTCTTTAGCAATACGTATATTATGCGTATCGAGGATGACCGTATTTTTATCTAAAATACAAATATTTGCTGCCAGATTTTCTGCTTCCTGTGTTGATATTTCGATAAATTCAAATTCATTCATTGATTCAGGTAGCTTTCCTGTTATGGCATCACGGCAAATGAGACCCAGATCCGGACGGATAAGTGACATGGCGCAATCCAGGTGCAAAAAATTTTTAGCCAAATGAATAACATGAACATGATAATGTGAACCAAGAAATTGCTGTAACCATGCGGCACCTTTTTCATTTGAAGCCTGCCCGGATACACCAACATAAATTTCAGAACCATTGAGCAGTATATCCCCCCCTTCCAAGAACAGGCTTTGCGTATCCTTTTCGTCCATAACAGGATGTGCAGGAGGCACTGCTACCCATTGACAAGAATAGCCGGGTAGCATGGTCTGTAATAAAGGACGCAGCGCATATCTTTCACGCCGTCTAAATATCATTTTTACTGAGGATTCTATAACAGTGTTATTGATCACTATGATGGGATCCCTCACATAAGGCAGGGTACCCTGAGCTTCTGGATTAAGATAGGTTTGTTCCTCAGGAGTAATTAAATTATTATTTCTATGTATAATAATTCCCGCATCTTCGAGAAATTTTGCAAAAAGATCGACTTGTTTTTCAATATTAATTGCCAGCTGTGCATCAATATCAAGTAATCTTTTTCCACTGTGTTTTTTAGAAAGGTCAGTTAATATTTTATTAGCCCAAGAAAAGCCTGGATAATATTTTTCGATGACAATACTTTCACGTGGAGATATCCCCACAATGGCTTCTTTCAAGCTTCCCCATTCATAATTAACAGCAAGAGAGTGATTTTTTAGCTGTAACATAATAATGCTACCATTGTTAATGGGTAAGGCGATAATTTTAGTATCAAATTTTATTGATGAGTTAGTTTAATAAATGATGGCTGTATTTACTATTAAAAATAGTTTTCTAATGATCCTGTTCTTCGGACATCTAATGTTATGCAATGAGGACCACCTCCTAATATTCTACCGTGCCTTAATAATACGGGAAGCACAGAGATATTATTTTTTTCCAATAATTTTATTAAAGGTAATTGGTGTTTATCCACGACGGCCAAATTTGGGGATAACATTAATATATTCATTCCCAACCAAACCGAAGCCATAGGACGTACAGTAGAGTAGTTAACTTCCACCATTTCTGGACATGAAATAACATCCCATTTTTTTAACACATCGGGTAAATAATCTTGGTTTAATCCAGGATTCACCATGATTAACCCCGGTCTTAAAAAACAAAGCGTGGTATCAACATGTACGGATGAGTAAATATTTCTGCAGGGATGAACTGTATAATTATTACCTAATACATTCTGTAACCACTGTAGTCCTAACTCGTTACCTGAATCTGATACCAGATAAAAAATGTCTTTCCCCGCCCTGAGTATATTTGCTGCATCAAAAATAGGCTCATGGTTTTTTAAAATTGACTGCCGGGTAACAGTATAATCATATGTTGAATCCAGTAATCTGGGTTTGGGAGCAGAAATCCATCTTGATCCACTTTTCATATAATCTAACAAGATATCCTGATAGGAAAATGTTTCAAAATATCGTGATCGAAAACCGCTTGGACATTCAATAATTAAATCACCAATCGCAAGCAGTAAGTCTCTGGGACAATAACAATAATAATGTTCGGTCTCCCAGTCCAGAGTTCTAATTTTATTTTTAGCATCAATGGCATTAGGTCTTCTAATTTTTATATTTAATTTTTTTAATTCTTCTATAAACACGCTGATATCGGCTTGTGTCTCTTCAATGATTTTTTTAGAAAAAACCATCGGATATGTCGTATCGTATTGGCTGGCCTCCGAGTCCAGTGTTAATTCAAATATTTTATCACCACAACCTGGCAAGTTGGCATACTGAGAAGTACCGACAATAATTTCTTCTACGGGATCCCATTCATTATGAACATTCACTAGTGACATCGTCTCTTCCACCTTAATTAAAATGTTCTTAAAAAGCCAGTCAGACACAAGTAAGCTTGATACATTCATTTTAATACTAGGAGGTATACCACTAAGCGTCAAACCATCTACAGTGTGTGGGGCTGGTCACGCAAATCGGTCAGTATAGGGGAATCTGTGCGCTATCAGGTACCAAAATAGACTATCTCACGGATACGCGTTTTATAAATTTCCAGTTTCTGAGGGGTCATCAGACGGCGTTCATCATCAAGTACTACGGCACCAAGATCATCAGCAAGATGTTGGGCAGTCTGTAACATCAGTTTAAAATTTTGATTGCTATCGCCGTAAGAGGGTACCATCATAAAAATAGAGACACCGGGCGTTGAAAAATTAGACATGGTTTCAGGGTGAAACGAGCCGGGTTTGATCATGTTAGCCAGGCTGAATAGCACCGGACTTTTACTCTCAGGATTAAGATGACGATGGAATATCCCCATATCACCAAACCGAAAGCCCGTCTGGACAAGACATTGTAACAGTAGTTTACCTGCTATAACCGTGCCCTGATGCGCTGCAACGTGCAGTATCAGGACCTTATCATTGCGGATCTCATGTTTGTTTGTTTCAGATGCAAAAGTTGTCACCGAGGGTTGGTGCTGCTGGGCAATATCATGACGTGGTGATCCCATAGGACGCGGTTCACCCACCCATTCCTCTGACAAAAATGGTGGAACAGAATCAATAGAAACATCCCGACGCACGCCAGTAATCACAGGTGATTGACGGGAATGAGCAGCATCATGACGTGACGATCCACCAGGATGTGGTTCACCTACCCATTCTTCTGACAGAAATACTGGCACCGGATCAATTAAAGCATCCCGACGAATGGTAGATGAGAGCTGTTCAAATGTTTTTTTTTCTAAAGACGACGTTTTATGCTCAGATACAGGTCGTTTGCGGTAAGCAGGTTGCCTGGCAGAAAGGTAAGATTTTGCGTGAATGGTGTTGACACCCTGCTGGTGTGTGTTCAGAGAAGGTTTTTCCTTCTGGTGAGCAATGACGCGTATCTCACCGACGCCTTCATCAGGATCTTCTGGCGCATCCACAGGTTCCTGTTTGTGTCGTTTAACCGAACGATCGCCAAAAAAGGCAGATCGCTCCTTGCGGCTTACCCACAAACCATGCCATAAAAGCGCTATTATAGCGATTGCGCCAACAACAATTAATACCAGACGCAAATTTTGCATCATTATTATCTCTGTTGTTCCAATATATACTGCCACCACGGCCGATCTTTATTCTCTAACTGTATTTGCCTGTGAACACAAGTGCAAGCTTACGCTCAATTTTATAGCAAAAAAAATAATGATATCGATTATTTTGTCTTTTTTTATACAAGCAAGCTACTAATTGATGAAAAGTCATGTCGGTGTGATATTGTTGTTTTTGTATCATAGAGCATAAATGAGATATCACTTTGGAAAAGAACAAAAAAAAGGTCAGTGGAATTTATTATCTCTTTAAAGGATTACAGTTAAGTTTTCGTCCCGGTATTAAACGCTTTGTTATTTTGCCATTTCTGATTAATATCCTGCTAATGAGCGCGGTATGTGGGTGGTTTTTGCTCAGCATCTCTCAGTGGATTCCACAATGGATAAAGGATCTACCCACTTGGCTTCATTGGCTGAGCGGCTTGATTTGGCCTGTGGCTGTTATTTCTGTATTATTGGTCTGTAGTTATCTGTTTAGTACTCTTGCAGGTTTCATCGCAGCCCCTTTAAATAGTTTGCTGGCTGAACAGGTGGAAGCGAGCCTTTTGGTAAAGAAATCGCCTGACTACAACGTCAAGAGCATATTGTTCAGTTTACCCCACACGATGAAACGTGAGTGGCAAAAACTGACGTATTGCTTACCCCGCGCTGTTTTATTGCTATTGTTTTTTGCAATACCTGGTATTGGGCAATTATTTGCTCCGATGTTATGGTTTCTGTTCAGTGCTTGGATGCTGTCAGTTCAGTATAATGATTACCCTTTTGATAACCATAAAATCAGTTTTCGGCACATGCTTACTGTGCTACAGCAAGACAGGGTTCACAATTTAGCATTCGGTACTACCATCAGTGTGCTAACTCTGATCCCTGTTATCAATCTGCTGATTATGCCTGTTGCTGTCTGTGGTGCGACGGCCATTTGGGTTGATCGTTATCGCTTTCATGTGAGTGATAAACAAAGCCCATGACCAGGATAGCTGAAAACGTTATCTGGATGAAGTTATGGCACAACGTATTGAATTAGATAGACTACTAATGCATCAAGAATACAACTAATATACCATGACGGTAATGTATTATTGTCTTGGTAAAATTGGCATGCTTTATGCCCGATTTTTGGAGTTGAAGTAGTTAAAATGGGCTAAAAGCAGTTAATTGCACTAAACTTTATTCTATCACAATTTTTGGGGAGATATTATGTTCCAACAAGATGTTACTATTACTGCACTCAATGGCTTGCATACTCGTCCTGCCGCTCAGTTTGTAAAAGAAGCTAAAAGTTTTGCCTGTAACATTACCATTACTTCAAATGGTAAGTCCGCCAATGCCAAGAGTTTATTCAAACTACAAACACTAGGTCTGGCTAAAGGTACCATGGTCACTATTACTGCTGAAGGTGAAGATGAGCAGCAGGCTGTTGAGCATTTACAAAAACTCATGGCGGAACTTGAGTAAAAAAGCCAGGAATTTTTCACCAATTCCAGTCAGGAGTAAAGTAGGATTATGATTTCAGGCATATTAGCATCTCCAGGTATTGCTTTTGGTAAGGCCCTGTTACTGAAAGACACTGAGATTATTATCAATCGTAAAAAAATTTTAACAGACCAGATAGCGCAGGAAATTAATCGCTTCAAAACAGGCCGTGCTAAAGCTTCCGAACAGTTAGAACTAATCAAAGCAAGAGCAAGTAAGAGCATGGGGGAAGAGAAAGCCGCTATCTTCTCAGGCCATATAATGCTACTTGAAGACGAAGAGCTCGAACAGGAAATCATCACCCTGATTAAAGATGAACATATAACGGCGGATTTAGCTGTTTTCACTGTGATTGAATCTCAAGTGAAGACACTGGAAGAACTGGATGACACATACCTGAAAGAACGTGCAACGGATGTGCGTGATATCGGTAAACGTCTATTAAAAAATATCCTTGGCATGCCCATTGTCGATTTAGGTTCGATTGAAGATGAGGTTATTCTGGTTGCAGCGGATTTGACCCCGTCTGAAACTGCGCAGCTGAATTTAGACAAAGTGTTAGGTTTCATCACTGATCTTGGTGGTCGTACTTCTCATACTTCAATTATGGCACGTTCTCTTGAGCTTCCTGCTGTTGTAGGTAGCACGAATGCGACCAGTAAAGTAAAAAACGGTGATTATCTGATTCTGGACGCCGTTAACAATCAGATCTATATCAATCCCTCCGCCACCATTATCAATGAACTTCAGGGAATACAGGCAGGATATATCAATGAAAAAAATGATTTGGCTAAATTAAAAGATCTGCCTGCCATTACCCTGGATGGGCATCAGGTTGAAGTCAGTGCCAATATTGGTACTGTGCGCGATGTCGCCAGCGCTGAGCGTAATGGTTCTGAAGGTGTGGGTCTTTATCGTACGGAATTTTTGTTTATGGATCGTGATACACTGCCAACAGAAGATGAGCAATTTATGGCTTATAAAACGGTGGCACAAGCCATGAACTCATTACCTGTCATTGTCCGTACCATGGATATTGGTGGCGATAAAGATTTGCCTTATATGAACCTACCAAAAGAAGATAATCCTTTTCTCGGGTGGCGGGCCATTCGTATTTGCCTGGATCGTAAAGAAATGCTGCATGCACAACTCCGTGCTATCTTACGAGCATCAGCCTTTGGCAAATTACGTATCATGTTTCCCATGATCATTTCTGTCGAAGAAGTACGTGCATTAAAAGCAGAGCTAGAATTACTGAAAGCACAGCTGAAAAAAGAAAACAAAGCCTTTGATGAAGCCATTGAAATTGGTGTCATGATTGAAACCCCTGCAGCGGTTGCTATTGCACACCACTTAGCCAAAGAGGTTGATTTTTTTAGTATTGGAACTAATGATCTCACTCAATATACGTTGGCAGTCGATCGTGGTAATGAATTAATTTCCCATCTCTATAATCCCATGTCTCCTTCGGTGCTCACTCTGATTAAACAGGTCATTGATGCCTCACATGCAGAAGGTAAGTGGACTGGTATGTGTGGTGAGCTTGCAGGTGATGAACGTGCCACATTGTTGCTGTTAGGAATGGGACTGGATGAATTTAGCATGAGCGCAGTTTCTATCCCACGCATTAAAAAAATTATTCGCAATATTAAGTACGAAGATGTAAAAATGTTGGCACAGCAGGCATTAAAACAACCAACAGCACAACAGTTGATGGATCTGATTGATACGTTTGTTGAAGAAAAAGCGCTTTGTTAACTGGTGGTGACACACGATGTTATCTGTATTTTGAAGCAGGAGAAGATTATGGGATTGTTTGACAAACTTAAGTCGTTGGTTTTAGATGATAAGCAAGAAAACAATACTATTGAAATAGTTGCACCTCTGTCTGGCACAATTGTCAACATTGAAGATGTACCGGATGTTGTTTTTGCCGAAAAGATAGTGGGTGATGGTATTGCCATAAAACCTTCCGGCAATACTATGATTGCTCCATTTGATGGCACCATCAGCAAGATTTTTGAAACTAACCATGCGTTTTCCATTGAATCCGATGGTGGTGTCAAACTATTCATTCACTTTGGTGTTGATACTGTTGAATTGAAAGGAGAAGGTTTCAGGCGCATTGCTAAGGAAGGCCAAGTTGTTAAAAAAGGCGATGTTATTATGGAGTTCGATCTGGCCCTATTAGAAGAAAGGGCTAAATCTGTGTTAACCCCAGTGGTTGTTTCCAATATGGACGAAATCAAGGAACTGCTTAAAATTAAGCAACCCGGTAATATTATTGCAGGTGAAACTGTGATTATTTGTATAAAAAAATAACCTGTCCCGCTCATGCCTCAGCTTCGCTACTCAAAAAAATGCTTTCTATCACTTTAATTAATAAGATTCTATTCTCTTGTAGGTTCTCAATTTGACTATATCATTTGTTTATTACCATTTTTGCCAAATATTCAACCAATACCTCCGAAGGAAGAATTCAGGCCAAAAAAGGAGGAGAGGCATTAGTCGCATCCCTGGTTCGCTATCCACAAAAATAATGCTACATATATATAATAAGCTGATGAGCCAGGATCATGATCTATAAAAAACGCATTCTGGAGTACGTCAGGATGAAAAGAAGTCAACAGGAAACGCCCGGATTATTCAATAGCCCCCGCAGCACTATTTTTATACTTGAGTTACTGAGCCTGCTGACCATAAAATTTGCGTGCCCGGCCCCAAAAAATAACCAGAAATCCAAGGTGGGAAGAGTCGCTCCGGCGACTAAATAGAGAAACCTGGTAGTTTAAAGTCGTGTTAACATGATCTGATCTTCATTCTAAAACTACTGAGTATTGCGCGTAAAAGAACGCCACCTTATCAGGATGTTAAAATAAGGTACCGGAACGCTGGCTTGGTAACCTTATGCTCGGATATCTCGATGGTAGCAGGACAAAACCCACCAACCTGCTAAAGGCTAGCTAAATGTCAGTTGACTTTCTCCCTGGCTTTTCAGCTAGGTCATTGTCGCAAGTTTTTAAAAGCTGGTTGGAACAGAAATGACTGCCTGTACTCTCTCCTGAAACTGTACTGGTACCCGATAATACCGCGCTTCACAAAACGCAGCGTACTGGCGCTGGCCAAGCGCTGGCTGCTGTTCCGTCACCTTATTCACCACATCTAAATCCGATTGAAAAACTGTAGGCTCTGAATAATACTGACTAACTGACTATATTCTCCCTGTTTGGTTGCATTCCCTTGCGTTATATCCTGCACTATCCAGTGTGCAAGTTTATCTTTAGCTCCCCTGGCATCGCTTGGCCATTAGCCCTAATCAAAACGTACCAATCTCGATCCTGAAGCCGCCTTCTTAATCTTCGTCTTGAAACTTACTGTTTCTTACCTGAGAATGCCCTTTTTTTCTGAAACTCGCTTATCCTGATCCTGCCTGATTCCATAAATCACAATCTTAACAGACCGCTCCTAAAGTCAGTTTGGTCATTAACCAGACCTCGTTAAGATATTTCCTTATTGAGATAATCCTGATGATCCACAACTCTGAATATACGTTATATGATCACCTAACCCAGTTAAGCAAACAAGGTGTCCTGCAACCAAGCATTACTTCATCTTATAAAAATAAGAAAAATTAACAATATGATTGTATTATAAATAAATTAATTTTGATGAATTATTAGCAGCGCAATAAGAGAGATATCTCACAGTAACTATAAGATATTTCTCACACATCAAATAGAGAGAGGATTCAGAAGCACCAAGTTTAGCGACTCTTATGCAATATTACAGTGATTCATACCAACATAGCGCCTTGGGAACCCATACTTTCAACCATCGGGCCAAAGCTACCCGGAGTGGATGCATGTAGTGGTAATGTTTAACAGTGGTATAGCACCAGTCCATATCACTGTCTGGGCTTTTCCGCCGCGAATTTACCACTCGCCCCTGCGATGGTTAGATACCCAGCGGTACATACCAAGAACATTTAATAAATGCATCTGATCATAGCCAATCCATTTTTTAACGTCTTCATTAAATCGAACATTACGGTAAAGTTGGTCCCATGACTGGCCTTGCCGCACCAGATCCAAGACCTGTTGATGTAAATCAACCATATAATTACGCAAAGCACGCTGATCTGATAGTTTGGCTGGTGTGTAATGTCCAACATCAATAATATCAATATCTTGATCTAAAACCCAGTTGAGGGTTTCTATCCAACCATCATAGTAAAAATCAAGAAAGTCGTTATAAGGCATTGAAGCGCTCTCACAAACATCTGTACACTGCAGTGCCTTGTATTTTGGAAACAAGATCATAGTCATACTGTTTGAATGGCTGGGTGCAACTCGATGAAGCAACACGCTCTCTCCACCTAAAGTGATCTCCATGTCCTTATCAAATATGAGATTTGGAATTGCCGTGGGAATCTTTTCACCAATGATAGGCTCCAGAGCGCGTTCGTTTGCAACAACTATGGCACCCTCATTTTGAAAAACCTGAGCGCCGCTAATATGATCAGCATGAGCATGTGTATAGACTACGTACTTCACAGAAACATTGAAGCGATTTTTTATTTCATTACGCAACCAAGTGGCCGTACAAGTCATCGCGGGATCGACTACCAAAGCACCTTCCGTAGTAATAAGTACAAAACCACTATGCACCGCTAAGCCCGCTCCAGTTGTATGTCTGTAAAGGTTTCCGGTGATTTGTATGAGCGACCGAGGATTATCAGGGCAGGCGGCTACTGTCATATCTGGCAACAACATTCTATTTGTGTACTGAGCATGATTCACAGGCATGCCGCCTTTATCATTTGCCATGATATTTTGAATAAAAGCAAAAAATATCACGGTGATAGTCATCAAATACCCGAATAATTTCATTTAAGACATCCTCAAATTATTTTTTATAATGAGACCTTTCTGCAGTGAACGATAGACTACCCTACAGTACCAGTGTACTTGAACTGACAATCCTGCATATCAGGTTGCTATAACTGTTAAGACTCTAGCGACTCTGTACCGCTCTGGTACAACCACTGTGTGGCAGCTAATACTGCAACCCAAGCTTCCATTGAGAAAGTATAGCTGCAGTTAGGTTAGGTTAGGTTAGGTTAGGTTAGGTTAGGTTAGGTTAGGTCGTATTAATGACAGAGTCATAATACAACATAACCAATTGATTATATTTATGATCTGGTAAAGAAAAACAAACGATTAGCCCAGATAAATAATTTAACCTTTAAACCCAGATATCCAGCGTAGATTGATTTAACTCATTTTTCTGAGACAATACACTCACTGCCTCCGTTAACACGCGCGTGATCTTATTAATGACCTTGCTGTTCATAACACCATCAGCCACCTTCTGAGTGATGATTTTTTTTGCTGCATCCTCCAACCCATGCATCATTCGATCCATTGTCTTTTTATCTACGATCAAATTACCTTTGCGGATTTCTTCTATTATGCGGCCGGCATCCTGCCTATTATAAAGACTCCTTGTACGAAAGGACATTTTACTTACCCATAGGTGCATCAGTGATTTTTCCTGATCGTCACTTAGTTTTGCTGCATTGACTCCAATACTATTTACCCATTGAGATTGCATGGGTTGTGTAATTTTATGTTTCCTCTGTGCATGACAGTCAGTAATATAGAGATCCACTATTATCGTAGGATATGATGAAGAGACACACTTAGTATTCATGCAACTTCCTTAGCATTTCAATAATAAAAATATTTAAGTTTGACAGGTAACTTTTCGGTAAAATGCTGAAAAACTTTAATTATTTTTAATAGATCTGATCGTCATCATCTCATTTTAAAACATTCGTCCTCTGATATTCTCTGACACTGCCCTGCAGACAGGCAGGCGCTCCTGAGATAATCCCCTAAAAGCTAAAGCACGCGTAAATCGTGTGCCAGTTACCGTAAAAAGGAGATAAGTCACGCCAAGATATGCCCGCTCTTAGCAGGTATGACACCACAGAAAAAAACTGATAACGACTGATACCTTAAAGACCATCCCGGGCGTTTATAATGCCTGATAATAGGGGGCTGAATGTCTCTGATAAAGTCCTGATGTCTGGATAGGGTAATATCTGTATTTCATTGTCTTCACTCAGACTTGAAATGTCAGTTTATCTCAAAAATAACTTTGTTAACGGTATCATGCAAAGAACTAAAGGGAGGAATTCACCTGTGAGATGAGGAAAGTATCTGACTATGCTCCGTAGTACGATTCAGCACCTGAATCTGACCCAATCTACGGGATTGCTAATACAGAAAAAACGACGAAACAATACTACCAATGGTTTCACCCTATTACTAAAATGTACCTGTGGTACCCGGGGCGGGACTTGAACCCGCACAGCCAATAAGCCGAGGGATTTTAAATCCCTTGTGTCTACCGATTCCACCACCCGGGCACGTTAGAAAATGGAGGCGCGTCCCGGAGTCGAACCGAGGTAGGCGGATTTGCAATCCGCAGCATGGCCACTCTGCCAACGCGCCTTATTTCCTTTCGGACCTCTATGCTATGATTTGTAGGAATTGTAATAAGTATGACTGGAGCGGGAAACGAGACTCGAACTCGCGACCCCGACCTTGGCAAGGTCGTGCTCTACCAACTGAGCTATTCCCGCAGTACAGGACTGCTGTTTTTCTGCAGTCTTATTTAACAAGATAACGCTGCCACACGATGCTGTGCATTCTACTGACCTGACGCACTGAGTCAATAAAATTATCAAGTAATATCATCAGTTGCTGCTTTTTCCGGCATCAAGGATCAACAAAAGCACCCCATACCCGATGTAAATGCTGAAACATTGACCAAAACGTCAATAACATAGCAACATATAAAAGAATCATGCTAGCTAACTCCACAGCAGGAAAGGGCCGCCATAACAGTCCAATTAACGATACCATCTGAGCGGTCGTTTTTATTTTACCTATCAAGGAAACAGCAAGACTATTGTGTTTTCCAATTTCAGCCATCCATTCACGCAGTGAAGATATGATGATTTCACGGGCAATCATGGTAGCAACCGGTAATGTTACCCACCATACATAATAGTGCTCAGCAACCAATACTAATGCTATAGCTACCATTATTTTATCAGCGACGGGATCAAGAAAAGCACCAAAACGTGTTGTCTGCTTCCAGCGGCGGGCCAAAAAACCATCGAACCAATCCGTCATGGCAGCGAGCACAAAGATAAAAGCACATAATGTTGGAGCCCACGTGAACGGCAGATAAAATGCCAGAACAAAAAATGGGATAAGCGCAATACGAAACAGAGTAAGCCAAGTAGGAATGTTTAAATGCATAATATTACAATAACTGTTTGGCTGATGTGGATTATAGATGCTACCAACACGGTGCAACATTCACTTCAGTGTTTCAATGCATGATAAATTTTCACTGCCAGCGCCTGTGAAATACCCGGTACTTTAACAATTTCTTCAACACTTGCATTCAGTAAGGGCTGCAACCCGCCCATGTATTTTAATAACATTTGGCGACGTTTTGGGCCAACTCCCTGAATCAATTCTAATATACTGGTATTTTTAAATTTGGCTCTACGTTGCCTGTGGCCTGTTACTGCATGCTGATGTGCGTTATCACGTATATACTGTATTAAATGCAATGCAGGAGAATCTGATAACAACGCGATACCTTTTCCCTCTGCAGACAAAAACAGTGTTTCTAAACCTGCCTGACGATCGCTCCCCTTGGCAATACCAACCAGTTTGGGTTTCTTCCTGTCCCACTGAATATGCAATGAAGCAAACACCTTTATTGCTTGTTTTAATTGTCCTTTACCGCCATCAATAAAAACAACATCGGGAGTTTTATTTTCATCTTGTACTTTTCCATAACGACGCTTTAATACCTGTAACATAGCAGCATAATCATCACCTGGTGTTATGCCACTGATATTATAACGCCGGTATTGCGATGTCACCGGACCGTTAGCATCAAACACAACACAAGAAGCCACTGTTTGCTCACCCATGGTATGACTGATATCAAAACATTCCATGCGCTTAATTTCAGCCAAGTCGAGCAATTTTGCAAGCGCTTTAAAACGCTGATGGATAGTCGATTGCTGTGATAATTTTGTTGCCAGTGCCGTGGTTGCATTGGTTTTGGCCAGTTTTAAATAACGTGCACGATCTCCCCGTGGTTTACACTGGATCTGAATTTTACGTGCTGCCTTATCTGTTAAGGATATCGAGAGCAATTCTTTTTCAGCCAGATGACAATCTAGCAAAATTTCCCCTGGTAAAGTACGCATCTGATTTCCCTGCAAGTAAAACTGGCCAATAAATGCCTGCACCACCTCCTGCTTTTCAGTGCCATCTGGAATCATGGGGAAATAACTACGGCTACCCAACACTTTCCCATAACGGATAAATAAAACATGGATACACGCCAGACCGGCAGAAAATGCTATTCCGATCACATCCAGATCTTCAGTATCACCGGACACAAACTGCTTCTCCGTAATTTTCCTGATGGCCTGGATTTGATCGCGGATACGTGCAGCCCCCTCAAAATATAATAATCGACTTTTTTCCTCCATTTGACTGACCAATTGTGTTAGTACCTGCTGATTTTTTCCTGACAGGAATAATCGCACATAATCCACCTGGCGCTGGTATTCTTCGTCACTGACCAGATCAGGACAACAAGGTCCCAGACAGCGATCAATCTGATATTGGAGACAAGGCCGAGAACGATTGTGATAAACCGTATTTTCACACTGGCGCACAGGAAATAATTTTTGCAATAATGCCAAAGTTTCGCGCACTGCATGTGCATTCGGAAAAGGACCAAAATATTCCCCTTTTTCATGCCTGGCACCACGATGAAGGACAACACGCGGGTGAGTCTCTGAGCTCAGGAAAATAAAAGGATAGGATTTATCATCCCTTAACAGAACGTTATAGCGCGGTTGGTAAAGCTTAATATAATTGTGTTCAAGCAACAGTGCCTCGGTCTCAGTATGGGTGACGGTCACCTCTATCTGATCGATGCTGCCAACTAACGCTTCGGTTTTGCGATGCTTGATATTGGTACGAAAATAACTGGCAAGGCGTTTTTTGAGATCACGAGCCTTACCAACATAAATAACAGTCCCCGAAATATCATACATACAGTAAACACCAGGTTGGCTGGTCACTGTTCTTAAAAACGATTTAGCATCAAAACAACTAGTCACTGCCTGACCAGGTATTTGCATTAAACAACCTGTATCGAATCGCCAAATGCGTTAATTCAACATCACCATTAATATTGAGTTTACTGAACATGCGATAGCGGTAGCTATTAACCGTCTTGGAGCTAAGATTGAGTTGTTCTGAAATCTCATTAACTTTTTTACCATTTGTGATCATCAACATGATTTGTAATTCACGCTCTGAAAGACAACTGAACGGCGTTTCTGCCTGTGGCTGCAGCTGACTTAATGCCATTTGTTGCGCAATATCTGACGCTATATAACGCTGCCCTGCGTAAACTGTGCGAATGGCATTAATAACATCTTGTGGAGCGCTACCTTTACTGAGATAACCACTAGCACCTGCCTGCATCACTTTGACAGGTAAAGGGTTTTCCGTATAGATGGTTAACATAATCACTTTAATATCAGGAGAAAAACGCACAATCCTGCGTGTTGCCTCAAGTCCCCCAACACCAGGCATATTCATATCCATTAAAACGATATCTGCCTCGTTATGACGGCACCATTTTACGGCATCTTCGCCACACTGTGCTTCACCCACCACCTTGATACCTTTGGTATCGTCAAGAATGAGTCGTATTCCTGCTCGCACCAGTTCATGGTCATCAACGAGAAGAACGCTAATCAAATAAAACTCTCCAACAAAAAATATAACAGGCGACTTACAATTTTTTATATTTATTTTATTGATATAAAAACAAATATTCTAATTATACGCCCGTCTATCAAGATACCAAGGCCACCCCTTTATACCCTATACGTGATACAAAACAAAGTTAAAAGTCTATTTTAACCATCACAAAATATGACAAATCTTGTACTGAAATTTAGTTTTTCATCACGCAATAATATTATTAATAAAAAAGTTATATTCTGGTTTCAACATGTTGAACTCATTATATTATGAGTCCAACCGGTGAATTGTCATCAAAATAAATGATAACACTATAACTACTATTTAATTTTTAAATTATTTAAATTTTTGTTTTACTACATAAGCACACCACAAAAAGCCTATCCAGATAGGAATCAGCAATACTGAAATACGAATCGCTTCTGTGAAAAACATAATGCCCAATATAATGGCTAAAAAAAACAAACATAAATAATTACCCCATGGATACCACAACGCCTTAAATTGCAGCACTTGCCCTTCATTATTTTTTGCCACTCTAAATTTTAGATGTGATAAACAAATCATGATCCAGTTAATCATTAACGAAGAGACAACTAATGCCATTAATAACTCAAGTGCTCTAACAGGAATAAGGTAGTTGACCAATACTGCTACAGAAGTCAACAGTGCTGAAAGCATGAGGGAGGCGACAGGAACACCATGACGATTCACCTTAACGAGCCTTTCGGGTGCATTACCTTGCTGCGCCAGACTCAGTAACATCCGGCTAGTACAATAAACTCCACTGTTATAAACCGATAACGCTGCAGTAAGAACCACAATATTAAGAACAGTCGCCACTATAGTACTGTTCATGGCATCAAAAACCATAACAAAAGGGCTTTTACCTTCAATAACCTGATGCCAAGGGTAAAGAGATAATAACACCGCCAGAGAAGCAATATAAAAGATCAAAATACGCCAGATAGCCTGATTTGTAGCTTTTGGAATACTTTTTCTGGGATTTTCAGCCTCTGCTGCTGTGATGCCAATCAGTTCAAGACCCCCAAAAGAAAACATAATTCCAGTCATCGCCATGACCAGACCGATCATGCCATTAGGCATAAAACCACCCTGGGACCACAGATTCGTGACAGACGCTTGTGGCCCACCTGTCCCGGATACCAATAACCAAGTTCCAAATAGAATCATGCCAACAACAGCAATCACTTTAATCATGGCCAACCAAAATTCAGATTCACCATAAAAACGAATATTCACCAGATTGATAGCATTAATTAGAACAAAAAATAATGCAGCTGAAACCCAAGTTGGAATTTCTGGCCACCAGTACTGGACATAAATTCCAATAGCCGTCAACTCAGCCATACCCACGACAATAAACATGAACCAATAATTCCAGCCGGAAAGAAATCCTGCAAAAATCCCCCAGTATTTATAAGAGAAATGACTAAAAGAACCGGCCACTGGCTCTTCAACCACCATTTCTGCCAACTGACGCATGATTAAAAACGCAATAAAACCTGCAAGACCATATCCCAGCAAAACAGCCGGACCAGCAAGCTGAATCGTTTGTGCTACTCCAAGGAACAATCCTGTCCCCATGGCACCACCCAGAGCAATAAGCTGAATATGGCGGTTTTTTAACCCTCGTTTAAGCGTCTGGCACTGCACTTGATCTTTCATCCTATCCTCACTTCATACGGCTACCTTCTGTATGAAACCGTAACCCATACCATTATTTTTTGACCAGTGACTTCATGAAGACGAATAATATTATCATCCATTCAAGCTATCCGGGATCGATACAGAACATGCATAATAACAACAGGACAATGCCTGACAGACGGGGGATGCAAAACAGGTTATCCTTCACTGCCGTGAGGTTCAGTTAAAAACTGCATCCTTAAATATCGCCCCGAAAACATAACAAATAGACACGAAAAAACACCGATGTAAAATTCGGTGTTTTTATCGTTATTAAAGTATGGTTGCGGGGGCCGGATTTGAACCGACGGCCTTCGGGTTATGAGCCCGACGAGCTACCAAGCTGCTCCACCCCGCGTTTGAATGAGCGCACTATACTCTGGATAAAATTTGTTGCAAGTCTTTTTAGCAATTAATTAAATTGAATATTCCGCAGACGCTCAATTTTATCATGCAAACCATTTCATTTTGACCTGCAGCACAATGACTTACTGCCATCTGCCATGATTCCCTTCTTAACCGCAGTTTGTTATCGTTGCGTTTACTCAATAACCAGGTAAGGTAAACATGATCAATCATGGCTGGAATAAGTCCCTGTCTACCGGATTATTCATCGTTGCCATACTGCTACCCGGTTGTCAGTTCAGGGAAACTTACCGCGGACAACAATATCAGTGCTGGCCTTCAGATGAGCTGGAGCAGATGGATAAACCCTGCACCATCACCAGTCCGCTGAATATTAATGACTATATCGTACAGATACACCAAATCGCCCGAACGTCACCCCATTTATACCAGCGTTACCACAACACGTTCAATGCAGTACAAAACTGGCTGCTGGCCGGCGCTAATATCCATCAGCTCAGCCGGTTTGATTTAACTTCCCGGCAAATGAAGGGCGTGGATAATTTTGGTAATGTACAATTTACGGGTTACCATACACCCGTTATTCCAGCCCGTCATACCCCACAAGGTGAATTCCGCTATCCATTGTATTCCATGCCAGACAAAAAATACCCGCTGCCCGATCGGGCAGCCATTTACGCCGGTGCACTGAATGAACCGCATTTAATTATCGCCTGGACCCGGTCATTACTGGATAATTTCATCATGGAAATCCAGGGCAGCGGCTATGTTGATTTTGAAGATAGTCATTCCCCGACGTTTTTGGCTTATGCGGGCAGGAATGGCCATACTTATCGTAGTATCGGTAAGGTATTAATCGAAAAAGGTGAAGTAGCGCGGAAAGAGATGTCGCTGCAGGCCATTCGCAACTGGGCGGATAATCATAGCGACGCGCAGATCAGGGAATTGCTTGAGCAAAATCCTTCCTTCATTTTTTTCCAACCTGCTGGCGTGGGGCCTGTGACCGGTGCGAGTAATGTCCCTCTGATCACCAGAACCTCCGCTGCTGCTGATCCTCTGCTACTCCCTGCCGGTACAACATTATTGGCGGAAGTGCCATTGCTGGACAATCAAGGAAAATTTACCGGACAGCATAAAACATATTTAATGATAGTATTGGATGTTGGCAGTGCCATCACAGGGCATCATCTGGATATTTATCAAGGGACAGGCCATGAAGCTGAGCAGATAGCAGGCTTCTTTAATCATTATGGCCGGGTTTGGATTCTACAGGCAGTTCAAAAACAATAACACTTTTGAATATTTATACTCTGCTTGTGAGAAGAATAAAAAAACGGTATGTCATCTTGAGATTTTTGGAGAAAAAGATGACACACCCAAAAAGTGTACCCGGTTGAAGTACACCAAAACAGCCTGAAATCCCCGGAAATAGAGGCACAGATTAATATAAAATCAATGATTTCTTGCAAATAACGACATACTTTGCATCACCTTAAAAACATCCATAGAAGCCTGTAATGCCGTCTTTTGTTTGTGTAAATTGGAGGTTGCGTCATAAAAATCCGTATCAATCAATTCGCTGATCTGGCCAACATTATTCAATGTTCTTGCCGCACCAAGGGCGTTTAGATCGTCCAATTCCTTTAACTGATTTCCCAACTGGGCGCGTACCGCGGCTATCTTGGTCAGTGCGTTGATGTAGCCACGATGGGCCTGATCCAGTTGTGCCATTACCCCATCCCTGACACTCTGAGTGGCGCCTTCTATTGGGGTATTGAGTGCTTTAAGTGCCGTATCAATGCTATCGAAAACATTTGCGCCATTAGGTCCAAATACCGTGTCACCGGTATGATTGATAATCATCTGGCGGTTGGTATAGACGTATTCCACCTGCTGCGTAACTGGCAGCGTTCCGCCTGCATAAGTGACTACTTTGGTGGCGGGATCCATGACAAAAGGTGCTTTATTATTAAGATATCCGGCAAAAACATACCTGCCCAAGCTATCCATGGTATTTGCCAGAGCGAACAACTGATCTTTCAACCCCTGTAATTCCCCGGCCAGAATCACGCGATCATTATCATTCAGTGCCCCGTCACCCCCATAAATCACGTTGGTTTTTATGTTTTGAATCGTGGTAGTCACACTGTTTAATACGCTGTCTTCCAGCGACATTGCGGCACCAGCAAATGCGCGAGCAACCTTATACTGGACATTTTCCACTTCCCCCTGAGATACCATGACAGACAGGGAAGCCGCCATAGCATCATCAGAAGGCTTAACCACACGATAACCAGTGGAAAGCTGATCACTGTAACGCATCATTTCTGACTGTCCATGATGCATCTGTTGCATACTTTGCTGATAAATCATATTAGTACTGACACGCAGCATGGTAAGTTCCTTAATTCACAGTGGGTTAACAGGCCTGTTGCGCAATTCGCAAGAGATCTACTCTCATCAGAATCTGTTACCTTGTCATACTAAACAAAGCATCGAACATCGCTGATGCCGTCTGGATCACCTTGGTATTAGCCAGATAATATTGTTGTAACTGCTGCAGATTGACATATTCTTCATCAAGATTCACACCAGAGAGTGTCTGCTGTTCAGCATACAACTGACCCACAATATTGGCCTGAGCACCCGCATTGATTTTAGCGATGCTGGTCTGGCTACCCACATCGGCCACCAGACTGGCATAGGCATCCATCATAGTCATGCTTGTCTCCACCAGAGCACGATTCGTCTGCAAATTTAAAAACTGCTGGGCGTTACGGTTATCACCAATGCCTGCGCTCGTTGTTGGTGATGCCGTTGATGCAGCAGCAGCGGCGATGTTATCCGAATCCTGCATCGTTAGCGCAATGCTGGCCGGCACATCACTGACCGTTTTCACAATAAACCGATCACCCAGCTTTCCAGAGGCGCCGTTAGTAACCGTAATGGTTAAACCATCCACAGTCAGGGGGAAGCCAGAGGCATTAGACAGAACAACCTGGTTATCGGCAAGACGAGTCACCTGCCATTCGGTAAGAAGATTTGGCCATACAGTACTGTCAGCCAGTTGAGTGATACGCAATTCATAATCACTGGCCTGGACCGCAGAGGTGTTGTTGTATGCCACACTCAGTGCCGCCGTACCAGTATTAAAATGGTTCGCCACCACGGCGGGGGATGAAAAAGAGAAAAAATCAATACCCTGAGCACCGTTAAGATCAAAGCCCTGTTTATTCACCCGATTGACATTATCTG
>CAZBYB010000022.1:14266-23359 GCA_964496225.1 uncultured Yersinia sp. | reverse complement strand
AGTCTGATCGCTCACCCTTATGGGATCAGCCTGTCACAACGTCTGACTGAAGGGGCCGGGTATGGTTTGATCAGAGCACCGGGTGCCTCCGGCGTGGCAATGTCCAACAGTGCAGGTATAGCAACAGACTGGCGTGGTTATGCGATTGCCCCTTCCCTTCAGGCATACCGCAAAAACAGGATAACACTGGATCCTGCAAGCTATACCTCGACACTGGATATTACCCTGAACAGCCTGCAAGTGATCCCAACAAAAGAAGCGCTGGTGCTGGCAGACTACCAGACACAAATCGGAGCGAGAGCACTTATCACGCTAATACAACATGACGGCTCTGTAGTGCCTTTTGGCGCCAGTACCGCCGTGGTGGATGGCCATCACACAGGTATTGTGGGAGATAAGGGCGCAGTTTATCTTGCCGGTCTTCAATTAAAAGGAACCATCCGTGCTACCTGGGGGAGTGGAGCAGGAAAGTCATGCCAGGGCCATTATCACTTACCCGATACTCCGCACAGGCATGGGATCAGCATGCTAACCCTGCAATGTCGATAACAAAGGAGGGTTCACCCCAATGGCAACAATGAAATTATTCCCACTGTGGAGCAGTATGTGGCTGGTGCTGGCTACTGGCAACGCAGTAGCAGGCTGTCCTGCCAATACGGATGTGCAAACCATCGACTTTGGGCCGGTGGAAGCTGCTCCTGATCTGCCGGCAGGAACAATACTGGCGCAAAAATCAGTGATATTCCCCATAGATGCGACTGACTGTGGTGGCCTGCAGTTGGTATTCAGTGGCCAGGAAGATGGTAACAATTATATCACCTACAGTACTGGATTACGGGGTATCGGATACCGCATCTGGCATAGCAGATTGCCACTCACAATGACACCTACCAGTGGCACAATGCAGATTACAAAAACGCCAGAGTTTCTGATACAGCTGATAAAAACCGGATCCGAGATGCAAACGGGAACCATGCCTCTCATCAGTATCAATATGAAAGCACCTTATGACGGTGATCGCACTATCATCACCCTGAACGCGCAGGCGGTGATACGCACCACGACCTGTTCATTACTGACAAAGGACATCATAGTATCAATGCCCTCACTGGATACCAGTGTCTTTACTGGCAAGGGCACCACCACAGGAGAAACCAATTTCTCCCTTGATTTGCAATGTTATGATGGTACCCGTGTGGACGTGACCTTTACCCCCCGCATACCTGATACCCAACTTGCTGTCGGGGTACTGACTCCGACTCCTCAGCTCAATGGCGCAACAGGTTTAGGGGTACAGATACTGCATCAAGGTGTACCCGTTCGGCTCGCAGAATCTCTTGTGCTACAACAGCAGAAAGGACGTTTTTCCCTGCCTTTCGGCGCCCGTTATTATCAGATGACTGATCACGTTGCTGCTGGCCCATTTCAGGCAACTGCACTATTTTCACTGGCGTATCAATAACAATCTGTCTGGAATATTAGCGCCAGCAGTCAATGAAAGCCTTGCTCAAGGAGACGGATACAGTAACAGCACCAAGCCTGGTAGGGGGTAGAATTGTAAACAAATTAGTAAAACCAATAAAATCGTTTGTGCATGACACTATCGCATTGTATAACAATAAGTGTGCATGGGCACTCGATATTGCTGGTGCTCAGCGCGTAAGCTATTATTCATCAACAAGGAGAAGTACACATGAAGGACATGAATAAAAAACGTTTAGCGTTCATAATAGCGGCCGCCTTGGCTCCTGCTGTTACTCAGGCTTACAATTATGGCACACTTACCTTTACCGGTAACGTTGAAAGAGCTGCAGCTGCTGTTGCCTGTAGCATGACAGTAAATGAGCAGTCCGCTACCGAGGTACAACTCGCTAATGCTGCGTTAGAAAGCTTTGGTCACACCGGGGCTACGGCTGGAAATACAGACTTTACCCTCCAGTTCGCTAACTGCCCCAGATCTGGATCTACTGCCACCTTAACCCTGTTCGGTGCAGCTGATGAAACTGACAGTAAGGCATTTATGAACACAGCAAGTGGTGATGCTGCTGCTCAGGGAGTCGGAATCCTGATAGAGGATATTAAAGAAGGTGTTGTGGTGTTGGCGCCAGCCGGTGTGGGCAGAGAGCACCGCATTATTGACGGCATCTTTAACGTACCCCTGCGGGCAAGCATGATAAGAACGGGGGAGGCAGTGAAAGAAGGCTTGGTTACTGCCAGCGCCACGGTAAATATGGAATATCAGTAAATTTTCGTTAAAACATGGGATATTAAGCCCCCTTTCCCGGGGCTTTTTTTATGGCCCTAAAAATGCGGTCAACACAAAACACATATCGCCAGGTTTGGCACCTATTCTGCTAAAGCCTGACAAAACCTTGGTCAACGCGTCTACCATCAGCATCGATAATAAAAAAATCTAATAATTAATCATAATATCATATAAAAAAATGTGTATTTCATTGAATTCGTCTTCCTTTTTATTTATCATCTCGTTCCATTTAATACTGTCTTGTTATCTTTATTATCAATCAATAATATGCCATACACACTGTGCAATAACTTATGGGCAATTTTTTAAAAGGGCATATACCTGTGCCACAACTTATTCAGTTAGTTGCAAATATAAACGGTTGTCCTGATTATCGCAGCAGAGATTCAATCGTTTCTTGTAACGCTCTATTGGTTTGTTCAGTTTATGGCTGTTACAGAGATACAAAACCCTTCCTGCCTTTGAATAGTGTCTTGCATTTGTGCATAACCTTGATGCACTGGCTGACTTTAGCAGCACTCAGTCGTTTCAGTATAGTCTGTTTTTTTATACCGCTGACTAAATCGCCAGATAATTTTTTTAATAACACCCCTGCGGTGTTAAAGGATAAACAAGTGGGGAAGGCGGTATCTTTCTCAATTATTCATCTTTCCGGCTCAGGGAAAGGAACATTGTGATTTTATTGTGAGAGGCTTAATGCTATGTCCTGTTTTCCATCCAGGTTGAGTTATCTTTTGGCAGCCATATTACTGGTTGCCTCCCTTTCAACACAGGCGAGTGTGATCATTTGGGGCACCCGAGTCATAGTAACGGATTCTCGCAATGGCACATCCTTGACCATGAGTAATCCAGAAAATTCTGGCATCTTTTTGGTTCAATCTTACATCACACCTTATACGGATGAATCTCATAAGGTCCCACTTAATAAAGATCTTCCCTTTATTGTGACACCCCCATTATTTCGTATTGACCCCGGCCAGCAAAATATTGTGCGTATCATGTACACCGGACAGGGGTTGCCAACAGACAAAGAATCCGTCTTTTTTTATCACGCCAAGGCCATTCCTCAGCTGAAAAAAGATAGTGGTAACATATTAGCATTAACGATTGATTCAGCCCTGAAGCTATTTTATCGACCTGAGGGCTTAACAGGGAAAGCCGCCGCTCAAGCTTATAAAAAAATTACGTTCAGTCGCGAAAATAATAAATTAACGGTCACGAATCCGACACCTTACCATATTAATTTTTATGAAATCATGGTTGGAAATGAAAAAATAGATATTAAAAAGCAACCTTTACTTATGCCGAACGCAAGCGCTTCCTATCCATTACCCGCTGCGGGAGGTAATGACGTTCAGTGGAAAACGATAGGCGATATCGGTGACATAACCAAAGTAGAACGAGCCCAGTTATGATATTTATTGATCACCCTGCAGATGTGGTGAAAAAAATTAAAAATGTTACACGTACCCTTCTGTGCGGAATGATCAATCTGGCGGCATTACCCACCCTGGCGGCTCCAGCACAACAGGCCGCCGGGGACGAATACTACTTTCCTGCAGAAGCACTGGGAGGTAAAAAGGTTGATCTTTCACATTTTTCTAAACCGGGACAAGGAAAACCCGGTGAATATCAGGTTGATATTCTGGTCAACGGTACAAACGTGGACAGACAACTGCTTTCATTTGTTACAAATGCGCAAGGTAAGTTGGTGCCCCAGTTAAGCGTACAACAATATAAAGATTTAGGGCTAAAAATTGATGAATTACCTGCCATGGAAAAGCTCCCTCTTGACCAGGTGATAACAAACATTGCGCAATACGCCCCCGTGATGACGGATCTCGATGTCAGCAAACTGCAACTCAAGATTACCGTTCCGCAGAAATTGCTCAATATCCGCCCCAAGGATTACATCGATCCCGCCCTTTGGAATACAGGTATGCCAACAGCGTTTTCCAATTATGATTTGAGTGGTTCGCGCACCCTGTATAATCAAAGCCGCCAGAACAATGAGCAGCAACAATTTGTTAATTTACGTAATGGCGCTAATATTGCTGGATTGCGACTGCGCAATAATTCTACATGGCAGCATAACAACAGTGGGATAAATAAATTCACGGTTATGCAGAATTGGCTTGAAAAAGATATCTTCCCATTACGAAGCTTGGCGCTTATTGGCGATATTTCAACATCTTCTGATGTGTTGGGTGGTTTTAATTTTCGTGGTATTGCCTTGCGTTCACAAGATTCCATGCTTCCTTCCAGCGAACAAGGATACAGGCCAGTGATACATGGTATCGCAATGACATCTAATGCCCGTGTTTCTGTTTATAATAATAATGCCTTAATTTACGAAACCTATGTACCAGCGGGTGAATTTAGCCTTACAGACTTCAATATGACCAGCGGTCGCATGGATATCACTGTGACGGAGAGTGACGGGAGAGTGCAGAGTTTCTCCCGGTTTTTTGATAACTTAAGTATCATGCAACGTGAAAAGTCTCTTAAATACGATCTGGCACTGGGCCAATACCGTAATCCAGGATCCGTTAGCAGTGGCACTCCCTATAATCCGCGTTTTATACAGGCATCAGCATTGTATGGTCTGTCTGATGGCATGACCCTGTATGGTGGCATAACGACCAGTTCAGATTATCATGTTGCCATGATCGGGGCAGCACAAACCTTAAGCTCCTTTGGTGTACTTTCTATTGATCTCTCTAATTCAGCAGTATCATTGGTCACGGGTGATAATACAAACAAAAATGGCCAGTCACTGCGTCTCAGGTATGGGAAAAATTTTACGGATAGCGGAACGCAAATTTCACTGACGGGCGAGAGGCTAAATGATTATTACTCTTTTACTGATTCCATTAACATGCACCTGACGCCAAGTCCAAATGATCCTTGGGGGTGGCTGTTACAAAAACAAAGAACATCCAGAATAGACTTGAATATTCAACAATCGATGCAAACACTGGGATCAGTGACTCTCACTTCTTCTCAGCAAAACTATCAGGACGGATCCCGCCAACAAAGTGCCGGTGCTGCCTGGAACCTTAATATTTCTTCGGTTTCACTGGGGCTGAGTTACACCTACAATAACACAATATATAGCGAGGACAGGAAGAGCCGTGATCAGATCTATTCCCTCACTGCAAGCATGCCATTTTCTTACCTGTCCTCAAAAAACAGCATGACTACTTCCTACTCTTTGACTAACAATCAAGATGGCGATACACGAGAACAAGTAGGGCTAAATGGGACCTTGCTGGCGAAAAATAACCTGAGTTATTCGGTACAACAAAGCTACAGCAGTGTCAGGTCCGAAGAATATGGTGGTAATTTTTCGGTAAATTATCTGGGTCGTGCCGGGGCTGCAGGTAGCGCATGGAGTTATGGCAAACAAAGCCGCAAACTGAGTTATACTGCAAGAGGAGCTGTTGTTGCTCACCCTTATGGTATCAGTTTATCACAGAATCTGTCTGAAGGTTCCGGCTATGCCCTTGTCAGGGCTCCAGGAACTTCCGGTATAGCCGTAATGAACACGACAGGTGTTGCGACAGACTGGTGGGGACATGCCATAGTCCCT
Organism: uncultured Yersinia sp.; assembly: GCA_964496225.1. Taxonomy (GTDB): domain Bacteria; phylum Pseudomonadota; class Gammaproteobacteria; order Enterobacterales; family Enterobacteriaceae; genus CAZROT01. Next base: position 17,501 of record CAZBYB010000022.1, on the reverse strand, counting down.
TCTGTACAGGCATACCGAAAAAATAATATCTCTTTGGATCCGTCCACTTATCAGGACGTTGTTGATGTTACTATGAGCAGCATTCAGGTTATTCCGGCAAAGGAAGCACTGGTACTTGCTGACTATCAGACACTTACCGGTAACAGGGCCATGATCACACTGATACAACGGGATGGTTCTGTGGTACCTTTTGGCGCCACAGCTTCAATCGTTGATGATGGTAGTCATGCAGGGATTGTGGGAGATAAGGGCGTCGTTTACCTCGCCAACCTGTCCCCACAAGGGGCTATCCGGGCGTCATGGGGAACAGAGTCAAAGGAATCTTGCCAGAGCAGCTACAGCTTAACGGATAGTCAAATCATTCACGGAATCAGTCTGTTGACACTGAAATGCCAGTAAAATAAGGATTAGCTTCATGGCAACGATGAGACGCCCTCCCTTAAAATGGGGAATATTTATTTTTCTGGTCAGCTGCAAAGTTGCCGCTACCTGCCCTGCCGATGGTGTGGGTCCCTTGACCTTCAATCTTCCCCCCTTGTTGGTGGTTACACCGGATGTGAGTGTCGGTACCGTGTTGGCCGAAGTAGAACAAACGGCCATATCAACCATAGACAGCACCTGTGAAGGGCTGCAAATACAAGGATTACCCGGCAATCTTGTTGCAGATGGAATTTACAGTACCAATCTTAAAGGTATTGGTTACAGAATCTGGCAGGGTGAAACCCTGCTTACCGGCGATGAACGGCCAATACTGCAGGCCCAGGAAAGAAAACCGTTGCGTATACAACTGGTGAAAACGGCATCCGGAGTTACCGGTATTGGTACCCTTACCGGAGGCACCTATGGCAGTCTGATGGCTGCCAATGGCACCACTATTGCGCTCAATATGTCTCCCGTTTTTGTCAGTGCGACAACCTGTACCCTGACAACCCCTGACATTTATGTCACCCTGAACATAATTAATAGCAATCATTTCACAGCGGTAGGGAAAACAGGCGGGGATACCCCCTTTGCCATCGCCATGACCTGTGATGACAGTACCCGTGTTGCCATCACCTTGACGGGCACATCAGCCACTGACCTTGCCGACCAAGGTGTTCTTGCTCCTCAGACAGGGACGACCACAGGGATCGGTATCCAGGTGCTGTTTGATAATCAACCCATTCCTCTTGGGGAGGAGCTTGTTCTGCCAGACTTACCATCAGGCGCGGTATCCTTGCCTTTTCAGGCCCGTTATTACCAAACGACTGACAGTATTTCTGCAGGCTGGCTTACTGCAACGGCTTCATTTGTCTTCACTTATCAATAAACGGCTCGGACCCAGATTATAGGGCCCGCCTCTTAAGAAAGGGGTTGTCTTTCAAAGCATCGGGCTGACATAGTCCCGTGTACTCGGCCAACGACTTACTGCACCTCTGCTGACGGTATGATTCAATTAACCGCTTCTTCTCCTGAATCCGCTCAAATTGCCTTATTTTTTAAATTTATATTTAACTTTTGTAAAAAAATATTACATTTAAGTAAAAAAAAGAGATAACTGCTTGCGTTTTATCACATATGATCGATAATCAATAGGCTCTATGAATCAATAGGTATCAACGAATAAAACAAATGGATTGCATGCTATTAAATTGGCAAGTGATTCATCCGCTGCGTGTTCTTAACATTCTTTAGGAGAAGTGACGATGAAAAAAACCCTTCTGGCTACACTGACTACCGCTATCCTGGCATCTGGTATGACACAGGCAACAAACTATCCAGCGGGCACCATTACGTTTACCGGCACGGTGACCGGTACTACCTGTACTTTTACCCTAACTGGCGCGGGTACATCCGGTAGCACAGTGACGCTTGACCCTGTTGCTGTCAGTTCCTTTACGGGTGTAAATTCAGAAGCGGGTCAAAAAGCTTTTACTGTAGCTGTTACCGGTTGTGGATCGATTACTAATCTTCAGGCCATGTTCGATGGTACAGTCGATGCTAATCAGACGGATGCATTTGCAAATGGCGCTGTCACCTCTCCTGCAACTGGCGTCGCAGTACGCTTGAAAGATGATACCGCCGCCGCCTTTACCCCGGGTACTGCTGCAACGAAGTCATACAGCCTTGTCGGTGGCGCAGTCGATATGAATCTGACTGCTCAGTATGTGCAGACTACATCAACAGCACCAGGGCAGGGTAATGTCTCCGCGATCACTACATTAAACGTTGCGTATTAAAAAATGACGTAAACAAGGCCCACTGAGGGGATTCCTCTCAGTGGCCTTGCTTTCAAGGCGGACAATAACTCAACTAAAAATAGTGCCGCCCGTTACAGGTTATTCCAGTTTTTAGAAATCTTTTTCTGCATCAATTCTGGCCCCATTTATGCCCATCCCGGTTAACACATGGCGTACTTATCACCAGTAAAAATATTTGCTCGGTGAATAAGTACTTTTAGCCAATGATATTGGCTACATTCTAAAATGTGGAGCAATCATCGTGCACAAAACTTTCCTAAAGACCTTCACAGCCCTCGCCATGACATCGGGCCTTGCTCAGGCAGTTAATTATCCGGCAGGTACCGTGACGTTTAATGGCTCTGTGTCCAGCACGACCTGCCGGGTGAATGTCAATGCAAGTGATATATCCAGTCGTGGAAGTAATACCACGGTCGTATTCCCTCCGCTTGCACCCAGTGCGTTTGGCGGTATTAACCAGGGGCCACAGCGAAGCTTTGATCTGAATTTTAGTACGTGTCCTGCAAACGTTACTGATATGGATTTGATGTTCTCCGGAACGGCAGACGCCGATAATCCTCAGGCATTTGCCAATAGCACGGGCAATGGTTTTGCAACCGGCGTTGCCGTACTCGTGCAAAAAACATACCCTGGGCCCTCCTTAACATTTCAACCCAATCAGGCGTCAACAAATTTACCGGTTGCCTTCAATGCCTCTGGTAATGCTTCTATCGAAATAACGACGACCTTGTTACAGACAACAAATACAGAGCCAACGCCGGGTAGCGTTCTCGCTTATGCCACCGTGAATATGATTTACTGAATGTGACGGCAGGGATCCAAACGCGCAAACCCGCTTGTTATCAATGGAGATCACAACACAGAAACGCACTGTTCATTCAATCCGTTAACAACTCATTGCAACATGGGGAAACAATCGTGAAAAAAACCCTTTTGGCCACTCTGACTGCCACTGCCCTGACATCACTCTTTGTGCAAGCAACAAATTATCCAGC
>CAZBYB010000022.1:0-14256 GCA_964496225.1 uncultured Yersinia sp. | reverse complement strand
GCTGGTACCGTGACATTCAATGGCTCAGTATCAGGTACTACCTGTTCTATTGCAGTAGGAGGGGTGAACACGACGGCAGGTGTAACGGTAGTACTGGATCCTGTTACACCGGGTAGTTTTAGTGGAGCAGGTAGCATAAGTCCCCCCAAAAGCTTTACTCTGGACGTGACAAATTGTTCAGGGATAACGGGGGGAGCTCTCAGGCTAAACTTCTCCGGTCCTACGGATCAGGCCAGAGCGAATGCATTTGCCAATACTGCTAGTACCGGTGCTGCAACAGGCGTCGCTGTCGTTTTGGGCGAAGGTCCTGTTATGCCCGGGATGAATTGGACAGGACTTGTATTAGCGGCCAATACAGATTCAGCGACACAATACAGTCCTGGCCCAGGCGGCAATATCTCTATACCAATGCATGCCGGCCTGCTGCAGACCGCAGCAGCGATACCCACAGCAGGTGCCGTTTTGGCTAACACAACGCTGAATATCGTTTATTGATCATTGATGAAAACTGCCAGATTTTTTTGGCGGGCTGATGCACGTATAACACGTAGCGAACAGCATCATTCTGTCTTTTAGAAAAGAGAACATCGACTCCATAGAAACCGTGTATTGCGTTAACTTTCAGCATAATTTATGCCTACCCGGCCATAAACATGGCGTACTTATCATCAGTTAGTCACTGTCTGGTTAATGGGTATTTTCAGCCAATGACATTCAATACATTTTGTTGAAGAGACATCATTATGAAAAAAACGCTTCTGATAGCCCTGGTTCTGGTATCCGGCCTTGTACAGGCAGCACATTATCCGGCAGGTACCGTGGCATTCAATGGTTCAATATCCGATACCACGTGTAATGTCATGGTAAGTGGAATCCCAACAATAGGGGGGGTTGGTGTCATCGTAGCCATTCCTGATGTCACAACGGCGGCCTTTACTGGCATTGCAGGTGGGGCCACGGGTGCGGGCGCTATTGCACCGGCAAGTACAACACCTTTTACCCTGAATATCACTGGCTGTGATTCGTCTATGAATATGATCAACTTGATGTTTTCCGGTACGCCCGACACTGATCAACCCTCGACATTCGCGAATAATATTGCTGCAACTTCCGGCGGTGCAACCGGTGTTTCGTTGCTCCTGAAAGATTTTGGTGCCGGCTTAAACGTTTTTTCTCCAAACATGGCGGCGCTCCAATACCAATATCCTGTTGTCACCGGATCGGCTTCTATACCACTACTGGCCGAATTGATGCAGACCACAGCACAAATACCCACAGCCGGGGCTTTCCGTGTTAATACAACACTCAGTCTGATTTACTGACGGCACACTTTTTTTGTCCGGTGCTGGCACAGTAGATTTTAATGTAATTTTTTGAAAAAAAGGAAAATTTTATGAAATACGTCATTTTTGGAGCCTTCACTGTTGTCGCTCTGGCACTCAGCTCGGCGCAGGCAGCGAATTACCCTGCAGGTACTGTTAACTTTTCAGGTTCATTACTGGAGGGAACATGCTCTGTATCCGTGAGCGGAACCGATATCTCTCTACCAGGAAGCAGCACAACGGTGACATTCCCTGTTACAGCGGCCAGCGCTTTTGGTGGTCTGAATCAGGGCCCGGTACAATCCTTTATGCTGGATATTGGCAATTGTCCCGGCCCTGTTACCGCCCTGAATCTGATCTTTGCTGGAGCGGTAGATGCCGATAATTCTAATGCATTCGCAAACAGTACTGGCAGTGGTACGGCAACGGGCGTCGCCGTTCTCCTGAGCGATAAATATGGGAGTATTTTCGTACCCAACCAGGCTTCATCACCTTATAACATTGCGGGGAACACTGGTATAACGGTTAATGCTCAACTTTTGCAGACAAGAGTCACAGAGCCGACTGACGGTAGTGTTACGGTTAACGCAACATTGCAAATGCTCTACTAACGTCATCTTTGGTAAATAAAACGGGCTTGTTTAAAAAAACGCCTGTCTTTTCAGGCAAAAGAGATAACCATGAATATGATCCATAATACAGCGATAACCCCCCCCCTTCTTGCTACTCTGACGATCCTGGCGCTGACGTCGGGTCTTGCTCACGCCACTCACTATCCAGCAGGTAATGTGACATTCAATGGCTCAGTAGCCGGGACGACCTGTCAGATTGATATTGATGGAAGCGATATATCCACAACAGGACACAATGCGACTGTTGCATTTCTTTCTCCTCCTGTTGACGCAGGATCCTTTGGTGGTCAGGGTCAGGGCCCGGATCAGGACTTCATACTGAATGTCACAAACTGTAATGTCAGCAATATTAATTTGATGTTTTCCGGGACTCCGGATGCCAATAACAGTTCAGCCTTTGCCAACAGTACAGCACCGGGCTCTGCAACAGGCGTCGCAGTTGCGTTGAGGGAAACGCTAACCAGTTATCCATTATTACCCGGTCAAAATTCAACCTCGTCATTTAGCCTTGATACCCAGCCCAATCATGTCACTTTTATCCGACTGACGGCAAAGTTACTACAAACGACAGCGGCTACACCCACAGCAGGGAACGTGACTGTCAACACAGTCATGAGCATCATTTATTAATGACGTGATAAACAGCAATTAGATTTTCAGTACAGGCATTTTTTACCCTGTTCATTACATCAAGGAATAATCATCGTGAAAAAAAACCTTCTGGCGGCCCTGATTGCCACCACCCTGATATCCGGCCTTGCTCACGCCACTCACTATCCAGCAGGTAATGTGACCTTCAATGGCACATTGTCCGCTACCACCTGTGTTGTTGCATTGGCTGGGGCAAGCACATCGGGTATGACGGTAGATATCGGTACTGTTTCAACATCGGCTTTTACCGGTCAAAACTCGGAAGCAGGTGCAACAAACTTTAAAGTAGACGTCACAGGTTGTCCTGGCTCCAATGGCAGCAGCATTACCCTGATGTTTGCCGGGAGTGCGGATTCTTCGCTCTCTGATGCCTTCGCCAATACTGCCAGCACCGGTGCCGCAACAGGCGTTGCCGTTCGCCTGAAAGAATTTATGTACCCCATCACTCCTGGCCAAAATACACCGGTAGGACATGGTCTTTCTGGTGGTGCAACTTATATCACGCTCAGTGCTCAAATGGTACAAACAACGGCAACGACACCCACAACAGGAGCTGTCCGTGCTACACCCATCCTGAATATCGTTTATTAGCACTAATACGGACAAATCGGCTGAAACTGGCGGCATAATTGCCCTGCAAAACCCATGATTGCGCAGACAGAGATAGCTACTTTTTAGCCGACAATAAACCTGTTGCAAAATTCACTGTAACAAAACACAGGCCAGGCATCGACTGACTGCATGCAGGGTTGGAGTGAAAGCCACAGGTACTTCAGGCAATACACGCGTTCTCTTTCAGTAGAGTTTTGCTGACATGAACTCATATCATGGCGGTTGAGCATCGTGAAAATCGGATAGTCATGTGCATACCGATATTGCTCAATGAACATCCAGGAAAAACCATTGTGAATGAACGTCTCAGGCTGCCCGGCAACAGTAAATTCTGGCGTTAACACCTACTGGAATTTCTTATCCCGGATCAATGCAAATTTATCAATACCGATAAAAGGTACTATCATTAGTAACGCCATAGTCAATTTGACTTATTGATCCACGATCCCAGAGCAGTTTTTTGGAGACTGTTCAGGGTCCCATGGCATCGATCGTTATCCGTTGTTTGTGCTTATTCTTGTTATTCAATCGTAAGTCAGCTGGACTGTTGCGCTGGCAACCACAACTCCTGGTAAGGGGGATGCCGTGCCGGTTTGAACCATTTTAGTAGTGATATCAAGATCAAAATAACCGCTCTGATTAAAGTAGTAATCCTTCTGATTCAGGACATTGGGAACAAAAACAACGCCATCGCTCGCATTAACCAGTAGCACAGCAACGTCAGATGCAGCGTGCCCGATGCTGGCACTATTCATAAATGCTTCAGGGTAGTTCGGGTCTGCGGTACCCGTAAAATTTATTTTGACGGACTGCAAGGGTTGACCATAATTTTTAAGAGTCATTGTGAAAGATTTCTCGGGACCGGAACCCTGGCCACTGAAGGAACCTTCAGTAGCAATGGGAAGCTGCACAGCAGTGCTGCGGAAGCGCGAAGAGATATCAATACCGGACACAGAAACAGACACGAATGAAGCCTGTAGTGACCCCTGAAAGGTCACAGTACCGAGCTGATGTTGAGAAGATGCTTGAACTAAGCTGCACGTCATTGTCAGTATGGCCAGAAGCGTTTTTTTCATCATTATTACCCCTTCTTGAAATTTGGTTTCTGACTCTGCGGTACTTTTATTATAAACAATCTCCTGCAGTAGCCTCAGCAATCATAGACTATTTATTGACAATAGACATCGCCCAGAGGCAAAACACAACGTGTTACCCGTTAACGGAGCCGGCTGAATATTTGTTAATTTTTCTGCCAGAGATAATTTATCTCTATGATATATTATGAGTTTAATGTTTGTTATATTGCTCGATCTGGTCCTCGTAACCTTGCAAAAATAATCATGGCAGTTCATTTTCTGATTTGTGATTGCTGTCAGTCGAAAGTAATAGTGACCAATGACACCAAGATAAATTTTAGATACGAAGGAGTAATGACATGACTGTTACAGGCATCAATCCTGAAGAGCTTACCCGCTATGGCATCCGCAATGTCAGTGAGATTATTTATAATCCAGATTATGCACGGTTATTTCAGGAAGAAACTCAGCCCGGGTTACTGGGTCATGAACGCGGTACTGTCACTGCATCAGGTGCGGTGGCTGTGGATACTGGAATTTTTACCGGCCGCTCCCCCAAAGATAAATATATTGTCCGGGATGATGTTACCCGGGATACTGTCTGGTGGGTTGGTCAGGATCAGAATGGCAATCAACCACTGAGTCTGCAAACATGGGTGCACCTCAAACAGCTTGTCAACGCTCAACTTGAGGGCAAACGTTTGTTTGTCATCGATGCCTTTTGCGGTGCAAACGCCAATACGCGACTGAGCGTGCGTTTTATTACCGAAGTTGCCTGGCAGGCACACTTCGTAAAAAATATGTTCATCCGGCCTTCTGGCGAGGAATTGGTCCATTTCAAGCCTGATTTTATTGTTATGAATGGTGCTAAATGTACCAATCCGCAATGGCAGGAGCAGGGTCTTCATTCAGAAAATTTTATAGCCTTTAACCTGACTGAATGCATGCAATTAATTGGCGGCACTTGGTATGGCGGAGAAATGAAGAAAGGAATGTTTTCAATGATGAATTACTTCCTGCCGCGCAGGGGCATTGCTTCCATGCACTGTTCGGCCAATGTCGGCGAGAAAGGCGATGTGGCTATCTTTTTTGGTTTATCCGGTACGGGAAAAACCACATTATCCACCGATCCAAAGCGTCAGTTAATTGGTGATGATGAACATGGCTGGGATGACAATGGTGTATTTAACTTTGAAGGGGGATGTTACGCCAAAACCATTGGGCTGTCTGAAGATAGCGAGCCCGATATCTATCACGCCATCAGGCGTGATGCACTACTGGAAAACGTGCGAGTACTGGCCAATGGCGCAATCGATTTTCATGATGGCAGTAGAACCGAGAACACCCGTGTTTCCTATCCTATTGACCATATTCAAAATATCGTCAAACCTGTTTCCAGAGCCGGCCATGCCACTAAAGTCATTTTTCTCACGGCCGATGCTTTCGGTGTTTTTCCTCCCGTTTCCTGCTTAACACCGGATCAAATCCAATACTATTTTTTGTCTGGTTTCACGGCCAAGCTTGCGGGTACGGAACGGGGTATTACCGAGCCCCTTTCCACTTTTTCAGCTTGCTTCGGAGCGGCTTTCCTGTCCCTGCACCCCACACAATACGCGGCAGTACTGCTTAAAAAAATACAGGCTGCAGGTGCCAAAGCTTGGCTGGTCAATACTGGCTGGAACGGAAGTGGCAAACGTATTTCCATCAAAGATACCCGTGCCATCATTGATGCCATACTGAACGATGAGATTGAGAAAGCAGCAACGCTGACCTTGCCGATTTTTAATTTACGGGTACCTGTTGAATTACCGGGAGTCAATTCGGGTAGTCTGGACCCGCGCACGACTTACAGTCACCATAAACAATGGGAGCAGAAAGCATACCTGCTTGCTGAACGCTTTATCACCAATTTTGCTCAATATACCGATACTCTTGGTGGAAAAGCATTACTGGGCGCAGGGCCCCAAATTCATCATCCGTCATAAATCGTTAACACTGTGGTCTCCAGTGAGTAAAGGGCCGAATCCGGCCTTTTAACTCTCAACACCGTCGCGTCATAATGCCCTAAAATCAGTAACAATTTTTCCACAAGATGAGGTTGTGACAAGTAACATCATGATTTTTTTATCTTCTTCCCTGTCTGACATTGCCTGAGGTATCTGTCATAATGGCCACATCGGCAGCCAGGGGCACACAGGCACGGATACGCAAACCACCCCGCTCATTAGTGGTTAATTCTAATTTTTTATGACACAATGTTTTAATATTATGAGCATCAATAATTCGTTGAACAATCGCCAACCCCAATCCACTACCACTGGCATTACGTGCACTATCACCACAGGCAAAAGGTTTGAGTAGTTCTTCCTGTTCTTCCGGTTTAATACTTGGCCCATCATCATCTACCTGAAACCAGCCATATCCTGATTGCTGACCACTGCTGACTTTAATCCAACCATTACCATAACGCGCAGCATTAATGACCATATTGGTCAAAGCCCGCTTAATAGACAATGGATGAACATGTACTGGCAATTTTCCTTGCAACAGGTCAGTTTCAATAATGTGTTCATACCCACTCTCTACCGCGATCACTTCACCAATAATCGTATTTAGATCACAAATTTCCATCTGCATTTCTTGGCCAGTGCGCAGGTAATTAATAAATTGCTCAATAATGGCATTACATTCTTCGATATCTTTGTTAATGGATTCAGATAAGTAGCCATCTGCAGCATTCATCATTTCAGTTGCCAGGCGAATACGTGTCAGGGGAGTACGTAAATCGTGGCTCACGCCTGCCATTAATAGAGTGCGATCAGCGGAGAGTTGTTTTACACCCGTTGCCATCTGATTAAACGCCCGCGTGACCGCCCTGACTTCTGAGGTCCCATATTCGGATAAAGGTGGAGGAATAAGACCCTTTCCTACCTGAAATGCAGCCTGTTCCAGTGCTATTAGTGGTCGATTTTGGGCACGAATAAACAACCATGCACCCGTGATTGCCAGTAACATAATCGCCAAGGTATAACGGAATAAGGGTGAGAAATCTCCTTGATCGATTTCAGTTAAAGGCACCCGGACCCAAATATCCGGCGATAGCCAAGTTTTTAACCAGACTATTGGCGTGCTGTTACTGACTTCAAGACGTACCTCCGTTGGTCCACCCAGTTGCTGGGCCATTTGCTGACTGAGGAAGGGATAAGGTTGTGCACAACGCAGGCCCCTTTCGTGCGCCATGGCATTATTGTGCAATGAAATACCTAATTCACGATAAATTTCACGTCGAAACGCGGGAGGGATTTCAAGCAAGGTTCCGTCTTCCAGTTCCAACTGATCCGTCATCAACATACGAATTTCGTAAGCCAAAACTTTATTAAACTGTTGTAAACTGGGCAAAATCGCAAAATTCAGTACTACCAGAGACGTCATGATCAAACTGACAAACAGTAAGATGGTAATCAATAATAATGTCCGGGAAAACGCGCTGCGTGGCGAAAAACGACAACGTCTCATGCTTTGCTACCATCTGGCACAAAGACATAGCCTAACCCCCACACTGTCTGTATATAGCGTGGATGAGCAGGATCTTCCTCTATCATACGACGCAGACGCGAAATCTGCACATCAATGGAACGTTCCATCGTACTGTATTCACGGCCACGGGCCAGATTCATTAATTTATCTCGCGACAATGCTTCACGCGGATGACTGACCAAGGCTTTGAGTACGGCAAATTCACCGCTGGTCAGTGGCATGGCCCCTTCTTCACGAAACATTTCCCGTGTCCCTAAATTCAGCTTGAATTTACCGAAAACAATCACAGCTTCTTCCTGTGAAGGTGCTCCTGGCAACTCATTAGCCTGACGACGTAATACGGCACGGATGCGTGCCAGTAATTCACGGGGGTTAAAGGGCTTGAGAATATAATCATCAGCACCGATTTCCAGGCCAACAATACGATCGACTTCTTCGCCTTTTGCGGTGACCATAATAATCGGTATCATATTGCTCTGACTGCGTAAGCGACGGCAAATGGACAGACCATCTTCTCCCTGTAACATTAAATCAAGTACGATAAGATGGAAGGTTTCACGTGTTAACAGACGATCCATTTGTTCTGCATTAGCAACACTGCGCACCTGAAAACCCTGCTCGTTTAAATAACGATCCAGCAGAGCACGTAGTCTCATATCATCATCAACAACCAGAATCTTATGATTTCCTTGCATGGTATTACTCCTCCAGGTTGGATGGTCTGATAAAAAATCATTTCAGCAGTTTTGGTTACAACGCTTACGAATAACAACAGTAGTCAGTCTTACAGCTGGTATGATATTCATCAGATAAAAAATTATCGCGTGCCTGATATAACATCATGTTGATGCGGTTATTTAATCAAGTGATTGATACCCAATGGCCAATATACAGTAAGTGATTTCTCCACCAGGCGTTTGAACCTTAATTTTATCATTAACCTGCTTACCTATCAGTGCACGAGCAACAGGTGAATCAACAGAGATCCATTTTTTCACAGGATCAAATTCATCCGGACCTACCAGACGATAAATGTGTTGTTCCTGCTGTTCGTCTTTAAGCCTGACCCAAGCACCAAAATAGACTTTACCCTCTTGCTGTGGGGCAGGATCAACGATTTTCAATACTTCAAGGCGTTTGGACAAAAATCGGATTCGGCAGTCAATTTCCCGCAAGCGTTTTTTACCATAAATATATTCAGCATTTTCTGAACGATCTCCCATTGCCGCTGCTTCTGATACCGCTTGTGTCACCTTGGGACGCTCTTCACGCCATAAATATTTCAATTCCAGATCAAGAGCCTGCCAACCTTGCCTGGTAATATAGTTACTTTTTGCCATAATCTTGTCCATATCAACCCTGAAATTCATGCCATGGTGCAACCAGAAACGACAAATCCAGGATAATGTAACCGTGATCTGAACCTGTGCTCCATTATTTTGTTGTCAAAAACAAGAATAGCGTTCATTTTCATAATAGAACCCAAACAGCGTTTTACTCGCTGTTCAACTGCAGGTTATTATGGATTATGCCACTAAAGTCATCATACCTCAGGCTTGAAGTCTATTGGCATTTTGCTAAATAAATCCATTACTGTCTGGCGATTGATACCCCCTATTGTGCTCTTGCAAGTTGAGAAAACCTGAATACAGAAAGCTATGAACGAAAAAATCAGTCATCTTATTGCCAATGAATTACAGGCACGCCAGGCGCAGGTCATTTGTGCCATTGGTCTGCTTGATGAAGGAAATACCGTACCTTTTATTGCCCGCTACCGTAAGGAAGTCACCGGTGGCTTGGACGATGTACAGTTACGTCATCTGGAAAAGCGTCTGGAATATCTGCGTGAACTGGAAGAACGACGTCAGGCCATCCTGAATTCAATTGCAGAGCAGGGCAAACTTAACGATCAATTGGTGGCAACCATTAACGCCACTATGACGAAAACTGAACTCGAAGACATTTACCTGCCTTACAAGCCCAAACGCCGTACTCGTGGCCAAATCGCCATTGAAGCTGGCCTTGAGCCACTGGCTGATACCTTATGGCAGGATCCACAACAACATCCAGAACAGATTGCAACCCAGTATATACGTCCTAATCTGGGTATTGCTGACACTAAAACTGCACTGGAAGCAGCCCGCTATATTTTGATGGAACGCTTTGCACAGGATGCCGTCTTACTTGCTAAAGCACGTCAGTACCTGTGGCACAATGCGCATCTGGTTTCCAGGGTCCTGGAAGGAAAGGAACAGGAAGGGGCAAAATTTCGTGACTACTTTGATCACCATGAACCTGTCGCCCTTGTGCCGTCTCACCGTGCGCTCGCCATGTTCCGTGGTCGCAATGAAGGCATACTGCAGCTGACACTAAACCCTGATCCTCAATGTGTAGTTCCGCCTACCGAAAGCCAAGGTGAGCACATTATCATAAGCCACCTTAAACTGCAGCTACATAATGCCCCTGCTGATGGCTGGCGCAAGGCAGTTGTTAACTGGACATGGCGTGTAAAAATATTACTGCATATGGAAACTGAACTGCTGAGTACCTTGCGTGAAAGCGCACAGGATGAAGCTATCAATGTTTTTGCGCGTAATCTACAGGCATTGCTCATGGCAGCACCAGCAGGTATGCGTCCTACTATGGGTTTGGATCCTGGGCTGCGTACCGGAGTAAAAGTCGCTGTGGTTGATACTACTGGTAAACTGGTTGCCACTGATACAATCTGGCCTCATACTGGCCAGACTGTTAAAGCCACTGCCAGCATTGCCGCCCTGTGCCTGCGGCATAAAGTCGAACTGGTTGCCATCGGTAATGGTACGGCATCAAGAGAAACTGAACGTTTTTATGCCCAGTTACAACAACAATTCCCAGAGGTCACAGCGCAAAAAGTGACAGTTAGTGAAGCTGGTGCATCCGTTTATTCTGCATCAGAACTGGCAGCACAAGAGTTCCCGGATCTGGATGTTTCCATCCGAGGTGCAGTCTCCATTGCCCGCCGCTTGCAGGACCCCTTGAGCGAGCTGGTGAAAATTGACCCTCGGTCAATTGGTGTTGGGCAGTATCAGCATGATGTCAGTCAGGGACAACTTGCAAAGAAACTGGATGCAGTTGTGGAAGACTGTGTTAACGCAGTGGGTGTTGATCTCAATACGGCATCCATTCCTCTGTTAAGACGAGTTGCTGGCTTGACACAAACTATGGCACAAAACATCATTAATTGGCGTGATGAAAATGGTAAATTTCATAATCGCGAACAACTACTTAAAGTTAATCGTTTGGGGCAAAAAGCCTTCGAACAATGCGCAGGATTCCTGCGTATCCATCAAGGTGATAATCCACTGGATGCTTCTGGTGTTCACCCGGAAGCCTATCCGGTAGTCAAGCATATTCTGGATCATACCGGGCAAAAACTGGTCAATCTCATGGGTAATACCAATGCCCTGCGCCGTCTTAACCCCTGTGATTTTACCACTGAATGTTTTGGCGTACCGACCATCACCGATATACTCAAGGAGCTGGAAAAGCCCGGTAGAGATCCCAGACCGGAATTTAAAACAGCAACTTTCATTGATGGCATTGAAACACTTGCGGATCTGAAACCCGGTATGATAATGGAAGGCACCGTTACCAACGTCACGAATTTTGGTGCTTTTGTTGATATTGGTGTGCACCAGGATGGGTTAGTGCATATTTCATCACTGTCAGACCGGTTCGTGGATGATCCTCATAAGATAGTGAAAACAGGTGATATTGTTAAAGTCAGGATCCTGGAAATCGATCTACCGCGTAAACGTATTGCACTGAGTATGTGTTTGGATGAACCTTCCGGAAAAAGTATTCCAGGTAAAAGCAATGGCCAACACCACCGGAAGCACCCACAAGGAGCAGGGCAGGGCAAGACACACATGGCAAATCTGAATAGCGTGATGGGTGATGCCCTGACTGTTGCTTTGCGCAAGAAGGGTGAATCATGAACAAGCGCTAGTATTAAGCCTTATTGATCATATATAAGAATTTTCAATATAACTAAATGACTTTAATGTATATAATTGCACTTGATACGCACACCATGTACCAAGATTTGTTTCATTATGCCCTGTTTATTGATATGAGAAAGTGATATGGAGTTTACTTCAGGCCGTACCTATACAATTACCGGTTTTAGCCCAAAGATCACTTCTGGTCTTGAAAGAGATTTTATTGCCCGTGGCATGATAGCAGGATCGTCTTTTAAGGTTACCCGTCTGTTGGATGGTGCTGATCTTGTTGAAATACAAACCTTTCGCATCAAATTGACATTGTCCAAAACAGATTTGAATTTCTTGATATTAAATTGATCCTGTTACGGTAGCTTTTTCCATTTCTGACGGATTGGGCCCTGTGAACCCCCTAATAAAGCGCAGTATTGACGTCAGTACCGCGCTCTTGGGGTAGCTTATGGTTAGTGGTATCGGCAGTCACCAAAAAATGATGACTTTCTGACAATATCAACCTCCACCTTGATTCATCTACATTCCATTATAAATGGTGATGGTGGCATAAATGAACAGGATAATAAATGTCTGTCAACTGGTTGCCAATAAGCGCATGTTGTATCAGGCTGCTACCAGCTGAATTGTCCAGAAGTCATCTGCCATGTTTGGATTACTCAGGTATGCATAAGGCATGGTGTAATAACCGTTCATGCCCCAGTTTCTACCCCATGAGTTGCGTATGATAAAGCTTTGTTGTGTATCTTCATAACCGACTGCAACAACACAATGTCCTCCCATAGCACGTTCATTCCAATCAGGCATAGGCACTATCCCGGTTTGCGCTACCTCTTGGCTTTCGAAACTTTCATAAACCGTGAATCCAAAGACAAACGGATAGCCTGAGGCAAGACAACCCTTCACTTGATTGAGTCCTTGAGCCACACGTGCATATTTAACAACTTTATATTTGAGTGCATCCCGATAACAACATTGCTGTAGGCTGATCGGTAAATCGGGTGATGTCATACGGCCATTTTGTTACAGACAGCAAAAAGATATTAATTTGGGGTTATTATATATTCCACGTATTCTTTATTTTCTATGAAAAATATAATTTTATGCTGTATGAATTATTTTAATTTACGTCATAAATATAATTGACGATTCATCAGTGTCTGATATTTAAGGTACGGGGTTATGGATAAATAAAAACTACGCAAAACATGAATATTCTGTCGAATTTATAGCGGGTGTCCTGTCGGGCTGGAAAACTGCCGTTTCAGTATCCAGGCAATAACCAACGACAACATCAGCGTTGATAGAGGAAGTGCCAGCAATATGCCATCAACCTCAAACCACGGTGCTAGCAGTAACAGAAAAGGAATTTGAATGCACATATTGCAAAGTGTAATCGCTGTCGCTTTGCCGGCATCTCCGATTGCCTGAAAATAGGTACTGGCCAGTATCAAGAAACCATCAAGAAACAGGACACATAGATGCAATCGTACCGCACGAATGGCAGCATTTTGTAACACAGGTTCTTCCATATGAATGAAAATACGCGTGGCCCACTGCGGAAAAATCAGCATTAACAGGACGATTATCAGACCACCCACAACCACCCATTTCAGTGCCAGAAGGAACACTTTACGTACCAGTATGGTTGCGGCTGCACCATGAAAATAACTGATAACAGGCTGCATACCTCCCGCGAGACCCTCTGCTAACACATAGTAAATGGTCATCAGATAAGCGGTAATGGCGTAAGCAGCAACATTAATGGCATTACCATAATACATTAATGCAGCATTATGGATAACCACTGCAAAACTGGCATAAAGATAAGCCAGCAGGCTTGAAAAGCCATTATACAGAATGGTGAGGCAAACACGTGGCTGTATGTAAAATAAGTTTTTTTGCAGTGGCCTCAGGGATACACTACTGTATCCGCTCAATAAAAAAATTGTACCTACAAGTACAGGCACTGCTTCTCCTATTACCGTTGCCATGGCTGCTCCACGTAAACCCCAGCCATATTTCACGATAAAAACATAGTCCAGTACGATATTCACAGCAGCACCTGCGATCATCATGGCGGTGGCAAGCTTGGGTGCACCAAGATTTTCTACCAGAACTGGCATGACAATGCCTGCCATCGTCAGTGGTGCTGCCCGGTTCATAATGTCCAGCCAAGCACTGCTATGCATACGTACCACGTCACTGGCACCTGTCCACAGCAGAAAAGACTCACTTGCGTAAGTGACTAATAGTGCCATCGTCAGGCCGAAAAAAATCAATAACCATAATCCCTGTATGAGGGTTTTTCTCGCTTTTAACAGCAAACCCTGGCCTTGAGCGATAGAACAGTGAGTACCAGTACCTACAGCAATCATCAGGCCGACACCTGTCATAAAACCAACCAGAGGCCAGGAGGTGTGCAAGGCTGCTA
>CAZBYB010000021.1:22091-23439 GCA_964496225.1 uncultured Yersinia sp. | reverse complement strand
ATAAGCGGCCTGTCTAGCAGAATAGGCTACTGCTAACCAGGCAGTTTAAAGGCCTAAGGCAGGGGATAACGAAAAAATCATACCCTTTGGCAACCCGCTACAATCCAATGATAAACATGTTTTACACCCCCCTTTGGTCACCGAAAAAACTAAAAGAATGACGCTTATCTCCTGTATTCGCAGAGTGCATTATTTTAAATAAGCTCATAGGAGTTCATCCAGAATATTCTTTTTTCTTACTCTCAATGTTTAAATAAAACATTTTTATTACTGATTACCATAATATTACAAATCTGTTTTTCATTTTATTTAACGGGTTATCCACTCATTTTTCGCTGTTGTTGCGGTTTATCTTTTTTATGGTAATAAAATAGAAAAAATATATCAAAAATTCTCTGCATAAAAGTGATTAATATAAGAATACTGAATATAAATAATATCAACACTATTTGAAAATAGACTGTTGATGATTTTCAGCAGGTATTTACTTTAAATTTACTTTTATTCGGATTGAAATAAAAATGATAAAAATTCATCAGCTAATTGCTGAGCAGGAGAGTTTGTCTCTGAACTGGCCAGCTGAACAAAGTGCATTGCAATGGAAAAATAATGATCTGTGGTTATATCAGCGTGACAACCCGAAACATGGCATTAAGTTGGAACTCAGTAAAGTATCGCTAACTACTTTTCCAGTGCAATATTCTGATGATGTCGCTACAGAAGCACGCACTACACTGAAAGCCATGAAAAATCAATGGGACAGGCTGGCGTTTTCTCTGCATAAGGAGGATGGCATGGTATTTCCTGTCAATGATGGCAGTGGACGAAAGCGCATTTCTCTGGCAATCGATCAAAACAGGAAAAGGGCAGTGCTCTCCTGGTATGAAGAGGCGACCGATATAGTCAAGGTAACTCTGTTTGCAGCCGCTACCCTGGATTATGAAGATATTCTGCTGGATGGCAGTAAACACTTTCCCAACGGGCGTACCCTTATCCTGGCAGATCGCACGGCATCAACTGAGAGTACCTTGATACTGCAACAGGCAGATTCCTGGGGAGAAGGAGGTGCCGCCTTTGATACTTATCATATTTTATCCGGCGAGGGCACTATTACCGTAACGGATACAGAATATAACAGAATAGTGCTGGCCTACGCCCTTCATCAGATACAGCACATAACTTTAACAAAGCAGGGTGATGTCACAATGACACTGCTGAATCCTGGTGCCGGCCCGCGCCACCTGGTCCTGAAAGGACTGTATCAGATCAGCGCTGATGGTTCATTCATGAAGCGGGTATCCTTATATGCGATGACGAGCAACGATGGGTTTGAACTCTATTTTCCACC
>CAZBYB010000021.1:17461-22081 GCA_964496225.1 uncultured Yersinia sp. | reverse complement strand
TCCACCGGAAATTCCTGTCACTCAAAACACAACCTTCTCTCTGGTACTCGATGCTGAGTATGATCCCCGTCAGAGTGACCTGCCGATAGCAGAAACAGGTTACAGAGACGCTTATGGGCACGCCATTGCACCTGTTGCCCTGGATATCAGCCCCATTCAGAGAATACCATTGCAGCCAGGCATACGCCTGGTGCCGGCATGGGATTTCAATCTATCCCAAAACCAATATCGGTTCATGGATGTCGAGGATGTTGAGCACGAACAGACTTTTGCCAGATTCCGGCAGCAGTTTGACGCATGGGACGCGTGGGAGGCCGATACACACCAACGAGCTTTCACCCGATTCCAGCAGCAGTTTGACGCGTGGGATGCAAAAGATGAATGGGAGACAAACACACACCAGCAAGCCTTTACCCGGTTCCAGCAGCAGTTTGACGCGTGGGGTGTGAAGGATACGAAGAATGCACAGGAGGCCAATACGCAGCCATTGAATGGATTGGATACTGTGCATATAAAAAATCAGAACGATGTATCAAAAGGCGCAGATGAAAAGCAATTGAATACTGCGCACAGGCAGGCATTTGACAAGTTTCAGCGGAATCACAGGAGTATTGATATTTCTGTTCTGGAAAACCCCCGCTGGCTCAGAAAAGCCGGGATGAGTAAAGGCATTGATCATGACAGGCAGGCGCTGAATTTCATTTTACCTGCCGGGAATGGATTCAGGATTCGACAGACGAATAAAAATTTCACTCAATCCTTAACCCTGCGCCTGCTCAATGATGATCATGTTAATGAAAGCGCGTATTCCATTCTGCCAGCACGTTACGGCTGGAAAAATATTAGCCATAGCAGTACCTCTGTGCTTTTTATTGATACTCCTTATGTGGAGGGTCATCAGGATAAGGGTGCGATGCCGGTTATCGAAATCGACTGGCATCCAGGTGATATTAAAGAGTTACCCCGGTATCGTAGGGGAGATAATGAAGCCGCTTTTTTCAGGACATGGGATGGTGAGGATGCTGAATTTGCCCTGTTGGAATCCGATTATATTCGGATACTGGTGCCCAAAAAAGATAAAAACGTAGTACGACATTTGGATCAGCATAATAAAAACCCGACCACTATTGATAAGCTTCTTGACCATTATGATACGGTGATCCCTTTTTTCAATAAACTGGCAGGCCTGGACTTTGATGCGAAACAGCCCTGGAACAGGAACCCCAAAAATAAATATTTTGCCAAGGCAGATAAAAGTGGTCCTGGTACTGGTTATTACGGCAATCACTGGACAGCTGAATCGGGTGGATCAGATTCAGTGGCCACTTTCTGGTTACTCGACAAGGATAATTGGGGTCGGCTGCATGAAATTGCCCACGGCTATCAGGGGCATTTTCTGCATGATGGTCTCTTTCATGAAGTCTGGAACAATATTTATGCCGCCAGTTGGCAGAATGCTCAGCTCGGCAATCGAGTTTTTCAGGAAGGCTGGCTCTACGATTATGGTCATGCTGAAGCACTTGTTGCGACTGTTCATCATCATCTCGCCAGCAGGGTTCCACTGAAACAGTGGGATGCGCGTGAAAAGCTGTATTTCATGATGCTCATGAAAGATAAGGCAGGTGATGCTGCTTTTATTCATTTCAATCAGGAATACAGAAAGAAAGCTGCCGATCCGACGTTTAATGCCGAGCAGCACAATCTGCTGGATATGCTGGCAGAAAGCTATGCCATAGCAGGCGGGATTGATGTCAGGCCCCTAATCCAGCTGGTGGATAGCGGGATCAGTGAACGTCTGTCCAGCAGTGATGCCTTCAACACAGCAGTCCCTGTGTTGCCGCTCAACCAGATCATCACTGATGATAGCAGCCAGAAGGAAGTGCAGAACCTACTGAAACTGGACTCTCCATTACGTCTGGTAAGTGCTGCCGATCTGGCTGAAGTGGGACTGGCAGGAAACCTGACTGTGGCTTTGGATAACCTGGCAGGGAAAAATCTGACAGCGGCTTTGGATAGCCCGGCAGGGAAAAATCTGACAGCGGCTTTGGATAGCCCGGCAGGGAAAAATCTGACAGCGGCTTTGGATAGTTATGATAAGGAGCATCAGGCTTTGCACGCAGTGCAGGATGTGGTGACAACCATTCAGAATACCTTCGGGCCCCCGACGTATCAGTACCACAACGGAGGGAACGGTAGAACAGATAATTGGGTTCCGGAAAGAACAGGTTTCAGAACCCCCAATGCAACTGAACAAACCCACCAGAGACACTATTTCCTCCCTGGTAACAACCCTGGCCATCAGTACAACAACAGATGGGGTGAAATCCATCGAAGGGGAAAAACGAATATTCCATTTGTTCAGAATACCTTCAGGCCCCCGACGTATCAGTACCACAATGGAGGGAACGGTAGTATGGAGGAAATGATGGCGATATTTCCCTCTGCGCAGAGTGCCTCTGTATACCCGGCTGTTACATACCCGGCTACTGCCACCATGCACAATATCAACTATCCTTTATCACTGCCACAGTATCAGTTGCAGCAATAGCCATGGAATTTCCGCAGATTTGAGGAAGGCTATCAGGCTGTATCTATTTGATAATGACAGCCTTTATCGCGCGATAGGGGAGCTACTGATACAAAGAACACCAGCCTGTCGACGCACTGAGTGCGATTGCCAATAAGCATTTATTCCCATTCAATGGTGGCGGGTGGTTTACCGCTAATATCATACACAACCCGGGAAATACCCGGGATTTCATTGATAATCCGGTTGGAGACGCGTCCTAAAAATTCATAAGGCAACTGCGCCCATCGTGCCGTCATAAAATCAGCAGTTTCTACTGCACGCAGGGCAATCACCCACTCATATTTACGCTGGTCTCCCATAACACCTACAGAGCGTACTGGCAAAAATACCGCAAAAGCCTGGCTAACTTTATGATAAAGATCTGCCTGATGAAGTTCATCAATAAAAATGGCATCCGCAAGACGTAACAGGTCACAGTATTCTTTTTTCACTTCACCCAATATGCGTACCCCCAAACCCGTTCCAGGGAAGGGATGGCGATAGAGCATTTCATAGGGCAGGCCTAATTTCAGGCCAATTTTGCGAACTTCATCCTTGAACAGTGCGTTGAGTGGTTCCACCAGACGCAGTTTCATTTCCTGTGGTAAACCACCCACATTGTGATGGGATTTGATGACGTGGGCTTTACCTGTGGCAGAAGCCGCAGACTCGATAACATCAGAATAAATGGTCCCCTGCGCCAGCCATTGTATCTTGCTCTGCTTGCCGACCTGCTCATCAAAAATGTCAATAAAGGCACGTCCTATGGCTTTTCGCTTCGCTTCCGGTTCATCAATACCCGCCAGCGCCTCAAGAAAACGTTGCTCTGCCGTTACATGAATAATGTTGAGTCCAAAGCTGTCACCGAACATAGCCATTACCTGCTGCGCTTCATGTAGCCTCAGTAAGCCATTGTCAACAAAAACACACGTCAGACGCTTGCCAATCGCACGGTGTAACAACAAGGCCGTTACCGAAGAATCCACTCCACCGGCCAGTCCCAAAATGACGTGGTCATCGCCAATTTTTTCCCGCAGGTGATTGAGGGTATCTTCAATAATGGTTTCCGGTTGCCATAATGCGGCACAACCGCAGATATCCAGCACAAAACGTTCCAGTATACGCAGACCCTGGAGGGTATGCGTCACTTCCGGATGAAACTGCACACCATAGAGTCGCTGCTTTTCATTGGCCATAATGGCAATGGGACAGCTTTGTGTACTGGCTATGGTTACAAAGCCATCAGGTATCAGGGTCACTTTATCACCGTGGCTCATCCAGACATCCAGCAACGGTTTTCCCGCCGGGCTCAGTGCATCCTGAATACCATGGATCAACGCACTGTGCGCGTTAATCTCAACCTGTGCATAACCAAATTCACGCTGACTGGAACCGTTAACATGGCCCCCCAGCTGCACGGCCATCGTCTGCATACCATAACAGATCCCCAGTACCGGCACCTTGGCGTTGAATACATATTCCACTACCCGCGGGCTACCAGGGTCAATAACACTCTCCGGGCCACCTGAAAGAATAATACCACTGGGATTAAATGCGCCGATCCGGGTGTCAGTGACATCCCATGCCACTAGTTCACAATACACGCCTATTTCGCGGATCCGACGGGCAATTAACTGACTGTATTGCGAACCAAAATCAAGGATCAGAATACGATGCTGATGAATATCTTGTGCCATGTACACGCTGTTTCCTGAAAATCAGTTATCCCATACGATAATTAGGTGATTCCTTGGTAATAGTCACATTATGAACATGACTTTCCTTAATCCCTGCACTACTGATGCGAACAAACTCTGTTTTGGTACGCAGTTCCTGTATTGTGCTGCAACCGGTAAGGCCCATACAGGAACGCAGACCCCCCATTTGTTGTTGAATAATTTCTTTCAGCAACCCTTTATAGGGTACCCGCCCTTCAATGCCTTCAGGGACGAGTTTATCCATTGCAGTGGTATTCTGGAAATAACGATCCGCGGAACCTTTGGACATCGCGCCAAGGGACCCCATGCCCCGGTATGATTTAAATCAACGTC
>CAZBYB010000021.1:0-17451 GCA_964496225.1 uncultured Yersinia sp. | reverse complement strand
CCCCTGCCGCCAATGCTTTAGCAATATCGCCGGAAAAACGAATACCGCCATCTGCAATAACCGGAATGCCTGCCCCGTCCAGCGCCTCAACTACATCAGCCACTGCCGTAATTTGTGGCACCCCCACACCCGTGACAATACGCGTAGTACAAATGGAACCCGGGCCAATCCCTGTTTTTACCACGTTGACACCGGCATCCACCAGCGCCAGAGCGCCAGCACCAGTGGCAACATTACCGCCTATAATTTGCAGATCCGGATACCTGGCGCGCGTTTCACGAATGCACTGTAAAACGCCTTCAGCGTGACCATGGGAAGAGTCAATCAGTAATACATCCATACCGGCAGCAACCAGGGCATCAATCCTGTAAGCACTGTCCGGGCTTACCCCCACAGCAGCGCCTGCACGCAACCGACCATACTGATCTTTACAGGCATCGGGTTTACATTCTGCTTTTTGAAAATCTTTGGCCGTGATCATGCCGCAAAGACAAAAACGTTCATCGACAACCAATACCTTTTCAACCCGTTTTTCATGCATTTTTTGCAGGACAACTTCAGGAGCTGCGCCTTCCCGTACGGTAACCAGACGTGCTTTCGGTGTCATAACGGCACTGACCGGCTGATCCAAATCAGTGACAAAACGCAGGTCTCGACTGGTAATGATGCCCGCGAGCTCGCCATCGTCAGTCACCACCGGGTAGCCGGCAAACCCGTTACGGGCAGTCAGTTCTTGTACCTGGTGCAGGCGGGTAGCCGGCGTCACGGTTTGGGGTTGTGTTACGACGCCACTTTCATATTTTTTCACACGTCTGACTTCTTGCGCCTGACGCTCAACAGACATATTTTTGTGAATAAAACCCAAGCCGCCTTCCTGTGCTAACGCTATTGCCAGACGGGATTCGGTTACCGTGTCCATCGCAGCTGACAGTACCGGAATATTAAGACGAACGCTCTGGGTCAGTTGGCTGCCAAGATCCACTCTGGCAGGTAACACGTTGGAATAAGCCGGAACCAGCAGCACGTCATCAAATGTCAGGGCCTCTTTAACGATACGTAACATGGGCGGTATCTCACCATGGATGATGTGGAAAAGGATAAAGAACGATATGGGCATTAGACATTTTGCGCAATTCACTGGAGAACGAGTGCGCAGCTTCATTGTGCGTAAAACCGGGAATGCACGCCGTCATACGAAGATTCGAACACCTTAAACGACGCACTGGCCTGCTCGCAAGAACGTTCCGCAAAAGGCGTATTTTACATAGCGTAACGGGTAGCCTCCAGTAATTTATGATAAATCTGTTGATTAGCCTGCCAGTACAGGTAGTATCAAGCGCCAACATCCTTAACATTTATCCTAACATCTTGTGTGGCAACCTTTATCTTCAACTATTTTTAGTGTCAGTCGTCTAAATCAGACGGTCAGGCAGCTGCTGGAAATGGAAATGGGGCAAATCTGGTTAAATGCCGAAATGTCTAATTTCTCCCAACCGGCCTCTGGCCACTGGTATTTTACCCTGAAAGATGATCGTGCTCAGGTACGTTGTGCGATGTTTCGTAGCAGTAACCAACAGACCACTTTCCGGCCACAAAATGGTCAGCAACTGCTAGTCCATGCCACCATCACATTGTATGAACCAAGAGGTGATTACCAACTGATTGTTGACAGTATGCAACCTGCCGGTGACGGACGATTACAACAAAAGTTTGAACAACTTAAACAGCAACTCTCTCTGGAAGGTTTATTCGCACAAATCCATAAAAAATTGTTACCCAGACCCGCCCGCAGAGTGGGCATCATCACCAGCACCAGCGGTGCCGCATTACAGGATATTTTGCAGATATTACAACGCCGGGATCCTTCACTGCCTGTGGTGATTTATCCTACTGCAGTGCAGGGAACAGAAGCATCATTACAGATGATACGAGCGATAACGGTAGCCAACCGCCGCAATGAATGCGATGTTTTGATTCTGGGACGCGGCGGCGGATCACTGGAAGATCTCTGGTGCTTTAATGATGAACAGGTAGCTCGGGCTATCTTTAGCAGTATTATCCCCATTATCAGTGCCGTCGGTCATGAGACGGATGTCACCATTGCTGACTTTGTTGCTGATTTGCGGGCCCCGACCCCTTCAGCAGCTGCAGAGCTGGTGAGCCGCAACCAGCAGGAATTACTGCGTCAGAGTCAGTCACAGCAACAACGGCTGGCCATGGCAATGGATTATTATCTGGTACAACGTCAACAGCAATGGAGTCGGTTAGCTCATCATCTGCAACAACAGCATCCGCATTTATGGCTGTCATTGTGGCAAACCCGGTTACTGAAGCTACAACGCCACCTGACAGACAGTATACAAAATCGCCTGCGCAGGGAAACCCGGCACTTCCAACATCTACAGCAACGCTTAGCTTACCGGCAGCTACAAGTAACCATTCATCGTTATTACCAGCGTACACAACAACAGGAATATCGCCTGAAACGGGCGCTGGAACGTCAGTTAAACCAGTACCGCCAACGCCTTGACGCCATCAGCCCTCGCCTGACGGCGATCAATCCATTTGCCACACTAGCACGTGGTTACAGTATCACTGAAACTTCTCATGGCCAGTTGCTAAAAAGTGTCCAGCAGGCAAAGCCAGGCGATACACTCAAAACCCGGTTACAGGATGGTTGGCTTGAGAGTAAAATTACATACATCACCGCAAAAAAGGACAGAGGTGCATCATAAATTAATCTACCCGTCAACACATTATTCTCCGCTATGCCTCATGAAACGGGCATTCTTGATATCTTACCACCGTTCTCCCGCTGATTTGTTATGCCGCTATGACCTTCAGTCTCAAAGAAGAATTAACAACTTTCACTATACTTTAGTTCAGTATCACCACGCACGGACAACCATGGTTACATACTGATTAATAATCATAATATTAAAATAAATACGCTCAATCGCGTCAGCGATACGCTTTTCTTAAATGAGAAAAAATAACCCACATCCCGGCGCTGGATTCGATACGTAAAATAACAATGTATTTAAATATAATTTAAAATAAAATGGAGTTTATATTATATGTCCAATTTATCCGTGTTACCAAACTACAGTCTGGTTCCACCTTACCTGCTAAAAGAAATTATTGATAACGGTGATTCCAGCCAGCAGGTGATGGCATCCTTAACACTCATTGATGTCAACCGGTTGCTCAGTACAGACCTGCTAGAACCCGAAACCTTGATTACCGATGCACTTACGGCAACCAAGGGTAAAGTTTTCCGTTCCATTTCTGATGCCCATAACAAGGAATCACTCCCTGGTGTGCTGATACGCAAGGAAGGGGAAGCTGCCACACAGGATATCGCGGCAAAAGAGGCCTATGACTATCTGGGGGTCACTTATGCTTTTTTCTGGCAAAAATTTCAGCGCCATTCCCTAAACAATAAAGGGTTACCACTGGACGCAACCGTACACTACAGCACGAATTATCAGAACGCATTCTGGAATGGGCAGCGTATGGTCTTTGGTGATGGTGATGGTGAAGTATTCAATCGCTTTACGATTGCCATTGATGTCATCGCTCACGAACTCACTCATGGTGTGACAGAAAGTGAGGCCGGCTTCATTTATTATGGACAGGCTGGCGCGTTGAATGAATCCATGTCTGACGTTTTTGGCTCTATGGTAAAACAATTCCATAAAAACCAGACTGCTGCTCAGGCAGACTGGATCATTGGTGAAGGGCTGTTAAACAGCAAAATTAAGGCGAAAGGATTGCGTTCCATGTCCGCACCCGGTACCGCCTATGACGATCCCCTGTTAGGCAAAGATCCTCAACCTGCTCATATGGAGAGCTATGTCAGAACCCGGCAGGATAACGGTGGGGTACATCTGAATTCAGGTATACCTAACCGAGCATTCTACCTGGCTGCCACCAAACTGGGTGAATATTCCTGGGAAAAAGCAGGAAAAATTTGGTATGACGCATTGTGTGACGAAAGCCTGAAAGAGAAGAAAGACCCTGGTAATATCAGCTTCCTTGAATTTTCCAGATTAACCATAGAGAAAGCACGTTTATTCGATATGGATACAGCAACTCAAGTGCGGGATGCGTGGTACGAGGTGGGCGTTTGGTAAAAAATCACTGCCACATGTCTGAACATTCACTGTCAGCCTGTGCGTTATAAAAAAGCATTAACATCATCATCCTTGCTGCCAGGATGCAACAGGGATGATGGGATCATATTAAAAAATGATGTAGCAACCCAACTGTCATTAATCCAATAATGACTGAATACTGTATCAGCGACTGGTTATTAATTTTGGTGAATATTCATGACACAACCCCTGTTTAAATTTAACGAAAATACCGTTATTGCAATATCCCGTGAAGGCGGATTTGCTTACACACCGGAACTTGCTGGTTCACAGCGTTTTTCCTTAAACAGCATGCAAGACAGTGAACGCAAGCAACTATGTCAGTTATTGAACCAGCTCTCATCTTATGCCCTCCAAACAGGAGAACATCGGGTTCCGGACGGTGCGGATCAACGTTATTTTCTGATAACAATCAGCGATACATCACATAAAATGAAGACCAATAATATTCTGGAAATTCCTGAGCAGGCCATGCCTCCTGCCCTGATTCAGCTCTGGCAGACCGGCTCTTTGAGCGCTTTTTAGCCTGGGCAGTAGGCACCCATGATGCGCATAACATCATCATGAATGCCGGGTTATGTCGCTTATCACATCCGGCCGGTCGCTGAAAAAACCGGTAACAACAAATAAAGTTTAATCACAATAGCATTGGCAATATCGATTAAAAATGCCCCAACCATAGGCACTACCAGAAACGCCGGATAAGAAGGCCCAAAACGTTCAGTAATAGCCTGCATATTGGCAATGGCTGTTGGCGTTGCACCTAAGCCAAAACCGCAATGCCCGGCACTGAAGACAACTGCATCGTAGTTTTTTCCCATCAGACGCCAGGTAATAAAAATGGCATACAGCACCATGACCAGAGCCTGCAAGGTTAAAATGATCAATATGGGTAATGCCATGGATGCCAGTTCCCACAGCTTAAGATTCATTAATGCCATGGCCAGAAACAACGATAAATTGACATCACCTAACACGGACACTGCACGGTTAAAGACTTGGTAAAATCCAAAAAAAGCCAGGCCATTGGCAAGAATTACCCCAACAAACAGTACACAAACGAAACCAGGCAGTTCAAAAAACGATCCGCTCAATAACCGCTGGATGGCATTGCCCACCACCAGGCAAATGGCGATCATTGCGAGGGTTTTAATCATGACCAATGAGGTGATAACCGTGCCGGTATAGGATTTTGTCGACATTATTGGCCCGGATTCATCTGCTTTTTTTTGCGAGACGGTTGAATGTTTCATCAAGTAACGTGCCACTGGCCCACCCATTAGCCCACCGAGAATCAGACCAAATGTCGCACAGGCCATGACAACTTCAGTGGCATGTGCAAAACCATAGCGTTCAGTAAATAATTTACCCCATGCAGCACCCGTTCCGTGCCCACCGGACAGTGTGATGGAACCTGCCAATAGCCCAAATAATGGATCCAAACCTAATAATTGGGCTAATGCAATACCTATGCCGTTTTGTATGAATAGTAAGCCGATAACAATAAAAACAAAGAGTTTGAGTGTCTTTCCACCTTGTCGAAGACGGGTGAAATTGGCATTCAGACCCATCGTTGCAAAAAATATCAGCATCAATGGATCCTTGAGGGACATATCGAAGTGAATTTCCCAACCGAGCGTTTTTTGAATAAGTAAAAAAAGTAATGCGATAGCTAAACCACCCGCTACCGGTTCAGGAATGGTATATTTTTTTAGTAGAGAAATTTTTTTTACAAGTTTTCGGCCTAATAATAAAACCAGGGTTGCCGAAACCAGTGTGCCGTAAGTATCGAGATATAACATCCAAGCACCTCATGTATTATAAATACTGCATCAAGTATTTCGTACTTCAAAATCAGATTAAAAAAAAAATAACAATTAAGACAAGGAAAAAAATCCGCATACGGCAATAAATAACAATATACATGAATTACCTCTTGATACATTTGGTCATACCTCCTGTCTGAAAGTAGCACTGATACAAATAAAATCCGGACAGCATTTTTTTTGCTATGGTATAAGATACTTTGATATACCATGAAATGGTGCAGCCAGAGTATGACGATGAATCATGGAAAATAATATATTATCTGGCTTACCAAAAGCCCTGATTTTAAATCAATATCGACAATGGGAATAAAAATAATATGGAAATAATAAATTTCTCTTCATGGTTGCATTGGTTATTAATAATATTAGCAGGTCTTTTTCTGGGACAATGTTTAAATATTATTATTTATAATATGCCTAAAATGATATACAGGCAATGGCAACAAGAGGTTGATTATTTTAAGAAAAATATAACAATGATAGAAATTGATAAAATAGAAAATTCATTCTTATCGAATGGATGCTGTCTGCCGTGCTCAAAAAGCATTCCAATAAAATATACTATTGCATTATCAGACTGGTTATATTTGCGCCGCTGTCGTATTTGTAATAAGCGCATAATACGTGATCATATTATTATTATTTTAATTACAATAATGCTACCGGTTATAATAATCAATTTCTCTGATCATTTATTTCGCTTGGGAGCACTAATTTTAATCTGTTCATTGATTGTATTAGCATTCATCGATATTGATACTCAAATTTTACCTGATAATATTACTCTACCCTTGTTATGGTGTGGTCTGATTTTTAATCTAAATGGATTTTTAATATCGTTAAATTCTGCTGTATTGGGTGCAGTTTGCGGTTATCTGTCTCTGTGGAGTCTGTACTGGATTTTTAAATTATTGACGACTAAAGAAGGTATGGGTTACGGCGATTTTAAGCTGCTGGCAGCGCTGGGAGCATGGTTTGGCATGGAAGCCATTCCAGTATTGATGTCATTTTCTGCTTTCGTTGCTATTTTAACGTATCTCACCACAGGTTTATTTAAAAAACCGGGCAATCGTTTAATGGCATTTGGACCCTTTTTGGCTTTGGCAGGAATAGGTTACTTTTTTTGTTTAACACTTGCGTAGATGTAGATGATGTTTGTCTGGCTATTCCTGTATTTCATTATCCTGATGCCGAAGTGCAAGATATCAGGGATTCACCAAAATAGCTGAAAATCAATCTGCGCGTGAGTTCGTGTACAGGTGATGCCAGAACTTCAGCGGTATTACCACGTTCTACCACTTCACCCTCATGCATGACAATGACTTGATCGCTAATATGCTTCATCATGCCTAAGTGTTGGGTTACGTAAATATAAGATATACCGTGTTTTTCTTGCAGTTCCAACATCAGGTTAATGATCTGCGAGCGTATGGATACATCCAGTGAAGCCAGCGCTTCATCAGCAATGATCACTTTAGGCCGCAAAATTAAAGCACGTGCCAGCGCAATGCGTTGCTTTTGACCCGACGCCAACATGTGAGGATAATAGTTCGCCTGATCGGGCAGTAATCCCACCTGACGTAAAGTCTGGTAAATGCGCAGCTCGCGCGCTCTTGTATCCAAATCAGTATTGAGTTTCAGGGGAGCATCCAGTAACTGTCCAATGCGCTGACGAGGATTAAGTGAAGTACCCAAACCCTGAAAAATCATGCGAATATGCTGACTACGGTAGCGATAATCGCCATAACTTAACGGATGCCCACCAATGAACAACTCCCCTGAACTGGGCTCGAGCATGCCGGATAACATTTTTGCCAGTGTGGATTTTCCTGAACCATTTTCGCCGATAATAGCCAGAGTCTGGCTGGCATACAACGTAAAACTCACTGCTTTCACAGCCTTAACATGCTGTTGTCGGAAAAGGCCAGTACGATAACGGAATGTTTTACTCAGCGCACGCGCTTCCAGCAGTATTTCGGTCATTATTGCCCATCGAGATTAAGAGGGAAATGGCAGGCAAAAGCATGGTTTTTGACCAGCCGTAAGCGCGGCGTTTCAATACAGGTTTTTTGGGCATAGGGGCAGCGCGGTCCTAACCGACAACCTATGGGTAGATGTTTTAGCGAAGGTATTGAACCAGGCAAGGTATTCAGGCGACTCTTATGTGGCAGTGTACGGCCAAAATCTGGCATGGCACGAATCAATGCCTGCGTATAGGGATGATGAGGGATTGATAATAAATCTTCACAGGTTGCACTTTCTACTGTCTGCCCACAGTACAACACATTAATGCGGTTAACCCATTTACTCATCATTTGTAAGTCGTGACTGATCAATAAAATAGTGGTGTTGTTATTTTGGTTTAACCTTGCCAACAGACGGAAGATTTGTGCCTGAGTTGTTGGCTCCATGGCATTCGTCGGTTCATCAGCAATTAACAAACGCGGCTGGTTGGCGAGTGCAATGGCGATCATCACTTTTTGACATTCACCTTCCGTAAGCTCATAAGGATAACTGCTCATGATTTCCTCATGGTCCTTAATTCCCACACGGTGCAATAATTCAATGGCTCTGCGTTTTCGCCAGTAAAAGCGTTGCCACCACTGGCCTTTCCAGGCCCAACCCGGAATAGATTGCATCAGTTGTTGGCCAATATTTTCGGCAAGATCAAGGCAGGATTGTGGTTCCTGAAAGATCATTGAGATATTATGACCGATAGTTTTACGCCGTTGTCGCGGAGAAAGCTGTAATAAATCAATATCATTAAAACGAAAGCGATCAGCAGTCACACGCCAGTTATCATTAGTGACACCACAAATAGCTTTAGCAATAAGGCTCTTACCGGAACCTGATTCGCCTACCAGCCCGCGAACTTCACCTTCGTTCAGCATAATACTGACGCGATCAATGGCTTTTAAGGGACCGTCTGCTGTCATAAACTCAATGGTAAGATTGCGAATATCGAGTAATGGCATTATTCCACTCCAGCCGTGATGGCCCGGCGAATACCATCACCCAACAGATTTACCATCAGTACACTCACCAGAAGTGCAGTTCCCGGCAACATAACCGTCCAGGGAGCGATATACACTAACTCCAGTGAGTTTCCCAGCAGCGCCCCCCATTCTGGTGAAGGCAACTGAGCACCTAAATTAAGGAAACCCAATGCGGCGATATCCAGTATGGCCATTGACAGAACACGTGTAAATTCAGTGGTCAGAATTGCGGTAATATTTGGCAGTACGGCGTAGATAAGAATATAAAATGTGGAAGCCCCGTCCAGACGGACTGCGACCACATATTCCTTATCCAGCTCATCATGAACTGCGTTATAAATGGTACGTACAATACGAGGTAATAATGCCAGCCAGACAGCAAACATGCTGTGTTGTAAACCGGGCCCCGTAAAAGTCACTATGATGATTGCCAGTAAAAATAAAGGAATGGACAGCAGGATATCAAAAATATGGTTAAAAATTGCTGAATATAATCCATGGGTTACGCCGGCAAAGACACCCGGTATCAAACCGCACAATACTGCTGCCAGGGTAACCAGCAAGGCAGAACCAAATGTTGACGCAGTTCCTGCAAGTAAACGGCTGAGCATATCACGGCCGAGATCATCGGTACCGAGAAAAAAAGCTACATCACCGTAATGTGACCATGAAGGTGGTAGTAGCTGATGACCTACAAATTGTTGATATTGTGCATAAGGTGCCAACCATTCGCCAAACAGGCACAATAATATCAGTACGATAACACCGTACAAGCCCACCATGGACAAGACATCAGCGTGGAAAATACGCCATGTGTGCAGTAAGGGTCCGGTTATTTTTTTTTCGCGATATACTTTATCAAAGAGCATACCATTCCTTGTGTTTTAACCTGTTACTCATGGCTGCTAAAAAATCGGACAGCACATTGATCACGAGTACCAATGATCCGGTGACCACTACACCGGCAGAAATAGCGGCATGGTCCTGCTGACGAATGGCATCAATTAACCAACGGCCTAATCCTGGCCAATTGAATATCACTTCAGTCGTCATTGCCAGGGTCAACAGGGTTGAAAATTGTAATCCCAGTTTCGGGATAATCGGGGGTAATGCATTATGCAGCACATGGCGATGGATAATCGTCAGACGGGATAAGCCACGGGTGGCAGCGGCTTTAATATAGTTCTGACTGAATACATCCCACGTACTAATGCGCATCAAGCGAATCACTTCCGTCGTGGGCGCGACAGCAAGGGCCGTGATGGGTAGAATCATGTGATTCAATACACTGATTATTATTTCATGGCGCAAGGGGGAATCAGATAACCAGGCATCTAATAACACCATGCCAGTGATAGGTTTTACCTGGTACAATAAATCAACACGGCCAGAAACGGGCAGCAAATCCAAATGCAGTGAAAAAAATAATATCAATAAGATTGCCAGACAAAATACAGGGGTAGAAAATCCAATCAGTGCCAGTGAGCTGATGACCCGATCAGCCCATTTACCGGGCAGGGTGCCTGCAATAATCCCCAGAGGAATGCCAAAAAACAATGCCAGAGCAAAAGCCAGAATGCAAAGTTCAATGGTGGCGGGGAAGGTATCACGTAACTGCTGGCTGACAGGCTGACCGTTAATAATGGATATACCAAAATCGCCCTGCATCAGGTGGATCAGGTAAAATTTCAGCGCATCAAATACCTTTCCATCCTGCAGTACGCTATCTTGGGTGAAATAGCACAAACCAAAACCTACCAGTAATAATATGAACAGCGTTATTATCAGTAACAGCAAGCGTCTTAGTATGAAAATAATCATTGCTTCGAACCTTTTAACTTTTCACGAAATACGCCAGCAAAAGAATCATTTCCAAAAGGGCTAAGTACTAATCCATTGATATCGTGACGATAAGCCTGTAGCTGCAAGGATGAAGCCAATGGCAACAAGGGCAGTTCATGGGCAAGAATTTTCTGTGCCTGGTGGTAGTAAGCAATGCGTGTGGAGAATTGCTGAGCATATAATGCCTTTTGCAGAATTGTATCAAATTCTGGATTACACCAATGAGTGTAATTGGTATGTGAAAGGATCGCCATACAGCTGAGTAATGGCCGCAAGAAACTATCGGGATCATTGCTGTCCGTTGACCAGCCTGCAAGCGCCAAGTCATGATTCATTTCCATCAGTCTGGCTTCCTGAAAACGGCCTTCGATAGGCTTAATAATCACTTCTATGCCAACCTGCGCCAGATCTGACTGAAGTAACTCAGCCATTTTTAGCGGACTGGGATTATAGGCATGGGAGGCGACAGGAACCGATAAATTGAGTTTAAGTTGAGTAATACCCAATTCTTCCAGTATGCTGCGTGATTTTTCTGGATCGTACTGCGTGAATTTAACCCGTTTATCATAAGCCCATGAGACTCTGGGCAAGATAGAAGCCACCGTTTCCGCAGTGCCATAATAGATGGCCTGAATCAAGCGGGGATTATTGATGGCCAGCGCAATGGCATGACGTACCCGATAATCGTCAAGGGGGGGCTTGCGGGTATTAAATGCAAGCCAGGCCACATTCATTCCAGGGCGCACGATCAGGCGCAGACGGGGATCAGCACGTAGAATAGACAGCTGACTGGCCGCAGGCCAAGCGAGCACATCACACTCGCCTGTCAGCAGTTTTGACAATCGTCCCGCTCCTCCTACACTCAGATCAATAACTACCTGCTGCATATGTGGCAAACCTCTCCAGTAACGATGGTTGCGAAACAATCGAATATACTGGCCATGGTGATATTCATTGAGCATAAAGGGGCCTGTACCTACAGGTTCACGATCAATTTGTGCCTGCTGGCCTTTTTCGGCCAATAAATCAGCGTATTCAGCGGATAGCACAGGGGCATATTGGGTAGCCAGATGCCAAAGAAAAGAAGCATTGGGGGCTTTTAGGCGAAATTCAACAGTATGATCATCAATTTTATTAACGCTTTCAATCACATCATTAAATTGCAGGCTATCAAAATAGGGATATTTCCCACCATTGACGCGATGCCACGGATGTTGTTGATCGAATACGCGCTGAAAACTAAAAACAACATCATCCGCATTCATCATTCGACTCGGTGTAAACCAGAAGGTAGTCTGAAAGGGAACATCCTTACGTAGCCTGAAACGATAGGTGGTACCGTCGTCAAACATGTCCCAGCTTTCTGCCAGCTCCGGAACTAAATTGTAGGTATAAGGATCGACGTGTAGCAGGCGATTATAAAGCTGTACTGCCAGTGTATCCACGATAAGCCCACTACTGGCTAACTGGGGATTGAAGGTATTGAGTGCCCCGTTAACGCAATAGACAAATCCCCCTTGACGAATATCCGTCTGCGTACTGAGGGGCAAGGTTTGTGCCGGTGCCAGGGTTGTCAGACACAACGCGAGTATCCAGAGAATGAGAATATGCATAACTGCTGTCAGGACCCAGTGGTTTAATAAAATCAGTGTATCCAGGTTCGGTGATCGGCCCAATCCATTCAATAAAAAACAGTATTACACAGATACTGGCGCCTTAATGGCAGGATAAGGATCATATTCTTCCAGGACAAAATCTTCTAAAGAATAGCTAAACAATGACTCCGGTTTACGTTTGATAAGCAGCTTTGGCAGAGTACGCGGTTCACGCCTGAGTTGAAGATCAGTCTGTTCCAGATGGTTAAGGTAAATATGAATATCTCCCCCCGTCCAGACAAAATCACCAACCATAAGATTGCACTGCTGGGCCAGCATGTGTACCAATAGTGCATAACTGGCAATGTTAAACGGCAGGCCAAGAAATAGATCGCAGGAACGTTGATAAAGCTGGCAGGAAAGTTTGCCACTGGCAACATAAAACTGAAAAAACGCATGGCAGGGCGCCAGTGCCATTTGATCCAACTCACCCACATTCCAGGCAGAAACAATGATACGACGGGAGTCTGGATCCTGTTTTAATTGTGTAACAACATGGCTGAGCTGATCGATTTGACGACCATCAGCCGTTCCCCAGGCACGCCATTGTTTGCCATATATAGGACCCAGATCCCCTTTTTCATCAGCCCATTCATCCCAAATTGAGACAGCATTAGCGCGCAAATAACCAATATTGGTATCCCCATTGAGAAACCACAAGAGTTCGTGAATAACAGAACGCAGATGACAACGCTTGGTGGTCACCAGCGGGAAGCCTTCCTGTAAATTAAAGCGCATCTGATGCCCAAAAATCGCCAAGGTTCCCGTACCGGTACGATCCGCTTTAGGAACACCTTCATCACGCACTTTTTTCATTAATTC
This sequence comes from uncultured Yersinia sp., assembly GCA_964496225.1. GTDB lineage: Bacteria > Pseudomonadota > Gammaproteobacteria > Enterobacterales > Enterobacteriaceae > CAZROT01. The sequence goes on along the minus strand of CAZBYB010000021.1, from coordinate 4,150 downwards.
CAGATACTGTTTCATTTTATCTCAGGGGATGGCGGTAAGAATCGGTATGCCCAGAATATCATAACGATTCCCACCATCACCATTGGAACAGACAGAATCTGCCCCATGCTGAAACCACCCAATAAGCCGAGCTGACTATCTGGCTGGCGAAAATATTCAACGATAATACGGAACACGCCATAGAGCATTAGAAACAGACCAGACACACTGCCCATGGGCCGTGAGCGGCGGACAAACAGATTCAGGATAAGAAACAGAACCACACCTTCGAGAAACATTTCATATAACTGAGAAGGGTGGCGGGGCAATAGACCGTAGTTGTCTAACACACTCTGCCATTGCGGATCTGTAGCAGCAATGGCCCGATCCTCACGAAGTGACCCAGGGAATAGCATGGCCCAAGGGACCTCTGTGGTTACACGGCCCCACAACTCACCATTGATAAAATTTCCCAGCCGACCCGCACCTAAACCAAAGGGAATTAGCGGTGCAATAAAATCAGCAACCTGAAAAAAATGTCGGCCCGTACGGTGCGCAAACCATAACATGACGCAAATAGCACCCATTAAACCGCCATGAAATGACATACCGCCTTCCCAGACTTTAAACAGATAGAGTGGATTATCTATAAACAGGGAAAAATTATAAAACAGAACATAGCCGATACGCCCACCAATAAATATGCCCAAAAAACCAGCATACAGTAAATTTTCTACTTCATTTATCGTCCAACCACTTCCTTCTTTTTTAACCCTGTGCCTTGCCAGAAACAGGGAAAACAGAAAACCTGCCAGATACATCAAACCATACCAGTGAAGTGATAACGGGCCTAATGAGAAAAAAACAGGATCAAGATCAGGAAACGTCAGATAACTATTGCTCATCCCAGCACCACAAATGTTGATGATTAATCCCTGTACAGAAAGATATCAGACAGGGTCTTCTACATAATAAATCTATTCAAAGAAATAACACTGGTTATTTCCGTATCTTATTACCCTTTAAACGAACAGGGATATCCATAATAAAAAAGAGGATACTCATGAGATAAAACCGCTCTGCCAGGGACGGAACCTGATATTGCCGTTACAATCCGACAATAGACTTGAACAGGTAATCTTTAAAGATCAGCGCCAGTGCCGCTGCGACAATAAACCACTGCATGCGGTCAAATTTCGTTTCAAGTTTGTCAAATCGCCGATTATTTTCAGCTTTCTGCTCTGCAAACTTTTGCTCGGTACTGACCTTAAATTCATCAATGGTTTTTTCTACCTGGGTAAAACGCTGGTTAACTTCAGTTTTCTGTTCAGCCAGCTTTACATTAACCTGTTCGAATCTGTCGTTAACCTGCTCGAATCTGTCATTAACTTGGGCGAATTTATCATTAACCTGTTCAAATCGAGTGTTCATTTGCTCTTTCAGGCTATCTACAGATTCTTGCGTTGCATAATGTTGTTCAAACTGCTTCGCATGCAGCAAAGCATCAACCAGCTTTTCAGCCGGGATATGTATCAGCTGTCTGTTTTCTTTCTCTGACATGGTTCTCTCCATCTGACGTTTTTTTAACTGGCAGACGAATTTATGGTTCTTGCCAAATTATATCTGAATTTATTTCCCGCAGCCCGGAAATATTTTTTCCACGTTTTCTAACTTTTATTTCTTTAAAATCAATTTGTTGATTAACAATAATGGCTAATTTTACCCCATTATACCGTTCATTATCTTAATAATAATTAACAATGCTAATAGATTGTATTTATAATATATCATAAATGATATGACGATAGTGGCTCTCTTCAGGCAGCGATATTTGCTGACATATTCAGAGATCAGTGATATGAAAAAAACGTCTGGTTACAGTGACTTTGCCGTCCTGACATACACCTGAAAGATCAGTATTACGGTGCTTTTGGCATTGGGGTAGCGGGATACACGTATGCACTGTTACGGGTGCATCGACCAGTATGCCCTTGACTGCTCAGTTATGTACAAACCTACGGGGACCACCCCGACGGACGGTAATGTTTCTGCCATTGTTACATTTAGCATTGTTTACTAACCTGACCCGTCCTTGAAGAGATTGTTTAAAAAGGGGACAGAATCTGATATTGCCGTTACAGTTCTGCAACAGACTTGAACACATCATCTTTAAAGATGAGTGCAAGGACCGCTGCAACAATGAACCACTGCCTGCGGTCAAATTTTAGCAGCTTTTTTAGCCGGCAGGCAAATTCGTGGTTCCTGCAAAATGATATCTGAATTTATTTCCCGCAGCCTGAAAATCCTTTTTACCCGTTTATACCTATTTTTTCTTAGTTCCCGTCGTGGTGCTCATTATTCAAATTGCCTTTGATAAGACGGGGCAGGGAGAGTATCATCGTTCGCCGCAAGGCATAACCGCCAAGCCTGTTCAAAGGCTATCGTGATCATATCTAGTGTACCGAAAGCGGTATGCTCTACACTGGGACATTACGGACACTAATGCATCAGATTAGCATTGGCCATCAAGCTTGGTGGCTTCACTTGCTCGATCGCAAAACCTGCTCCCCTCACACTCTGGAGCAGGAGCAATCTGCGCTGTTTGGTCTGTTGACCGAGCGGGAAAAAGAGTTTGCTTTTAACCCGGATATCGTCACCGAATACCCTGATATTGGTTATTTTCTGAAAGACCCCACTGCCTACGTCGATGCACGTTGTAGCGCTATCCTGGCGCAGCAGGGAAAGGTTGTTAACCACGCCATCATTCTCACTACCTGGGGTGACAGGCTAACGGGAACGCTGGCTGGCTGTGGCTGGCAGAGTGAAAAAATTAATGTGCCTGCTGGCCCGGATCATACCTTTAAGTTCAGTAAAACCTTCACGACCCTGCCAGGGAGCGCAATGACCTGCATGCTGTACCTGGAAGCGGTAAATGAAAAGGATGAAAAAATTCGGCCAAGTTTTGTGCTAAAACTGCACGATGCCCGGGGCTCACTGTATGGTGGTATGAGTGGTTCTATCTGTGAAATAAACGGGAGGCGCTTTGCCTGGATTACAACAGTGGTGGTCAACAAAGGTGTCGCCAGAACCGCAGGGAGTATCATCGTCGAGGCGGTCATGGATTATCTGAAAAAAGAAGGCGTCCAACAGGTGAATCTGGGTACACAAACCGCAGAGCATTTCTATCAAAAACAGGGATTTCACGTCATTCACCATATTGTTGATAATTTGCGCTGGCGCAAAGCGGATAATGGTCATGTCATCCCAAATAACCTGGTTATCATGTCCAGAGATTTGTCATCAATTTATTGAACCGGCAAGGTTAATATTATTAACTATGCAATCAATGTCTTTCCATCATGGCCCCTAAACCAAAAATATAGGAGTAAACATTATGATTCTTGTCACCCATCAAGCCCCTGACTTTACTGCCGCTGCTGTACTGGGTAACGGTGAAATTGTGGGAAATTTTAACCTTAAAAAACATATCAATGGTAAAACAACTGTCCTGTTTTTCTGGCCAATGGACTTCACCTTCGTATGCCCTTCTGAATTGATTGCCTTCGATCATCGTTATGCAGAATTTCAACAGCGCAATGTTGAAATCGTGGGTGTTTCCTTTGATTCTGAGTTCGTACATAACGCCTGGCGGAAAACTCCCGTGGAGAAAGGGGGGATCGGCGCAGTACAATACGCCATGGTAGCCGATATTAAACGTGAGATTCAAAAAGCTTATGGTATTGAACATCCACAAGCGGGCGTGGCATTGCGGGGCTCTTTCCTGATAGATAGCAAAGGTATTGTGCGCCATCAGGTCGTCAATGATCTGCCACTGGGCCGTAACATTGATGAAATGATCCGCATGGTTGATGCATTACAATTTACTGAAGAGCACGGTGAAGTTTGTCCAGCTGGTTGGAACAAAGGTAAAGCAGGAATGAAAGCTTCTACGGCTGGAGTTGCTGATTACTTAGCTAATCACGCAGAACAACTATAAATCTTAGTTTTTCTAAAAGTCCCACTTCGGTGGGATTTTTCCTATTCTGAACTCATGATTAATTTTAAATTGGAATTAGATTATGCAACGCGAAAAGTTTGTTAAGTTACTCGATGAATTATTAGAGCCCAAGAAATTCAAAGATCATTGTCATAATGGTTTACAAATTGAGGG
>CAZBYB010000020.1:10659-23493 GCA_964496225.1 uncultured Yersinia sp. | reverse complement strand
GAACACATTCGATTACTGCTGGCTCATCCCGGGTAGCTCTGTGCGAAACTCGTGATAAATATACCACCCGCCAAATACCGTAATATCATACTACCTCCCGCGTTCATGTTACTGTCAGTAGCCTATTGCCACACCCCGTGTCTAACTATAGACCCGATTAACCGCTCCCCGCACGGAGTGTTACGATATTTAACGCCTGTACCTGACACTAATGGCCAAGTGCTCGAACCGCGAACTCCTCTCCACCCTGGCCACCATGGGTGAAAATCAGCATCCCTGCGCTATCAGGGTCATGCTATCCGCCCCCAGCGCTGTACCTGGTTTTTGAGGCCCCTGACTGCCGCACCCGCTGCTGGCGTTTTCGGACTGATACACCGGGCGCTGAACGTACGGTAAAACGCCGTCCGTCTTCTCGACATGATGTCATAAGAATGCGTGATATTTATCGCTATCCCATGGGCGTTATTTAATAGCACTATTTTTATCATTTAATATAAAATGCAGGCATATTTTATTTTAAGAAAGATGCAATGAATCAAGGTATCCATCATTGAATTAATCATTTTATTATTAATAAAAATTATTTCAGGTTATTAACCTTGTTGATGACAGTGTTTAACAATTTTATTTTCAGGGCATTCTGTCTCCTGAAAAATCTGACTGCACGAGAATCACTGCGTTGTCGTTACATGATTCTAATACAAAAATAGTCATGCTATAAATCAGAAAATTATTAAACACCAACAACCAGTCATCATTAATTTGATGATAGGTTATTTTATTTCATAAAGTTACAGAGAAAATTTTTGGCATTTATTATTCCATTTTCCGTAAACATTTATTTAATCAGGTTCAGCTATTCAATAAAATTTAAAACAAACGCCATTTTTTAACGCCATTAATGATATATTTACTCTTATTTTAAAACAGGTACGTAAATATATGACTACAAGTAAAAAAAAAGGGAACAATTTTTATGAGGTAAAAAAACTCATCCGAGACAGTGGCAAACAGCCGTTATTCCACGCCACCGGGGTGCTGTCTGTCCTGGCCTGCATACTGAAGAAGACAGTGAAAGGTACAAGACACGCTCTGCCATTGAACGTTTTTTTGGGAAGATATGATCGCCTGCCTTAAAGTCTTTAAACTACTTTGTTAACAGTGCCATATCATAATGAGATGACATACACAGGCTGTGATTGTTATGGATAAGGGCCACCGGATACCCTGATTTCATGATGTCAGGGTACCAGTGGCTTTTTGTTGAGTTGACACTTAAACAGCCGTTTTGTGCTTACGTTGCAGAAAAAACAGACTTGACTGGTATTAAAAAATCATCATACAATTACGAGTGATTTTGGTGTTTTTCTAATAATTGGTACTACACATGTTATTTCTCATCATAGAAAAATGGATACTGAATGGATGGCGTTGGCGCTGATCTTGCGTACTATGAAGCCACTCTTTCTGACCGTTTTGATTATTGTGAGTAAAACATGTTTCTATCTTATTTTTTTCCATCAAAAATGTGCGTTATAACGTTACCCGTCTTCTTGCTTATATCCTATTGCTATTCTTCGCTGGTCTGGCCTTTGGGCCGATTTTAAATATGTCCTTTCAGTTTTAGTTTAGCCTTATCTGAAAACCTGATACCAAAATACAATGGAATCTATTATGGCCGGAAAAAACGCATCCGTTATAACTATTGCTCTATTTATCATTATTATCGTATTTTCATTTTTTCGTTTTAACGAAAAAAATGACCTACCTGTTGTAGCCATTGCGAGTTATGGCCCTCATCCTGCTCTGGAAGCAACAATAAATGGGGTTAAAGAACAGATGGTAAGTCAGGGTTTTATCGAAGGTAAAACCCTGCATTATGAAATTTCCCATGCGAACTTTGAGCCCAGCCTGATTCCACAGATGATAGCGAAACTGAAAAACCTGAACCCTAAAGTGATGGTTGTCCTGACGACCCCTGTGGCGCAATTTGTTAAAAATAAAGTCCATGATATTCCGGTTGTTTATAGTGCAATTACCGATCCAGTCGAAGCGGGATTAATAAAAACGGAAAATCTGCCCGATGGTAATATGACTGGCAGCTCTGACCAGCAGGATCTGAGTATTTTATTGAGTTTCGTAAAGGTTATATTGCCTGATGCTAAACGTATCGGACTTTTATACGCTTCTGGTGAAAACAATGATACGGCACTACTACGCATGATGCGTCTGGCGGCATCTTCTGCAGGAATGTCTGTTGTTGCTATCCCCGTGGATCAGGCCATTGATATTCCGACGCGCATGCAGGAATTTAACGGCAGGGTAGATCTGATTTATACCGGTGCAAGCGGCAGTATTCAGGCTGCCTTACCCGCTGTTGCCCATCAAGCACAGAACATGAAGATCCCTCTGTTTAACGCCCATGAACAGGCTGTACGCAGCGGGCTTGCCCTGGCGAGTTTCGGGGTCAGTGATAACTCTGTTGGGAAAAATTCCGGTAAACTGGTTGCTGAATTACTTAGAGGGAAAAATATCAACACGCTAATCCCCCTGTATCCGACACGGCAGGATCACCATGGTGTTATCAACAAAAAAAAGGCAATGGCCTTAGGCATTGCCATTCCAGAAAATTTAACAGATGTCGATATAGTGAGCTGACAGCATGTTACAGTTGAATAACGTCACTTTGTCCTTTCCTGGCACCTTTCAGCCAGTATTAAAAGAGATCAGCCTGTCCTTGCAGGAGGGAGAGTTCTGTATTGTCATTGGCGCAAATGGTAGCGGTAAATCCACACTAATGAAATTAATTAGTGGGGAATACCCCCCAGATTCAGGAAAAATTCACTGTCAGGAACCTGTTGCGCAAGTTATGCAGGACGTGAATCAAGGTACCGTTGCCTCCATGACCTTACTTGAGAATATTTCATTAAGCCTGATGCGATACAAAAAACCTGAACTCGCCTTTTACCGCCGCTATCAGAATGAAATCAGTGAAAAAATTAAAGCTACCGGCATGGATCTGGAAAAATATATTAATCAACCCATGAGGAACTTATCGGGAGGGCAACGACAGATTATTGCCACCCTGATGGCGGTGTACTCAGGGGCACAAATTTTATTGCTTGACGAACATACTTCAGCCCTGGACCCCAAAATGCAGAGCATGCTGATGGAATATACCGCCAGAGCAATTGCTGAACTCAGACTAACCACCTTGATGATCACGCATAAGATGGATGATGCCATTAACTATGGTAATCGCCTGATCATGCTCCATACAGGCAGAATCGTCCTGAACATTAGCGGTACTGAAAAAGCTCGACTGACAGCGTCCGAGTTACTTGCATTATTCCATCAGTACGAAGATCAAAACTTATTATCGGGGAATATTATATGACAATGGATTTGATATTGTCGGGTTTAGTACAAGGGCTGATTCTGAGCATCATTGCGTATGGCATCATGATCCCCTTCAGGTTCCTGAATTTCCCTGATTTAACCGCAGAGGGCGCTTATCCTTTAAGCGGTGCAATATGTGCCAGTTGTCTCTCCAGTGGCATGCATCCCCTCATGGCAATTTTATCAGGCATATCAGGTGCAGCACTCATGGCAATTGCAACGGGTCTGATCCATTTACGCTTTCAGATTAATACCCTGCTTGCCGGTATTATCTTAAGTACCATGGCGTATAGCGTAAATTTACGTATTATGGGGAAACCCAACATTCCCTTATTTGATCATGTTTTCCTGTCCGGTATGGATATAATCAGTAACATAACAGTCTTATTCGCAGTTTTGATACTCTGCGTATTACCCTTCGCCTTATTTTTATGTACAGATTTTGGGCTACGATTCCGTGCGGTTGGTCTGAATCCAGAGTTTGCACGGCAGCAAAAAATCAGCGTCAAGCGTTATACTATTTTAGGTTTATTTCTGGCAGGTGGCCTGTTTGGTCTTGCTGGCAGTCTGATGGTGCAAATGCAAGGTTACATGGATGTGGGCATGGGCGTGGGCATCGTCATCCATGGCTTAGCCAGTCTGATGATAGGAGAAGCGATAACCGGCAACAATACCTTGACCCGGCAATTGGTGGCACCCTTAGCCGGCGCGCTACTGTACCAACAAATCCAGGGGCTAGCGCTATCTTTCGGACTGGCACCTTCTGATTTGAAGTTTTTTACCGGCAGTATCGTACTGCTTGTCATTGCCCTGCAAAGAACGGGTCATGCCAGACTATAAATTGTACGCCTGTTATCTGCTGGCAGAAAGTCGGGCGCACGATTATTGCGTTCTACCCCATTTCACAGTAAGGTGATGCGCAATTCACCGGGGGTGCTGAGATCGTCGGTTACAGACAATCTTGGCTGAGAAATACCCTTAAAACCTGCTCTGGTTAATGCCTGCGAAGGAAGTGTGAAGCAAATGACAGTCTTATTCCCGCCAAACTCAGTGGCAATAGTGCTTACTTTGCTTTTCATGTCTTCCTCTGGCAACCGTTTTGAGGAACATCATGAGAAATCAATTTTTCAGATTCATGCCTGCCAGCAATAAAACGAATAAATTCCTGTGGCTACATATGGCTTGGGTAGCTGTCTGTATCCCATCGGAGATGATCAGCGCGCGTAGCACCGGGCATCACGTGCCATCATGACTGAAAAAATCGCAATGGCGTTAGCGCGTATCAGAACAATAAAGCCTGTGGTACTTAACCTGACCAATTACGTGACCATGGATCTTATGGCAAATGCCCTGCTCGCTTTGGGCGCCGCACCAGTGATGTCGGTTTGTGATGAAGAACTACCGGAATTACTCCAAATCGCTGCCAGCATCAACATCAATATTGGAACCTTAGATCACGCCTTCATCCGTCGCTGCCATGAAGCAGTCAGGCTTGCACAACAATACCAGAAACCGGTCATTCTCGATCCTGTTGGTGCCGGTGCTAGTTTTCTCAGGACTAAAACGGCTCAGGAGCTGATGAAGTATGCAGATATCGTCAGAGGTAATGCCAGCGAAATTATCTCCCTCCAAGGCCCGGGCAGCAAAACTTTGGGGGTGGAATCCAGCGCTTCCACCACTGAAGCCAAAGATAGCGCAATAATGCTTTCCAGAAAATATGGATTTACTACCGTAATCAGTGGCCCCATTGATTTTATTACCGATGGACAACGTGAGGCGGAAATTCCCTTTGGTTCATCCATGATGCCCCTGGTTACTGGTATGGGATGTACCCTGACCGCTGTCATCGCAGCATTCAGCACGGTACTGGATGATGCATTTAACAGCGCACAGCTTGCTACCCTTTACACCGGGTTATGTGGGCAATCCGCCGCAAAGCGGGCACAACACCCAGGCACATTCCGTACTGCGTTCATTGATGAACTGTATGCCGCTGATGTTGGAGAACCTTTATGAAGTATAAATGCCTGTCTATTGCCGGATTTGATGGTTCAGGTGGAGCAGGTATTCAGGCTGATCTCAAGACATTTTCTGCCCTGGGATGTTATGGAATGACCGTATTAACTGCGCTACCTGTGCAAAATACCTGTGGTGTCAGAAGTTGCTATGAAATTCCCCTGAAGGCCATTGAAGAACAGCTAGCCACCATCTTCGAAGATATCGAACCGGACAGTATTAAGATTGGCATGCTGTTTTCCGGGTCCATTATCGATCTGGTCGCAGATTTTCTGACCCACTACGCAGGTTCTATTCCTATCGTGCTTGATCCTGTCATGGTGGCAAAGAGCGGCGATAGCCTGTTACAACCCGATGCAGTGGACAAGATGAAGAAAAAACTGATCCCTCTTGCCACGCTTATTACGCCCAATCTGCCAGAAGCACATGCGCTGGTCGGAACAATCCACGAACCTGAAATTCTGGGCGAACGACTACTACAACTGGGGCCAGAAGCCGTATTACTTAAAGGAGGTCACTCTGATCAGCAGACTGCTGATGATCTATTACTGAACCAGCAGGGATTATGCACATGGCTTACCTCAGAGCGAGTGCATTCTAAAAACACGCACGGAACCGGCTGCACGTTATCGGCAGCCATCTGCGCCTTGCTGGCGCAAGGATTGACCCTGTCTGACGCCTGCCATTATGCCAAACGTTATCTCTTCAAGGCGATACTTGCCGCGAAAGATAATGCACCGGGTAAAGGCCATGGCCCTGTCCATCACTTCCATCATCTATGGCTGAATTTGAATTACATATGGGAAGAAAACCATGATTGAAGTACTGATAACATTACTATTGAACAGGTTTACCTCTGATCGATCTGGATTATATGGCTTCGCTGTTGAGAAATACACATGACATTATCAGAAAATGCCTGGAGAAAATCTGCCCGAATAATTGACGCGATTAAAGCGCATCCTTTTAACCAAGCGCTTGTGAAGGGCACTCTGGCTCTGGATAAATTCGCTTATTATATTGAACAGGATAGTTTGTATTTGCAAAATTTTGCACGCTGCCATGCCCTGATAGCGGCCAGGGTACCTCTGGAATATGTACGATCATTCCTACGTTACTCAGATTATACCTTTGTTGCCGAGCAGGAAGTGGTACATCAGTTTTTCCGCAAGGCCTTTAATTTTCAGGAAACGGGTCTACTGACCCCGGCAACCTTGAGCTATAACAGCTGGTTGCTGGCCGTCTGTTCACAGGAGCCAGTGGAAGTCGGTGTTGCAGCAGTCCTGCCCTGCTTTTGGGTATACCATGACATTGGCCTGGATATTGCCAGAAAAACAGATCCCGATAATCCTTTTGCCCGCTGGATCGAAACCTATACCAGTGACGATTTTAGTGCTGCTGTTAACGAGGCCATTACTATCTGCGATGCCCTTGCGGCAAAAACAACAGAGGCCGTCCGGCTCAGGATGCTGGATGTCTTTTACAAAAGTACCTGCCTGGAATGGCATTTCTGGAATGATGCCTGGCACAAGGCTGTATTTGATAATGTTATCTTCACATAACAGGCAAGGCATTGGCTTGCGCGCGGGTTCTCTCCTTAGCCTGTTGACAAACTTTAAAGGGAAATATTTCAATGCGCATCTGGTCATTAAGCCCATATTACCTGGATTCAATTGGACTGGTTGCATTATGGCGTGAGGGTTTGCTTGCCCAGAAAGTTCTCCTTGGATTCACTAAAGGGTATAAAAATCATCCTCAGTTAAATAGATTCCGCACCACGGCAGATCCGGTCAGGGCGATTGGATATTACCTGTCAGAAATTGAAAAAGAAGCACATAACAGAAAGTACCATTTCGATGCTGCAAAAATAATCATGACTGAATATCATCAAAAAATACCTGTTCAGCAGGGTCAGATAGCCTACGAATGGCAACACCTCATGGATAAACTGGCAAAACGCAGCCCTGATGTTTACAGAAAAAACATGAAAATCACTAACCCGGAAATTCACCCTTTATTTGAAAAGGTTAATGGTGGCATAGCGGACTGGGAACGTGTTGAAGGCTATCGACATTGATGCAATGGAACAGCCTGAAATGGCTCATGGCATAATGGGTATTATCTTTCTGGTTTGGCAGCAATGCCGCCGCACCGGAAGATAATTTAAGCCTGTTGATGGGTACAGATTTTATTCAGTGCATACCATAAAATTTTCTGGCATTTTCAAGCATAATATCAAATTCTTCATTATTGGGCGTGGCACTGGTAGCACCTTCGATGAAGGTCCCACCAATAACACCCACATCATTGGCATCAGTGCCTGACAGATGTTTTGGAAACATATAGAAGGAACGCTTTATTTTTTGGCCGGATTGGGTTTTATCTTCATCAAAGTACACCACGATCATGTGCTGTAAATCTCGCGGATTCTGATCCTTTAACATGATGAGATGCCCCTGTACGGATAGCATACGCTCATCGTGATTCAGTGCCGCTGCACCGAGTCCCGCGCAATTAATGATAAATTTTCCCTCAAGATCAGCAAAGGCGTGTACCCTTTTTTGCACAAAGTTAATGTTCTGGCTCTTTAAATAATCGGTTAATTCGGCCATCATTTTTGACGTATCGATAAAAATACCGTCATCGTAGGCGACCATATCGCGGGTTGTTCCATTGCCAAAATCAAGTCTGACCTCTTTTGCTGGTTGCATCACTTTGCCCACATAAGGTTCCAGACCAGAATCCTGCCGGCTGGCAAAATAGGCAGGAACAATGGTAGCACCCGTCTTAAAATGTGCATGCTCCCTTCTGGCGATGGACGCATAGAATTTATAGGCATCAATCCCTGTCTGATCGATAATGCCCTGCACTTTTGCATCATTATCCATGGATACTGGCGCAAGCAGACCTCCTGCATTATGTGACGCCAGACCGGTAAATTTTTCTGCCACAATAGTGATATTTGTAAAGCCTTTTTGCGTGAGATCATAGGCCGTAAACAATCCCAAGGCACCCGCACCAATGATGGTGATCGGCGTGTCTTTTGTCAGATCAGTGGCATATTCAGAATTCAACAGCAAATTGTTAACATAGTCCACAGAGCCTGGCCCCAGAGTCCAGCCACTGCCGCCATGGCCATAATTATGGGCAATCACCTTGCCCCCTTTCTGCTCGATACTCATATTCGGTGAGCCATGCCTCATGGGACGGTGACACAGGATCTTTTCTCCCAAATGGGCCGCATCCAATTTAGGCGGCGTAATTTTTCTGATCTCAACATCCGCCGTACACACAACAGGCAGGATGGCTAACAGGGTAATAAGGCAACCGATGAAAAAGTAATGCATTTTTTTAATAAGCATGGTGCTTCCTTGTTAAATATGATGTTAACCTAAAATGAAATTAACAATTATTCAGAGTAAAATAACCAGGCTGGATCACATAACGTCAATATCTTACAGGAAGGTATTTTATGAAATATGTTACAAAAATACTGCGTTGTCTTGCTCTCTGTTTATGCATCAACTCATCTGTCCTTGCCGGTGCTCAAACAACCAGTGGCATTGCAAATAAAATGGCGCAAATGCAACTGGTCTTACCCAAAGCCTCTACCCCCATCGCCAGTTATTTACCATACGTTATTGTTGATGATTTGGTATTTATTTCAGGTCAATTACCGCTGGAAGAGGGTAGGGTAAAATTTACTGGTAGATTAGGTGACAGCCTTTCCGAGGAAGAAGGTATAGCCGCTGCTAAATTAGCCGCCCTGAATATTCTTGCACAGTTAAAAGTAGCGACAGGGGGTTCTCTGGACAAAGTAAAACGTTGTGTAAAGTTATCCGGATTTGTTAACAGTACCGCTGATTTCACCGCTCATCCCAAAATTATCAATGGCGCTTCTGATCTTATTGTTGAACTGTTTGGTGAACAAGGAAAGCATACCCGATCCGCTTTTGGTGTTTCTGCGTTACCATTGAATGCAGCCGTTGAAATTGAAGCCATATTCCAGATTGAGCAATAGCCGTTGACCACACCTTGCCTGCAGCCTGTTTCATTTATCTGTGGCCATAGGTCATACCTGCATGAAACAGACGGATTTATTTGCCAGAAAAACAGTTCAACCACTTTTGCAATCCTTTTTAAGACACTGGCGGCGTCCATTGTCCTAAAAAAAAGCAGTCAAAAACTGGAATCACATACATATACCAAGGAATAGCTATGAAAAAGGCCATGACGGTCATGTTGTTAAGTTTTATATTGACAACTTTATCCAGTACCGTTAACAGCGCACTGGTTTCTAAAGCAGTATCCCAAGACAAAACGGTATCCCCATCGTCCTTTCAGGAAAAAATGGCCGCACTGGAAACGTCTGCTGATGGCAGAATTGGTCTTTACGCCCTTGATACGGGCAGTGGTAAACAGCTTAGTTATCGTTCCAAAGAACGCTTTCCATTCTGCAGTACCTTCAAGACACTGGCGGTATCCGCTATTCTGAAAAAAAGCAGCCATGATCCTGGTCTGATGAAACAGCGTATTTTCTATAAAAAAACGGATCTTGTGACCTGGTCTCCGGTGACATCACGGGCTGAAAATCTGACGGCAGGAATGACCTTGTATGATTTGTGTGCTGCAACCTCGATGCAGAGCGATAATACAGCGGCAAATCTGCTGATAAAAGCGCTGGGGGGTCCTGGTGCTGTGACGGCATTTGCCCGTTCCCTGGGGGATGATAGCTTCAGGCTGGATCGCTATGAAACCGAACTCAATACGGCAGAACCCGGTGATGAGCGTGATACCACAACGCCCACCGCCATGGCGGCAACGTTGCATAAACTTGCCCTGGGTGATGCCCTGGCACCCGCTCAGCGCGAACAGCTACAGATATGGCTAAAAAACAACCAAACAGGTAATGACAGCATTCGCGCAGGAATGCCAGCAGGTTGGGTGGTTGGAGACAGAACAGGTGCCGGAATGTATGGTACTACCAACGCCATGGCGGTACTCTGGCCCGCATCAGGGGAACCCCCGCGCATCGTGGTGATTTTTTTTACCCAAAACCAAAAAAATGCACCACACCGCAGGGATATCCTTGCCCAAGCCACCAGAATCATGATGGAGGAATTTAAGGTACCTTAAGCAGGCTGCGCATCATTGGCTTTGAGCCCCTGTAGCACCCATTTTGCTATCGCAATATCCTGAGCGGCAATGCCAGTGAGGTCAGTGATGATAAGCCCGGCATCCAACCTGGCTTGCTGTTGCAGGAGCACGCCCAGTTCGACTATTTTCTCAGTGCCTACGACCTGTTGACGCAGGGCGTGGGCGGTATCACCCAATTTACAGGCCTGAACCAGGCTATCCACTATCACCAGGTCTGCTTTCTCAAATACAGGCATGTCACATTCCTGTTTATGCCTGTCATCCGCTCCCAGAGCAATAATATGCCTGTTCCCGGACAGGTATTGCGCTGTGATAATTGGCCTGGTGCTCGCCGTTGCAGTAATAATCAGATCTGACTGCTCCATTAATTCCTGTACAGAATGACACAGACGTACGCCATTGGCAGCCATGCTTCTGGCTTTATCTGTAGACCTACCCCACAGACATAACTGTGCATCAGGATAGCGTTTTTTCATAATTATCTGAATTAAGGCCGCCAAAACCCCCGTACCAATGATACCGATGCAACGAATATTCCAGGGGGTGAGCGTTGCACTGACTACAGCTGCAAGCGCCGTCCTGAGAGTGGTTAAAAATCCACCCTCGCAGAGTATGGCCTGAAGTAACCCTGTTTTTTGGCAAAAAACCAGCAGAGCACCATCTCCTGCCGGTAAATTCAGGTGCGTATTTTTATAAAATCCGGTGACAATCTTGATCACAAAAACATCATCATCACGCCTGAATCCGGCCTTAATATGGCAGTCACCATGAGTCTGTATAAATTGCAATTGCACAGGCAGCGGTACCTCATAAAGACCAGCAGAAAAATCAATAAAAGCCTGGCGCTGGCTGTTTATTAACATTTCAAGGCCGTTGTCTAAATTCACTGCCCGTTTGATTTGATCAATATCGAAGACGTTCATTTAAATTAAAAATTCTTTTAATCTGTTCAATGCATCAGGCATATTTTTACGCCCAAAACCTACGCGGAAATGTTGACTTGGATGAAAATAAATGGATGCTGGCATAAGAAGCACTCCTTTTTCCTGTACCAATCGCTGTGAAAATTCATCAATGGATCCAACTCCCTTATAATTAATAAATCCCGTACATCCGCCCTGGGGACGGATCCAGTCAAAAAGCTGTTGATATTCCAGTATAAAGTGATCAAGCAACCTAAGATTTTCAGCCACTATCTGGTTATTGCGTGCCAGAATTCGATCTTTATTTTTCAAAGCAATCAAACTGATAATTTCAGAAGGGGTACCGTTGCATATCGACGTGTAATGTTTGAAACATCCTATCGCTTTAAGCAATGCTTTATCCTGACAGGCGATCCAACCCACCCTTAAGCCTGCCATGCCAAACGCCTTGCTCATCACACCCAGTGACAGTGCTTTGGGATAAATCTGCGCGGCAGGACAAGCCCAGGGTTCGTCGGGATGCCCCAATAAACGGTAAACTTCATCAGAAAAAAGCCATAAATCATGACGTTCACATAAAGCAACCAATGCTGTTAACTCCTGCTGTGTGATAACCTGGCCGGTTGGATTATGGGGGAAATTGATCAAGATAGCGTTTGTATTTTGTTTAATGGCCTGCCTGATTTCATCCACATCAATACGCCACGCATTTTCTTCACGCAGAGCAATTGCCGTCACTTCAGCGCCTTTTAGCTGCGGGACCTCTACCAGTGACTGATAACCAGGTGTCAACACAATGACATGATCTCCGGGCTGACATAAGGTATGCAGTGCACAGAATATCCCCTCACCGGCTCCTGCGAAACAAAGTATGTTACTGGCATCCATCCCTGCATACAGGCCAGAGGCAATTTGCTCGCGCAGGACCGGTAACCCTTGAGATTCTGAATAACCGAGCCGTAAATCATCCCAAAGTGCTTTTTCATCCGCCGCCATAGCGATAATGTCCTGCATGGCAAAACTTTCAGCATCCGAACAGCATAATAACCAGGGTGCGGAAAATTCGTACTTAGCCAGATACTCTTCCAATTTAAAAACACGCATGCTCATTGATCTCTCTTTTTTTTAACCATGATTAAACCAACAGGTGCACTATGACAAATTTTTTTACTTACTCAATGATCATAATTTTTTGCACAATGAGCATAAAGACACTGATAGCAAGAAAATATAAAGGCATTGGTAACAAGGTCCCGTCGTGCAACGCGCCCATCCCCAAGGTGAATACCGATATCATCAGGTAATAAAAAAATCCGAACAAACTTGAGGCGGTTCCCTG
>CAZBYB010000020.1:0-10649 GCA_964496225.1 uncultured Yersinia sp. | reverse complement strand
ATTTGTAACCCACAAGCGCCATGGCCAGTGCATTACTGGTGGCGATACAGATACCGAACATTGCACCCATCTGGCTAAGGAGGGTTACTCCAATAATAAGCCAGAAAGGTAACGGCAGCATACAGGCATGCAGGACAGCAGAGCCACTGCTCAGAGCCGTAGCTATCAAAATAATCACCAGCCCAACATGCATAATTTTCCTGCATGTATGGCTGTCATGTAACTTTTGGGACAATATGCCACCGGCCATTGTCGCAGCAGCAATGGCAAGAAAGCTGGCACCATAGGCAGAGGGAGAAAGCTCAAGCAGGGTGATCAAATAAAATGAACCTTCTGCAAAATAGCTAAAAGCAATGCCATTGGCGGCTGCCACAATAAGACCAAGTCCGATCACTTTCTTATCTTTAAACAGAACTGAACTCACTGCCAATAAGGACGCTGGCGGGTTGTTATTACCAACAGCATGCGTTTCCGGTAACTTAATGGCAACGCATACGCTTAAGATCACGGCAAAAACTATCAGAAATAAAAAGATATTGTTCCATCCGGCATATTCTGCGATCAGTGCACCCAGAACAGGACCGATGGCCGGGAAAATCGCCAGAGCACTGCCCGTCGATGAATAGACCTTACCTAACATGGGACCATGAAAGGCATCACGGCAGATGGCTTGACCTAAAACACTGCCGGTACTACCACCAAAAGCCTGAATACAACGACTGAGCATCAGTATTTCAATAGATCTGGCAAAATAACAGCCTATACATCCCAGTATAAAGACACCCAGACCCGCTAAAACACAAGGGACTCGGCCAAATCGATCGGAAAGTTGACCCCAAAAAAGGGTACCAATGGCAAATCCAAATAGATAAATGGTTAACGTATATTCCACCATCGACGCTGAGGCTTGCAGACTATAAGCAATATCAGGTAAAGAGGAGGTATAAACAGTTTCAGAAAGTTGGGGGAGACCCACAATAAGAACAATCAGCCAAATTGCTGGCAACAAAGCAGGTGTCATAAAAACTCCGCGGTTTAAATAGCAAAATCAAATTATGGAACAGCCTTCCCCTCGACAAGGAGAATCATCATTCATCTGATTTTTGGCTTAAACGACGACGATTTTTTTCACAGCTTTGATGCTCTTATACAAGACGATAATATTGCCCTTTCTCGCCACATCCTCACTCGGCAAATTGTCAGCTGTGCAACAACATGACAGCGCTTAAAAGGAGGAATCAGCGATTAACAGACCCTGGAATGTACATGAAGTGGCCACTGTAGCATAAAGTCGGATTTCTGTGTCAGCTTTTAACTCACTGTGCCCTGTAATTACCCTGTTATTTCTATTTAATTTAAAATTAATAATAACAGAACAAATAAAATATTAATTCCTACGCAACAATATCAATAGATTTTTAATTATACTACTAATTAAGCAGTATGGCTTTTATATTAAAAATAGTAATCTCCTGGTTAAAAATAAACACCCACATATCAGGAAAATGCGATATATTTATTGAGTATGCATTTGTTAAACACAGAAAAATACCATCATTATAATATGATGGCAGGATAATTTATCGCATACATTAAACCAATAAAATATTATCAGTAATAAAAATTAACAAAATTATAAAAATAAATATTAAGGAGTTATACTATGCAATTACAGGATATTAAAATTGGTGATGTCTTATTATTTTCTGCGCAAAAAGATAGTGCTATTTCATGGATGATTAGCTGGTTGACTGAAGCCTCGGTCAGCCATGCGGGGATATATTATGACGCGGAAAAGTATTTATTGATTGACCAGACACCACCCCAGATTGCGATCCACAACATACAAGCCAGCTCCAGGAATCGGACGATTTATGTATACAGACATGATTCCTCTTTGCCTATGGAGCCTGTCATTAACGCCGCAACCCACTATTTAAATAATGAAGAACCTTATGATATGGCAGAATTATACCTTATTGGTTTGTTGCTCATTTACAGAAAGGCCTCATTTTCACATAAGGCACAAAAAATGGTCACGCTTATTCTGAAAAAACTGACGGCTTCCATTGTAGAGGGTATTCATAAATATAAAAACCTGAGAAAAAACCAAGGGGAACACCCGATGGTTTGTTCACAATTTGTTGCACAATGCTTTGAAGATGCGGGCAGTGCTTACAAGTTGCGCTTCAAGGGTAGCATACTGAACAGTTACAGCGGCCAGCCTGGCGGAGCAGCAGAGAAAACACCGCTGGAAAAGGCCATTGATGCCCATACCCATTCCACACAGGCCATCAGTGCTTTTCCACAGCAGGATGAAATACACCACAGCGCCGAAAAATTATGCCAGATGTTCCAGGAAACCATTACGGCTGCAGAGGTTAGTGCGACCAGCACACAGGATTCTGAACTGAGCGATACCATCGCACAATTTATCCTGGCACATCATCATGAATCTGAACAGACCGCACTCCTGGCAACACCGCAGTTCAGATTACAGGCCATGCAGCAGTTTAATACTGATTTAAATATGTATGTGTTTCCAGGCGATTTAATGAACCATTGCCTGAGTCTCAAATCCGTCGGCAATATTGAATGTTAATAACCGGCCCTTAACCGTTATCTTTGGCATCATACCAGCCGTGGCCAGATTACTTCTGGCCACGATGTCAGAGTGAATCAACCCTTTGTTGTACTGATACAGGGCAAATGGGAGGTAAAACACCACAGGCCGATAACCTGAAAAATATCCTCCTTAGCAGGGTGGGTTTTTGCAGGATGATGATGTTGCTATTGGTGTTTTTATTAATCATGATGTGCTTTGTTTTTGTCCTTTGCTGCTTTTGATGCTCCTACTACTAGTTGTTCTGATTTTTCTAAGTCTTTTCCAAACACTGCGTTACCTTTGTCTGTTACAGATTTTGCGTCTGTTGCCATTCCGTCGTTTGTAGCTGATTTTGCTATTACTGAAAACAAACAAAGCATCAATATCATGGATGCAATCCATGTCTGATAGGTTAATGATTTAATAATCATAATCATACCTGCTGTTAACTTGAGTGATTAAATCTGATATTCCCTGAACATAAGATTCCCTGTACTTAAAGATAGCAGAGACAGCCTCAGATGCCCGGCAAATCATGCTAAAAATATGAACCGGGAACCGGTATCCCATTAACTTGCCAATACACACAGCGGCTTGCGCTTTCCAACAATGGGATTATTAGCCTGATCAGTACAAGCATCGCCAGAAAAATAGGGTTTATTTTTAAATAAAAAATATCAAATAAATACACATCATCATAATATGCTTATTTCTGCTGATTGTGTGATATCCTTCATGATAAATAACCGTATTTCACCCTATGCTAGCAACTGAATTAACAACACAAACTCAAACACTAAAATAAATAATTAGCGCGTAGCTTAAAGATAAATAAAAATTTATGAAAATACTCTTAATAAGACGTGAAAATATCGGTGATTTAATATTAACTACCCCCCTCATTGCCGCTCTTGCAAAACATACCACGCATAAAATAGATATATTAGTGAACACCTATAATAGTGCAGTTCTTGATAATAATCCCTACACAGGGAAAATACATCTTTATACTAAGTTGCATCATAAACTAAAAGGCCAGTCAACTCTGGCTATTATTCTAAAGCGGATTAAAACGCTGTTGGCCATTCGCTGTGCAAAATATGATGTCATTATTGTGGCTGACATAAGATGGAGCCGACGCGCACTACAGTGGGCTAAGTTTGCTGGCGCAAAACGTATTATTGCCATCGGCGAAGACGCACCGGCATGCGTCACAGACCGCGTTATTCCATTAAAAAAGAAACAGCATATCGTTGAGCTACTCATCCAATTAGCCAGTCCGTTGGGGATACATGCTATACCCGGCCCTCTGGAATTGTTTGTATTACCACAAGAGAAAGAACACATAGCTGCCCGATTCAAGATCCCGGGTAATAAACCCGTTTATGGTTTGCAAATCAGCGCTCGCCAGCCACAACAACGCTGGACAGTAGAAAAATTTATTGCTCTTGCACACTGCCTGTCTCAACGTGAAGATTGTCATTTTTTACTGCTCTGGTCGCCGGGAACCACAGAGAATACTCACCATCCCGGTGATGATGACAAAGCACAACACATCATCAATGGCTGCCGTGATCTAAAGTTAACAGCGATCAGGACAGATACCCTTCGTGAACTGATGGCAGCCATGTCGTTATGCGATTACATTCTTACCAGCGATGGTGGCGCCATGCATATCGCCGCGGGTGTAAAAAAACCCATAGTGGCCTTGTTTGGCAACCATGACGCCTGGTTTTGGGGCCCCTGGCAGGTACCCTGCGAGATCATTGAGGCTGAGACACAGGATGTCAGTGATATCAGTGTAGATGAGGTTATGGATTGTTTTTTACGTTTACGGGAGCACGCCCCTGTAAAGAACCGTATTGCCTGACACGGCAGGCTACATCCGTGCCACGTTATTTCTGTTTATTCACGGCTCACACTGGTCATGTAACCTGCTCAGCATGACATCCTGATTTACTTTTTATTCCCCTTTTTTCTGAGCAGCTCTTCTTTCCTGACAGGCCATAATAAAAAATCCGCTCATACCCACGAAAAGAGTGATGGGGATTATGGTAATACCATAAGAGAAAGAAAGGACCGTCCCGGATGTATTGAACCATTTAATGATAAACCCGATGGCACTGTGAAACAGATAGCCAAAGCTCATGATAATCATATTAGCCACGGCTGTCGTGAGCCCGGCGACATTTTCTGACACACAGGCAGATGCTTTATAAATCGCCAGAATTTGATAAGCACAGCATATTCCGACAATGAAAAGACCCGCAGTAATACTCTCTGAGCCCCCCCATCCTGCTATCAGAATGATAAAAGCAATCAGCATGATGATGCCTGCCCCTGCAATGGTTTCAAGGTAGCCTCCTGTTTTTTCTGCAATGCGGCTGAGTACAGGCGCAAAACACATACCGATATAAATCATGGAGGTCAGGTAATTGGCCGTTCTGGCATCAAAACCATAGGCCTGCTTTAAAAATTCCGATCCCCAGGCATCGGCAAAGCCTTCCATTGGCCCCACCATCAATCCGGCCAGGCAGCAAATGACAATGACTTTTTTATGGGTAAAGACCATTTTCATATCTGAAAATACGGTTGTTTTATTACCCGGTTCCATCTCAGGCACCAATAAATACGTCATGCCAGCAAACACCAGCCCAATCCAGACAAAAATCTCCACAACCGTTTTATGACCCAAAGATTCGCACAGCCAGCTAACGGGAACACCGCCATAAATAGCACCCAGCAAACCAATCGTGACCGAAAAACTCAACATTCGGGTAAAATGTTGCTCACTGAATGTCATGCAAATTATTTTAAAGGTGCTTAAAATAGCTGCTGAAGATCCAATACCAATCAAGGCCCTTCCCAGCACGGGATACACCCAGTGCTCTGAAAAAACCACAGGCAACAGACCCACAACCGTCAGCAGGATACACAGGGTCATTATCTTTCTGGGCCCATAGCGATCAAGCATAATGCCAATGGGCAAATGCATTAAGCAGTAACCAATATAATAGGCCCCAGAAAACTGACCGAAAACGGCAGTATCTATACCAAACTGCTGCATAATATCGGTCAGCATAATATTGGGCATTACCCTTAAAATATACTGCCAAGCGTAAAACAGGGAGGCAATCAACCACAGAGACAGCGCCATCTTTCGTGAAACAGACATAATTTATCCTTAACATTGATATATCATGAACAACAAAAAGATATAACGGACATCCCGGCCAGTGCAATCGGCAAATGCACGTACCACGCAGATTGCCATCAATTCAGTGGTATTCTTCAAGCTCTGCTAAACTTCTTGCAAAACGCGACTGCGAAAGAACCCGCTCCTTATCCAAGAGGTTTAAATCCTCATGATAAGTGCGCTACCTTATTTTTGATCCGTCAGGCGGTATTTCAGTGTCACCACAACGCGCAGTGTTTTGTCAATTTGCTGTTCCTGCTGAAAAAAACTGGCCTTATCCTTGGGCAGGATTTCAAAAACACCCTGATCCGCACTCTGAATATCACCCAGTGCACTGTTTGAATCTTGAGCGAATTGCTGTGCCGACGCCCTGGCATTTTTTGTCGCCTGTGCGATCATGTCAGGTTTTAACTGATTAATATTATTAAAAAGATAGACAGGTTCTCCACCCTGATTTTCCCTGTTCAAAATCACACCGGCTTCAACCAGATCGCCGTTGGCTTGATAGGCCTGTGCGATTTTATCGACCTCCGTGCTACGAATCATCATGGTACGCATAATGACAAATCGGGATGAATATTTTCCATCGTGATAAATAAGCGCTGCCCGATCAGTAACTTCAGTACTTTTCAACGAGATAGCCTCGGCATTTAAACCATGTTTATTCAGGAATGACATCACCTGTTTTTCATCGGTATCAATATCCCGTTGTGTCGCTGCCAGACTGTCGCCAGTTCTGACAAAACGCACGGGCCATAATGCGAGGTCGGCTTTGACTTCCTGTTCCGCCAGTCCTTTCACGGTGACTAACCGTACCGTTTGTTTACTGAGCGATAATCCGTTACCAATCAACCATCCTGATACCATCAGACTTAATGAAAGACATACCATTGCTAAAAGATGCATCACAACCTCGACTGATTTTTGTTTTACAAACACAGACTTTCGATTTTGCCAGTTTTCTCATCAAACTACTCAAATTATTTCATGGACGACTTTTGTTTTTTTAAGCCATTTTTCCGGGTAGCCCGATATGAGGATCTGTCCTGTGGTTTTTATTGCTCCTTTATCCGATCGCAAAAATGGCATCATTTCGATCAGCGCGGATCGTGAATGTTAAAAATGTCACTATAATAAAATGCTCATTTTTTTCTGGAGTCGATTAATGAAAGGGGGGTTAACTGTCGCTTTATCCAGCTTACAGTGTTCATATAATAAGCAAAATAAACCGCATTTTTTCCTTGTTTATCAATTCCATATTCACGATCATTGGCAATCATCGTTGTATTTTTAGATAAATTAACGTGCTAACTCATTAAATATATTGAAATAAAAAAATTTATCAAAAAAAATAATTTTCAAAAATTCATCATTTTAATTACGTTAATTCAAAATTATTTTTGTTACCCTGATTACTCAATACAGGAATAGAGAAATAAAATTTTTTGGTATTTTTATTCAGCCATCAGGATATAATGGATAGCAACTTAAAACAGAGATGTACAAGCCGGGTAAGCATAAATAAAACGAATCATTATATTCCTATAAATAACTTTGTGGTTATAGCCTGTTTTTTATAATATCAATGTAAATGGTCGTTTTTACTTTGTTCAGTAAAAATATTACCATATTAAACGTGGTGAATTAAATGGTTATTCAATTTTATAAATAACAACTAAAATAGTGGATTAAGACGAATATAATTAATGGGAATTAATTAATGATTTCTATTGGATCGCTAAAAATATCAATAATTTTATATGATCATTCATAAAAACAGAGGAATACCATGGATACTCAAAAATATATTTCAAGCTTAAATGAATATAAAAACAGTTTGCAGGCATATCGAGAAGCATTGCAAAATAAAGAACCGCGTATGATCAATGAATATCATCATGCACTTATCCAAAAATATGGGATACTTAAAGCAGAACTGGCAGAAATTTTCTCGCACCAGACATCATTTGAAATAAGTTTATATAATCCTCTTACCGAAGCTCATGGCCATCTTATTCATGAACAAAATAATCTAATTAATCAACACACGCAGTTGACAATAGAACGCAATAATACTCGATCAGAAGCGGATTTAATTCCTCTTGCCCAACGTAAAAAAGAAACTGCAGAGGACCGTGCTACTGATGAAATACTGTATCAGATTATTGATGTCGATGCCCAGATACGCTCTCTATTGAATGTCATCAATCCGGATGCAATCCCTCAGCCGGAAGTTGTCGCCCCGGTACCTGAATATCAGCATAATTTGAATGAAAATGAATTAAATACAATCGTACTGGATAAACATGCATTCTACAGAATGATACGCAATAAACTTTATTCACAAGAATACAGTAATGAACAATATAGTAAACTTGAGTTTGAGTTATCTGAAAAAATCAACAAACAACCCGTGAAGGTGACTGATATAATCATATTTTATCAGGATAACGGTATTACTCTTCCAACAGATAACGACTTTCGTGCCTTAATTAAAAGCGAGGACAGGGATTACAAGAATACGCAACAATCCGTCAGAGATACTTCGGATAATCAGTATATCAAAGGTACCATGACGGTCAGTTATGAAAAAGTGGACAAGAACAAGGTTATTAATGATGGCAACAGCCTGTCCGTGGTGACGGATGCGGATAGTTTCTATAAATTAATCAGCAATAAAGCGGCATTGCATGAATATACGCAACAGCAGTACTACCAATTGTATGCCAATATATCTGAAAAGTTAGTGCATTCCACGTTAACCAAAAATGAAATTAATGAATTCTATGTCGCTCAAGGTATTACACCTCTAACGGAAAGAGAATGGGATACCTTGATGACACGCCAGGAAACCCGAAGGGAAACAGATCATATCGCTGAAAAAAGCGCTAACTTGGCCTTCCGGGGTACAATACGTATTGATACCGGGGAAAATTATAAACTCAACATCGATCTGTACCACAACGATCCCACCACCCATGGTCGGTCTGCTGTGCCTGCAGGCTTTAATGTTAATGACATACCCGACATTCTGCTTAAAACAGCAGAGGCATTTAATGCCGCGTTTGGCATCAGAAAACTGGATGATGCCACTGATTTCCGGGTGTTTATCTTTGACAGTGCACAGGATTATTTACAATATTACCCACAACCACGTGGCCATGCAGCACCTTCTGATAATGGCAATGTTTCCAGTATTTATCTGTTCTGGGGACAAAACAACTACCAGGATCCTGCTGATTTATTACGTCATGAATTTGTGCATGCACTGACCTTTCAGGCAACTTCCAAACTTCCCCTGGCCCCGGCTTTCATGGAAGGCATGGCAGAATATATTCTGCATAACATACAAGGGAATAATCATGATGCCCTGGTAAACATGATACCCGCGGAAAATTTCAACCGCAGTATCAGGGATATCATACAAAATGCATTAAATGAAAACGATCACTATACAACCGGTGCAGCCATCGTCGCTTTCCTGGAAGACACTCAGCCACATTTTATCGATAACTTATTGTATGCCGCCAGGGAAGCCAGACAAAGTGACCGGCAGATTAACCTGCAGGAAATGATGGATAACTTGTTTCAACAACAGGAAGATAAACCCTTACGTGACATCCTTTGGTTTAATAAAAAAATGACCGAGAATCAGAAAAATAAAGTGCAAATTGATTCTGATACAGCAACGCAGCATACGCATCAGGGTACGGAATACCAACAGTATGGCGGTGCGCAAGGGAAGCCAGGTGAGGTTGTTGAACCTGTTGCCACACCCCAGCAACACGCTGATACCGTTCAATATTCAGCACAATATCAGAGTGACAACAACCCGATAGACTATGTTGATGTGGAAAAACTGTATAACACTGTTGCCCCATCACAGAAACCGTCAGTTAAAACGTTATGGGATAAATTACATTCTGTGCAGTATAACTTAAATCCTATAAAGGATACCCTTGATGCTTCAGAACGTTATTATGTTGAGCTTTTGCAATGCAAAGACACGGAACAACCGTTGGATGAAGAGCAGATCGTCACTGTCAATATCAATGTATTGAGCTGACGTAAAACGATTCCCGCGAGTAACTTGACGATAAAATTACGTTAAACACACGTGGTTCAGCCAGAATGATTTAAACTGCCGGTAAATGGAGCTGATGAAAAAGTACGCACAGTCATCAGCTCTGCCAGAGACAGGCAACCAGGATGCAAGCGTTGTCTGGTACCTGCACTCAGCGATCGGCCATTGCGTTTCGGTTCGAATTTTTATCCTGGAATGCGGGGCGCTTATCCATTCTGCGTCAACAGGTTACCAAAATTCACTGTCATTCCTTATCCCTCACTCAGCTTTTTCAAAGAAAAAATTTGCATTAACACCAAAAACTTCAGGCCAGAATTCATTTTGCACTGTTATACTTTAAACCATCGTCCCTATGATTTTATTTTTCAGACTCGAGATTAAATACGGTTAATTCGCTATATTTTCTAAATGATTTCATTATAATCACAGCAATTTTATCTCAGGTATGTACGGGTACATCATTACCGTCGTGGCAACTGCGTACTTAAAACATACGTGAGAAGGTGAGTCTAAAATAAAATTATAAACCAACAAGATCAGTAAAATTTAGCCAGAGGTCTCATGAAGCCATCATCCCCTATTGAATGTATTACGGGAAGAAAAATGCTCACTAAACGAATGTTGATCATGTTGGGCGCTGTACTGGTACTGGTTTTAGTACTGGCATTGGGGTTTTTTCTGCATATCAGAAAACTGGTGGCCAGTGCTCCTAAGCCCACACCACAAACCGTGACCACTGCAGTGGTGCGTGCGCAGGAATGGCA
>CAZBYB010000019.1:0-24030 GCA_964496225.1 uncultured Yersinia sp. | reverse complement strand
ACTGCTGACGTACATCTTACCCTGCATGGCGCCTCTGGCGTTACTCATGGCCGCACAAGCTATACACTGTGAGCACACCGGGCAGACACGTACTTTTAAAATGAATAGCCTGATCAATCTGGGTGTTGGCATATTATGTATGCTGGTGATCCTGGTGGCTGCTTACGGAACACTCATTGCGCCCTTTGGGCTAGACTTTCATTCCCTATCGCTGTTCTCACCAGGAGAAAATAGCAAAATTACGCTGGCCCTGATCGCTTTTGCAGCATGGGGGTTAGTGGGTTACTGGAGTGGCCGGAAGCATGCCCGTTACTGGCTGCTGGCAGCAGCCTGTCCGCTGTTATTCAGTCTATTGATTGCCAGAATGCTGCCAGAAAAAATCATGGATACCAAACAACCTCAGTATTTTATCCGCCAGCACATTGATCTGCTGGCACAGAGCCGTTATCTGCTGGCTGATAATGTTGGCTTTGCCAGCGGACTGGCTTGGGAGTTAAAGCGTAGCGATATCATTATGTTGGATGAACAAGGCGAGTTGTCGTATGGGCTTGGTTATCCTGATGCCACTGGACAGCTGATACCCAATGCAGACTTCCCTGCCTGGCTGATTCAGGCGCGGGCACAGGGGGATGTTTCCCTGGTACTGCAACTGGAGAAAAACGGCAGGATCCCTGATGGATTACCCGTGCCCGATGATATCAGACGCCAATACCGTATGGTGCTGTTATGGTATAAAAAACTGCCATGAACTGTTATCTGTTGTTACTGTTGGTAAGCCTACTGACCTGTAGTGGTCAATTATGCCAGAAACAAGCTGCCCGGTGTTGGCAACAACAGTCAGTGGTCTGGCACCGATCCCTGACAGTACGCTGGATGCTGCTGGCTACATTTTTGCTGGTATTGGGTATGTTGTTGTGGTTACGCCTGCTGCAGTATTTGCCACTCAGCCAGGCTTACCCCATGTTGAGTCTGAATCTGGTTCTGGTGACAATTTTTTCTCAATTTTTCTTCAACGAAACTGTTGGCCTACGCCACTGGCTGGGGATTGGCTGCATTATGTTGGGTATTTTTCTCATGAATGTCTTATGATGCCATGGCTCTGGGGCGCCGCCAGTCTGACACTGGTAACCATAGCCCAGTTACTGATGAAATGGGGTATGACTCATCTTCCGCTGAGTTTACCAGGCGATATCTGGATGTTGGTTTTCATCTACCCACTGGCGATACTGGCAGTTTTTTTTGGTCTGGTGTGTTATGGGCTTTCCATGTTTTGTTGGCTATTTCTCCTGCGCCACCTGCCACTTAACCGGGCTTATCCTGTATTAAGCCTCAGCTATATTTTGGTATACCTGCTGGCACTATGGCTACCTTGGTTTAATGAAGCTGCCAGCTTGCTGAAAACTTCTGGCGTTGTTCTGATCCTCTTCGGTGTCTGGCTGACCTGCTCTGAAATACACAACAAATCAGATTCTGGCAAGGTGCGATAAAACGGTTACGAAAGCATCAAAACGGATGAGTAACGGTCCCGAACAGGTTTTTAGGGAAAGAATATCCTGACAGTAAAGGACTAATATGCGATTTTTTATAGGGTTTTTTCTGCCATTGATCGGCCTGATACTTGGAGGATGTAGTCGCTCTGTACCCACATCCTCAGGACAGCTTGCTCATCCTCAGATAGTGATATCGCAGTTACAGGCTCAGCTTAACCAGTGGCAGGGCACGCCATACCGCCATGGTGGATTAGACCGGCGGGGGGTGGATTGCTCCGGTTTTGTCTGGCGCACGTTTCGAGACCGCTTTGACATACTATTACCACGCACAACATCAGCACAGACTAAACTCGGTACCGCAATTTCCCGCCCACAGCTCAAGCCAGGTGATCTGGTGTTCTTTAGAACGGGAAGCGGTAAGAATGGATTGCATGTGGGGATTTACCACACGGACGACAAATTTATCCATGCCTCCACCCGCCGTGGCGTCATCTGTTCTTCCCTGAAGAATATTTACTGGAAAAAAGTGTACTGGCAGGCAAGGCGTATTTAAACCGTTCAGCGTATTCCTCGTTGTGTATAGTTAATCTTATCAATATGTAGACATTGTATTGTAATGAGTTCATCCAGAGAAAGAGCAGCTTTCCAAGTGGAACTCTTAAGTGTCTTCGTAAATATCCCGTCCTTAAAAATTAATACACAACAATCCTGCCGAGCAATTAACTCAATATATTCTTCCATAGACACGATAATTTATGTCTCATTCTTTTTGTTTTCTTTGATGAAAGTATTGAAACACGCTTTAGTGGCAGGATGCTGGTCCATGCTTTTTATACTAATTTTTTAAAAAATTTTTCTGATTTTTTATAAAATTCTCGAATTCACTCAATAAACCGTTCTTCTGCTCCTCCGTTAAACTTTCAAGGTAGTTGCTTATTTTTTTATTAACATCATGTCTGTCCTGTTCTGTTTGCCCTTTAAGTTTTTCTTTCTTTTCTTCTTCTCTTTTTTCTTTTTCTTCTAAATAGTTACGTCGCTCATTAATTATAATTTTCTTGATATACTTAACTGATAATATTTTTTAGCGCATTAATTAAATATCCAGATAATTCTCTAATTTTCCCTGATAAAAAATCTTCTGATTGGGTAATAGACTCCATTTTCTCTCGAATATATTTACTGTCATATTTTTATAGGTCTCATCAATTAATTTAACAGAAAAACCAAATATGTTAATTAAACTTTATTTAAATTCTTCATCAACCGAAAAGGTATTTAACTAAATTTTTGGTTCATCAATATTTTTTTCTAACTTACATTGCATCCCGGTAACTTTCTGGTTATCACGTTCTATCTCAGGCACTAGTCTAATTGGTGTAGTCAACAGTTACACCACGTTCAACCAGCATTTCCTGAAGCTCCCGGTAGCTTATCATGCAGCACCAGCGAACGACCCAAAAAATAATGGTGCCATGGAAATGTCAGCCGAGGATAAGGATTCATCGGACTGCCTGTCAAAAAGAATAATCTCCTTTCAGTGTATCAAATAACAGATCTTCATTGTTTTCAACAGTGCCTTTTTAAATGAGCATTATTTTATAGCACTATTTTTGTCGTTTAATATAGGATCCGCTCGCACTTTATTATGGAAAATTTAATTAATCAGATCTCTGTATATGATAACAGAAATACTGATTTATCAGGCTGTTTGCAGTTTTATTTTAAGAAATGTCAGCGTTATTTCCCCTGATTACTAACTGAAATTATTGAAAATTAATATTTAAAATCGATAAGTGAATAGCAATGTTAATATTGAAATATAGAAATAAATTTAAAACAGTTTTTTGGTTTTATTCAATAAATTTGATAGCATTTCCTTTACAAGTAGTGTCTCAAGAATTACCTATTGAGGCTGTAAAAGATGGAGCCAATATTGTTCAGAATTCTAAAGGGCAGATACAGATAAATATCGTAAACTCCAACAGCCAGGGGTTGTCACATAATCAATATATAAAATTTAATGTTGATACCAATGGCGTTACTTTAAATAATGAAGTCGCTAAAGCACACACTATTCTTAATGAAGTGACCGGTACAACACCCAGCCAACTCAATGGTACTATTGGCGTATCAGGGCCGTCAGCAGATGTCATTTTGGCTAATCCCAATGGCATTTCTTGTAATGGTTGTGGTTTCTCTAATACTCATCACGGCATTCTGACAACAGGACGCCCTCTTATTGATAATGGCGTACTGACGGGTTTTGATGTACAGAAAGGGTTGATTGAAGTCAAAGAAAGGGGTGCCCTGGTATACCGCTCACCTGAGATTGACAGCGCCAGTATTGCCCTGATTGCCTCCAGAATTAAAGTTAATGGAAAAATCCGCGCTCACAAAACACAGACAGATACTGCTGCCAATGAGATACATCTTATTGCTGGCGAACAAAAGGTCCGTTTAAAAAGAGATGCAGCAAAGCGTCTGACCGCTTTCCCTGTAGAAGATATTCGATCTGGCAAAACTCCTGATGAAGTTGCAGAACAGACAATCGATGTGGGGGCATTGGGGGGTATGCATGCTAATCAGATCTATCTGGTAGATAACAGCGCAGGGGTAGGCGTTAATAGCAACGCTGTCATTGTCCCGACAGAAGCATTGGTGATTGATGCATCGAGTAAGATCACATTGGCTGCTGATATCGTATCGGGTGGCGATATTGATATTAAAAATTCCAGGACAGTTACCAATCATAATCAATTAAAGGCAAAAGGAAATCTTATTGTCAGTAATGTTGGATCTTTCGTCAATGGTAGCCGCCCTGCTGCTGATCATGTTCTTTTCAATGGACATGGTCGCAGGCATTCTGGTGCAAAGATTATTGCCGATAGCATTGATGTTTCTTCCAGGACATTTGAAAACTACGGAACAATCCGTGCTGAGAATAAATTAAATTTAGATATAGCGGGTGATCTTACTAATATCTCAAGTCAGCTGTATGGTGGAGATATCACTCTCAAAGCAGATAATCTGATTCATAAAAACCATATTGTTAAAGGCAATCCTTCTCAAGACAACTCTCACGATACAGCAGGAACAACAGCGTTAATTCAAGCACGTTCAGGACTTACTATTGATACAAAGAAAAATTTGGAGATAGGAGGTTCTGAAATCCAATCTCTTTTGGGATCCGTCAGAGTGAACGTCGGGGGAAAAACGACGATTCAATCACAGGTTTTAAACCGCTTTTCAAAACAATCGATGGGATTTAATACTGTCGAAAAAGGTAGCACTTTAGAAAATGTTTTTTCGAACATATTCCTGTGGGAACCCGCGCAGGTATTTAAAACAGCCACTGTTACAACAAGCACTGTAAAACAAACACCTGTATTAGCGCGTTTATCAGCTGCTGAGAATTTTTCTTTAAATACAAATGGCGGGGTTCATATTGAGGGAGCGATTGTCAGCGCTGATAAGGTTCTGTTTGAAAGTAAAAACGATAATATTGATATTCACCCGATGCATCTTATTGATGTCAACCACGAGCATCTGGTGGTTGAAGAAGATCGTCCTTTATCTAGTAAAAAAACTGACAGTATTTTAACAAATGTCGCTGGCCATGCGGTCAATACTAAATTTCTGTTCGGTTCGAAATTAGATCTTTTGGCAACCAAAGGCGATATTCAGTTTGGTGATACAGATTTCATTTCGTTAACTCCACCCCCGCCTAAGCCAGGCTTTATGGAAAGCAATTCTCAACGCGATCCAGGTGCATTGAGTTCCATCAATATTGTTGGTCAAAGCGTGCTGACTTCAAGAGAGCAGGATGTCAGCAGGCAGGATATCCATCGCGATGTTCTTTTTTATGGGATTACCGCTGAGGGACATAGTTCACTTAATCAGGCCGTCAAAAATGCAACGGCTCATTTGCAGGTTCACGGGGGAAAAGAAGCGTATGTACGCGCGACCCTTTTGCGTGGAGCTCAAACATTAGGTGATCTGACGAATCTCTATTTTGCTGATACCGTTGGAGGGTCGTTTGGTGTTGCTTTTGAAAATACACACAGCGATACCCATAAAGAGATGATCAGTAATGGTGTGAGCCAAATGTATGCTGACAAGATTGCAATT
Source organism: uncultured Yersinia sp. (assembly GCA_964496225.1). Taxonomy (GTDB): domain Bacteria; phylum Pseudomonadota; class Gammaproteobacteria; order Enterobacterales; family Enterobacteriaceae; genus CAZROT01. The sequence goes on along the minus strand of CAZBYB010000019.1, from coordinate 18,412 downwards.
ACTAGCACACGAGGGAAGATTCAATTAACTGGGGTCGATATGCGTTCGCAAGCTAAGTCGGGAGAAATTGCCCTTACCTCGGCAAGCCATATCACCCTGGCAGAAGCGGACCAGCTGGGAAAAACGACTTTTGATAGCAAGACACACAAAGTCGATCTCAGTGCGCTTGGTTCGGCAAACGCTGCGATGAAAACGGCAGGCGTTGGTGTACGCGTTGGTTATGGACAGGAGAACAGACATAAGGAGGCTGATCAACATAGTTATGCACCATTTAGTGTGGTTGCTGCCAAACTCCGTTTTAAAACGGGCTGGCCACGTAATAATGGACCATGGTTCCCAAGAAGAAGTACCCATCAACCGGGTGACATGAACTTGTTAGGAGGAAAGGTAGTTGGACACGAGGTCTCCCTTGATGTCATTGGCGACTTAAATATTAAAAGCCTGCAAGACAGTCAACACAGCTATACAAGCCAAAATAATTGGGGTGGGTCGCTCGGTGTTGATGTCAATACGCTGACGGAATTGGCTCCTAACGGCGGTATCAATGGAGGGTACGGAAACAAGTGGAATAACGCGACCATCGTTGCCGAGCAGGCAGGGATATTAGCGCATACCTTTCATGGAACGATAGGACAAAATGTAGACTTAGTGGGGGCTCATATCGTGGCAACGGGCTCTATCCCTTCTTTGCTTACAGCAAAAGCAATTAATGCACAGATTCTGACAGACACACACGATAAAAATGGTTATTACATTGGGGGCGGAGTTGGACTCAATGTCAATGGCTTGCCAATGGCTAATCTTGAAGTGAGAGCTGAAGACTATTTCCAATATAGAAGTATTCAAAAAGCGACGCTTGCTGGTTTACAAATCAATGTTCCAGATTCAAACCGCCACGGTGAAATCAATAGCGATGCAAAAAATTTAATGCAAATTATGCGGCAGGATTCTAACGGAGCAGTTGATATCACTGCCACCTTTGCCTATACGCCAAAAGGAAAACAGCTGGAAGACACTCATCCAGTTAAACGAGCGCTCAAACAATTTCAAGAAAAGGTCGATGCGCATATTAACAGTAACCGTCAAAAGCTGACCCAAATACATCAGACGACCAATCAATTTAAGGGAGAGCATGAGCAATTTCATCAGGCGGTGTTAGAGACGAAAAGCCAGATCGAACAATGGAAAACGCAAAAACAACAATACCAAAATACGCATTCTTTAAACGAGACAAACCGCCATGCGTTAAGCAACACGCTTAAGACAATTGAGAACTTATTAGCATCCCGCCAGGCTAGCCGCGACGCTAAGCTCGATCTCTTGAGCCAGGCGAAAGTGAAATATGAGGCTGCGATTGCGGCTGCACGCGAGCATAGTAAGCACGATGCCACTTTAGAGAAAACTATAGAAGCGATGCACAGAGACTATCAAGCTTTAGTCGAAAAAGCTCACGCGTCTATAAAAGCATTTGATGATACTAAGGCTAATTTTGAAGAAATGAAAATAGTGTTCGAAGCAGAATCTCTGAGCCAGTCTACAGGACGCAGTGTAGGTCAATTAATCACACGCAGCTTGAGCGAAAAAGGAAAAGGATTAGTTCATTGGGAACATCCCTATACACACGATCGGCTGACTACTGCGTATGTGAATGTCGATGAAAACGGCGGTAAACGGCTGGCGACATTTAAACTGATGAGCCAGCAAACCTATCGCGAAGTAGATCCAGTAACCGGGCGTAATAAGTCGAGTTCCCTTATACAATCAGATGAAAATGGTTTTTCTGTCGTGAGTCTTAAGGGGGGCGCACCCAATAAAGGTAAAGGTGCAGGCAAGAATGATGCACAGGGCGATGGTGCTCAGAGCAATAGTGCACAGGGCGGTGGTGCACAGGGCGGTCCTCCTGGTGCAGCGTTTCTGGAAAAAATTGAGAACTTGGTATATATGATAACAGCGAGTTCTAAAGTGCAGAAGACGCGTAACACGCTGACAAAGCAGGATATAGAGAACGGATTTAGAGAAAATACATGGATTTTCGAGGAAGGTGAAACAACTGCAGACGTCGTTTGGAATATAATTCGAAAGGAACGGTCAGCCACATTCGACTATGAATTGGGGCATGCAGCTAAACACCACCCTGACCAGAAGGGTACGAGTGGCGCGCGTGGGTCCTCATGGCAGGCCCCTTATGATCAGACCAAGCTTCTTATGGAGGATCGTATTAAAAGATACGAGAAGGGGCTAAAAAACCACCCGGGGACGACGTTCTATTATTCGGAGCGCGTGGGTTCCAGGATAGACTTTGCTGGAGGAAAAGAAAGAAGGGATTATTTTTTTGAAGAGAAGGATAACGGATTTATTATTCAAGTAATGTATGACGCGGATAATAACTCATTTAGTTATCACGGTTATCCCTCTGATAATATCCCGGATGGGCAAATGCAGATGGCTCAAAACCTGTCTGGGAGAGGGGTAGTTTTAGACCCGGATCCTCGGTAAGTTATGACGGCACGGTTGCAAACAATGAAGATCTGTCATTTGATAAACTGAAAGGAGATGATTCTTTCCGACAGGCAATCCGATGAATTTTTTTCAAATTACCTTTTAAAAGCCCGATGCCAGATCGGGCAGAATATCAGTGAATTAATGGAGATAAGCACAGCTCAAACAGAGTGCGTAACTGTGCTGAACATCATGGGTGTTATTCGTAAAAAGCGCCGATTGGGCTTTTATTGCCGCTTTTGCAACTGAAAGCGGGGCTGGCAGCCATGCCTGTATCAGATTAGGTAACAGTGCATAGGCTGACACCTGTATTTCGTTAAATAACATGTCACTCCAGCTGGCCTGATCGGTATACCAGTTAAGTTCCCACGTTTTTAATTGAGCCAAGGCGGCCGCTTTTTCAACAGCGTTATCAAAATCACCTAACTGATCGATCAATCCATTATTTTTTGCATCCGTTCCAGTCCATACCTGACCTTGTGCAATTTCGTTAATCTGTTCCGGTGTTTTTTTGCGTGCACTTGCAACCAGATCAATAAAATTCTCATAACCCTTTTCTGTCGTCATTTGTATTATCTGGGATACCTGATCAGGTATTGGTTTAGTCACCGATAACTCTGCCAAAGGTGAAGTGGCCACACCATCAGTATAAACACCTATGCTTTTCAGGCTATTTTCAAAGGTATTAACGACGTTAAAAATACCAATGGAGCCGGTGAGCGTACTTGGACTGGCAATAATAAAATGTGCTGGAGTGGCTATCCAGTAGCCCCCTGATGCCGCTACTCCCCCCATGGAAACCACAATAGGTTTACCCGCACTGTGCACGGCAGCTAATTCAGCACGTATGACTTCAGAAGCAGTAACGCTACCACCAGGGCTATTAACGCGCAGTATGAGTGCCTTGATTTTGGGATCCAAGCGTGCCTGTCGAATTTGGGCTGCCATAGTGTCAGCACTGACGATGTCCGGTATTTTTGAGCCATCAATAATCGCACCGTTAACAAAAATGACAGCAATTTGTTGATCCTGCGCTGGGGTCTCGTTAAGGGAGTAGTCATAAATGCTGATGTAGTTAAAATCCTTCTTCTGGTCATTCCAGCCAAAAACTTTGATCATATCGCTTTCAATTTCCGGACGCAGAGCCAGTTGATCCACCAATTTATTATCCAAGGCATACTTGGCAGCATCGCCCCCAGCAGCCTGTAAGTTTGTGAGAATGACTTTCACATCAGGAAATATTTGCTCAGTCGCCAGCTGGCGGTTAGCGGCAATAACATTAAGATAATTTGCCCACAGGCTGTTTATCCAGCGCTGATCCATGGCTTTTGCTTCGGGAGACATGTCATTGCGGATGAAAGGTTCAACGGCAGATTTATAGGTTCCAACCCGAAAAATATGCGTGGTAACTTTCAATTTTTCTAACAGTGACTTGTAATAAATATGATTGCTCGAAAATCCATTCAGAAACACCATGCCCTGTGGGGAAAGGTAAATTTTGTTCGCGAAACTTGCCAGATAATATTGTTCCTGGTTATAGCTATCGCCAATGGCATAAATGGGTTTACCGCTGTCACGGAATTCTCGTAATGTTTTACCAATATACTGTAACGAGGGCTGATCGGCGCCTGTAAAATCTTTCAGTGACAGCACCATCCCGGTGATATTTTTATCCGTCTTCGCTTGGCGGATAATATCGACCAATTCGAACAGAGAGTTTTCCTGTGACCGATGATCTGAGGCACCCAGTAATTCACGTCCCCATTTTTGCAACGCATTATCGGTTGCCGGTTGATCCACAATAATACCATTCAGATTAACTAATAATGCACCTTGAGTACTATTTGTATATTGTGGTTGCATTTCCAGCAGGATCCCAATACCGGCCAAGAACAATATAAAAACAAACACATTGAGAATACATTCCCTGACAAGATTGAGAAGACGCCATGTCCACTTAAAACATCCCGTGATAATTCGCCACAAAATACGCATGTGATCTCCAGTAAAACCCGCAAGGTTATTTTTTTATAATCTATCGAATGACAGCCAGATTGAATATATTGAATTATCAGTCAGACCTTATTTCAATAAAGGTTACGCACTATTTAGTCTATGCTACTGTACTGCAAATGGAAACGCTGTCAGGAGAGAAATATGCACAACGTTAACTCATGCTTTCCGCGAAAAAAGCACGGTCGGTGCCGTTGCACACAGGAATTGACCTGTAAATGATGAAAAATAGAATTGTGGTTATTACAGGTGCAGGGCGAGGAGTGGGACGAGCCACTGCATTCCGGGCGGCTGATTCTGGAGCGCAGGTTGTGCTTTTCAGCCGTACTCAAGCGCAATTGGCTGAGGTTGCTGCTGAGATCAGGGAAAATGGAGGGCATGCTCTGGCCATCGCTGGAGATGTTTCCTGTGAAGCAGATATTCAGAAACTCTTCCAACATGTCAAGCAAACCTTCGGCCGTATTGATGTGTTAATTAACTGTGCTGCTATTGTAACAGTCAAACCGTTTTGTGAGATGGATACCCAAGCTTGGGATCAGGTCATGGATATCAATTTACGCGGCACTTTTCTTTGTTGTCGCGAAGCATTCCGTTTGATGATGCATATGCAACAGGGTGTGATCATTAATATTGCATCACTTTCCGGGGTCAAAGGAGTCGATAAATTTCCTGGCATGAGTGCCTATAATGTCTCAAAATCAGGAGTGGTAAGTCTTAGCGAAATACTGGCTGTGGAAGGCAAACCCTATAATATTCGTGTGTGTGCAGTCAGCCCGGGAGCGATAGATACCGATATGCTGCGTAAAGCCGCTCCTCATCTTAAAGCCGGTATGACTGCTGCTGATCTTGCTGAGATTCTGCTTTACCTCGCTGATGACTCAGGGCGTATGTTTAATGGCAGTAATATCGAACTCTTTACAAATGCATAAGCTTTTTTAGACGGTATCAAGATCAAGATCAGGCAACATCTTTTTGAGCACTGAGGGGGTATTGATATGATTTACTTGACCAAGCGTGTCAGTTTTAGTGCATCACACCGCTTATGGAGTGATCATCTGACTGAAGCAGAAAATTATAATACTTACGATAAATGCGCCAATCCAAATGGACATGGGCATAATTATATTCTTGAAGTCACCGTCCGTGGTGAATGTGATGAGAAAACAGGCATGGTGATCAACCTGACTGATGAGAAGAAGATCATTCATGAACAGATCATTCACTGGGTTGATCATAAGCATCTTAATTATGACGTTCCATGGTTAAAGGGGGTAATACCCACTACGGAGATACTGGTGATGAAGTTTTGGCAACGGCTTGAGCATCATTTCCCTGATGGCACATTGTATGAAGTAAAGCTACGTGAAACGGAAAGTAACAGCGCAGCTTATCGGGGTGGGATGGTCTGAGAGAGACTATTGCAAAAAGAGAGACTATTGCAAAATATGACAGCATACTTGAAAGCATGGCTAATCCAAAGCAACCGGTTATCCGGTAACAAACGTAACAGAATTGATGTAACGACAGGTGATACATGATCAATATCCGCACAATTGTGCTGTCTGGTTCTCTTTTTTCTGGTTTGCTTTTTGCCATCTTAAGCCAGGCAGAAGGCAATAAAGAAAGTTTTAATCGTAATAATATCGATATTGTTATACCACCTGAAGTGTGGCCACAGGGGAATACTGGATCAAACAACCATCATCCTTGTCTTGAATGTTGTGTCTATCAAAATCAGAGTTATTCACAAGGTGCAGTAATAAACATCACAGGCGAAATACTGCAGTGTGTACGAGATAAAAATATGGCAGGAACTCATACCTTAATTTGGAAGGTACTGTCAAAACAAAATAAGGCTGCAGATTGAGCGCAAGTCATTTTTACTCGCCATTGACGAGCACTGCGTCAAAAGCAAAGTTGCTATGAAAAATTGCACAACGGTACCTTTATGCAGTGGCTATCTGACAATATAGCAGTGCAATACCGTGGTGTTGATAAGTAAATGAAGACATCATAGAGAAAACTCGGACCACACTGGTGCGTGATCGGACGGTTTATCCATGGCGCGTATACCATAATCTATACCGGTGGCAACACACTGAGAAGCCAGTGATCGGGTAGCGAGCATTAAATCTATCCTTAATCCACGATTTTCATCAAAACCTCGGGTTCTATAGTCAAACCAGGAAAAACTGTCATTACAGTCCGGATGAGCAGAACGAAACGTATCTATTAATCCCCAGTTTTGTAAGCGTTCCATCCAATGGCGCTCTTCCGGTAGGAAAGAGCATTTTCCGGCGCGCAGCCAACGCTTGCGGTTTTCTTCACCAATGCCAATATCCAAGTCAGTTGAGCTGATATTAAAATCACCCATAATCAATAGGGATGCCTTTGCCGAAAATTCCTGTTCCAGATAAGTTTGGAGATCCCGATAAAAATTTTCTTTAGCAAGGAATTTTACTGGATGATCTCGACTTTCACCCTGAGGAAAGTAGCCATTGATAATAGTGATTATGCCCTGTGAAGTGGTGATATCTGCCATGATAATACGGCACTGGGCATCGGCTTTGTCCGTAGGGAAACCTCGGCGCACGATCACAGGCTGCTGTTTTGTCAGCAATGCAACACCGTAATGACTTTTTTGCCCGTGGTAGTAAAGATGATAACCGTACTGGCTGAATTGTTCTAAAGGAAACATATCATCATGAACTTTCGTTTCCTGTAAACCAATGACATCAGGTCGATGTTGTTCAATGATCGCAGCTAATTGGTGCGGTCTGGCACGCAATCCATTAATATTGAAAGAAACCATTTTCATGTTAACTATTTTCTAAAATACCTGCATAACAAATGGTAACAGACATTGCTGTGGATTGTCATTGCGGTTGCTTTGCTGTGTAGCAATGATTACCACATGCCAAAGCAGAAATGTCCATGTTACAGGAGAATTCAGAATATTTCCCCAACCTGATTCAGCAATACCAAGATCACTCATTTTCTTTTCAGTCTGCCAACGTAATATGTCATACCCAGTTTACCGCTCATGAACACTTTGCTGGGTACATGGCATTACATGTTTTCAAGATCATTGACACCTCTATTATATAACGACCAAGTTATGTTTCTAAATCAGCACGTTCTATAAATCAAATGAACAATGTGTTAGCTGAAATAGTTGTTTCTCTTTTTAGCTATGATATTAATTTAACTTAATTTTTTATCATCTGTATAAATTTAATAAAAAAATGATTCATAATTTATTATTAATATGGATATAGAATTTTTTAATGTAATGCTATTGATTTTTATTCTTGCTGTAATAAAAAATAATGTTATATAAATGTAGATCATAAAACTCAACTCTGTTAAAAATAATAAAGTATTTTCTATATTAATATATTCATGTTTTTTCATAAAAAATTAAATTGAGTTGTACTGTTGCATGATTTTTTATTGCCTGACCTGCAGGATTTCTATTTATTTTTTTATTTAATAGCTGAATCATTATTTGCAAATCATTTGTTTTTCATGTACAAAACAATACCCTCGACATATGTCAACAAATATTTGACTTATTTGTGAATATGATTCGATGGATTTCATAGGTTATATAGGACTGGTGAACTATGTTTTTATCTCGAAAGTTAGAAGCATTTATGGCGGTAGTCGAAAATGGCTCTTTAAGTAAAGCTGCAAAAACAATGAATCGTACTACACCCCCTGTTGCAAAATCAATAAAAGACTTTGAGGCTATAATAGGAAAAAGGTTATTTAAAAGGGAAAAATTTGGTATGAGTTTAACTAAAGATGGTGAGGTACTCTATAATGATTTAAAGGATCTTTACCAACAAGAAAAAGAAATAACAAAAAAACATTTATATGGGAATATTTGTAATATCGTGAATGTTTACTACGACTGGGGAAAAGATAAGAGATTGATTACATTATACAAAGCGGCAGAAAAAAACAATATACAAGTCAATATATTTAGATTTTCTTATGACAACATTGGAGAAATTGGAGATTATGATGGCAATACATTAATTTTAAGTTCAGAAAAAATTGATAGTGAACGATTTTCTTTTTTGAAAGAAATACAGGGTGGTGAAATAGGAATATGGGCAAGAAAAGATATTATTAATTCTACTGACAACGTTATTACTTTATTGAGCGGTACTACCTGGCTTTGTGATCCCATTCTCTATAAAAGTAGCTTTATAAAAGAATTGGGGGATGAAGTGAGAAAACGTGGTGATAAGGCAAACATCAGGCAACTTGACAATTTTACATGCTGTTTAAATTTTGTCTATTCGGGTGATTATGTTTGTATTACAGATTCTATGGTAGATGATTTTGATGGTAATTCAATGCTTAAATTTATTGAGCTAAAGGACTATCCATGTGAAAATAAATGTTATTTTTATAAATCAAAATCTCATTCCAGTGTATTAAATCGTTTCATCGAGTTAGTTAACAATATGAATTAATTTTTATATAAAAAAATTTTTTAATAAAAAAAATATTAGTATATTCATCAGGGATAATAATATATTATCGTTTTTTTTAAAATGGAAAATATTATCATATTGGCGATAATTTCATCTACAAAATCATAGCAAATAAAACTTATACCATACGTTTTAAAATATAGCACATCATATCAAATGATCTGATAAATCTAATTTTTAAAATGGGCCTGATGCTCCAATAATATTTTTTATTTTTAATGGTGCTCTCGTCAATATTATAGAAAGCACCATGAATGAAAAGAGTTAAAGAATAATAGTACGGTTGCCATAAACAAAGACATGTTGTGCCAGTACCAGGTATAGTGCCCGACTAAGCACGTTTTTTTCAACGTCACGCCCTGCACGCATCATATCTTCAGGACTGTATGAATGATCTACATTAATCACATCTTGCATAATAATTGGCCCCTCATCCAGGCTATCATTAACATAGTGTGCCGTGGCACCGATAATTTTGACACCACGTTCATAGGCCTGATGATAAGGACGAGCACCGATAAAAGCAGGCAAAAACGAATGGTGAATATTAATAATTCGATAAGGGTAATGTTGCACAAAAGCCGGCGTCAAAACTCGCATATATTTAGCGAGTACAACGTAATCAGGTCGATATTGATCAATCTGAGCCATTAGCTGCTGGTCGTGCTGCGCACGAGTTAAACCCTCATGGCTTATTAAGTGAAAAGGAATATCAAAACGTTCCACCAGATTTTGTAATGTATGGTGGTTACTGATTACTGCTACAATTTCTACGTCAAGCCCACCATAAGCACTTTTCATTAACAGATCACCAAGGCAATGTGCCTCTTTTGTTGCCATGATGAGAATACGGCGGCACTCGGTATTGTGTAGTTCACAAGAGGCATTTTCAGATAAACTGCTATTAAGCTCAGCCAGCAGAGTGGTGTCGTTGAAAACTCCTTCAAGCTCTGTACGCATAAAAAAACGACCGTCCTGATGATCAACAAATTCATTATTTTGAATAATATTTAATTGATGTTGATAACAAACAGTAGTAATTTTTGCGATTAACCCTTTTGCATCGGGGCAAATGGTACGTAAAATTTTTTTCTGTACATCCTGATGTGACATAAAGTAACAGATCCTGTATAAGTTTCTATTTAATGAGCGGCAGGCTGGATGTTTTCACCAACATTTGTCGGGTAATGGTGAATAAAACAGTACTTTTACCAGAATGAATATCAATAACATTCCTGCCAGTGAGGTTTGAGTTATATAAACGCTATAATCCGTGTTCATCAGCATGTAACAATAGTGCATGCAGAGATAACTTGAACAGATTATCGCTACTCGCAATACATTGTTTATCTGCAATCAAGGATAATAAAGCCTGATATTACAGGCTATTGCCTGAATAATAGTGTAAACAAAATATGTGCAAACTGACATGAATTAAGTCAGTCACTCAAAACAGTTAATACCCCGTGTCTTAATTTTAACTAAAATAAGTAGTGTCTGAATGAATGATTTTATCAAATGAGCCACGTCTGCCCGTGCATAAATGTATTACTGCGAACTATATCATAGTTACCCGAATATCTTACCCAGTGTCATGCGGGTATCAGCATAAATCAGGTTAAAATTGTGATCCTTATTAAGATGGATGAGTGCTATGCGACAAATGAAAATTGGATTAGCATTAGGTTCTGGTTCAGCAAAAGGATGGGCTCATATTGGTGTGATAAATGGATTAAAGAAACTTGGCATAGATATTGATATCGTTGGTGGCTGTTCCGTAGGTGCGCTGGTAGGCGTCGCTTATGCCTGTAACCGCATGGACGCTATGGAATTTTGGGTGCGATCCTTCAATTATTTGGATGTCATCAAATTAATGGATTTTTCCTGGCACCGCGGTGGCCTGTTACGGGGCGAACGTGTATTCAACGCTATAGGTAAATTGATCAAAATAACAGCCTTCTCTGAATGTTCATTAAAATTTGGTGCTGTTGCCACTAACTTAACAACCGGACGTGAATTATGGTTTACTGAAGGTGATATTAATCAGGCTGTCCGTGCTTCATGCAGTGTACCCGGTTTACTTTCACCCGTTTGGTTTAATGATTGCTGGCTGGCAGATGGTGCCATTGTGAATCCTGTGCCTGTTTCTTTAACAAGGGCAATGGGTGCAGATATCGTTATTGCTGTAGACTTACAGCAGGATGCGCGTCTCGTACAGCAAGGGTTGCTGTCTCATGAGAAACTGACAGATGATCAACCTTCTTCCCCTTGGTACGAGCGGTTGCGTGGCAAACTCACACGTGTAGCCCTGCAGCAATCAGATAATACTCCCAGTGCTCTGGAGATCATGTCGGTATCCATGCAGGTATTAGAGAATGGTTTAAAACGTAATTTGATGAAAGAAGAACCCGCTGATATTTTAATTCAACCCTATTGCCCTCAGATATCAATGCTGGATTTTCATCTGGCGGGAGAAGCCATCGCTGCGGGGCAATTAGCGTTGGAAAAACAACAGAAAGAACTATTATCCCTGATAAAAAAGAAAAAGAAACAATATATGACCGTTTAAAAAAACTTTCTGCCTTTCTCATTTCGAATAATCAATGCCATTATCCACCAGCCATTATTATAATTATATTCAAAAAAATCAGCCAGGGATTGTGCCTTATGGAAACAGGTTTAACAGGTAAGTCTATTTTGATAGTAGAAGACGATATTGTATTTCGTTCTGTAATAACAGCTTATTTGAATTCTATGGGAGCAACAGTGCAACAAGCAGATCATGGTTTTCAAGCATTAAGTCTGTTAAAAAAACAATCTGTCGATCTTATTTTATGTGATTTAGCCATGCCGGAAATGGGAGGTATCGAATTTGTCGAACATTTTCTTTTGCAGGGCATGAAAATTCCAATATTAGTCATCTCTGCAACGGATAAAATGGCGGATATTTCCATAGTATTGCGTATGGGTGTCAAAGATGTATTATTAAAACCGATAACAGATTTGGGTTATTTGCGGGAAGCGATGTTGGCTTGTTTATATCCCACGCTACTCAGACCTTTTGCTATTGAAGAAGTTGAGCTGATCAGAAATTGGGAGATAATACGTAAAAATCCCCATGAAGCAGTACAATTATTACAGCAACTTCAACCTCCGGTACAACAGACAATTGCCCGTTGTCGAATTAACTACCGTCAATTAACTGTTACCGATCAACCTGGTTTTGTGATTGATATCTCTGAACTTTCAGAAAACGATTTGGCTTTTTATTGCCTGGATGTCGCACAGTCGGGAAGCAACGGTATATTAGTGGCACTATTATTGCGCATATTATTTGGTAGAATACTAAAGAAGTATTTAATGCGTCAGCACAGGCGCTTACCCAAAATGTCTTCATTAGTTAACCGATTCAATCAATTATTACATCGAATTCATCTTGCCGGCCAGTATCCACTATTGGCTGGCTATTACAACGTTGAAGATAAAAACCTCATCCTGATGTCCGCCGGTTTAAATGCAAAAATCAACATCCATGACAGTCAAATTCAATTAAGCGGCAGTGTTCCATTAGGGATCTTGAACGCAACATACCCTGAGCAGATAAGTAACTACTGTGACGCTTGGCAGTGTCAGATCTTTGGGGATACACATCAAGTCAGGTTAATGTTATCCATTGAATAACCAGACTCTTATTGCAAATGATTGTCATTTTACTAAATATATTATCTCAATTTAATCTGTTTTTAGTATGATTATAGCATCACGTCATCGTTGATGGCGCTAAAATGATATTGTTTTTATATATCATGAAAAATGACCTGTTGTATCGATGATATTTTGTTATTTCATTAGCAACCTGACCAAGAGCAGAATAGGAAGAGGGAAGATTCAGTGTCTATTATAAAAAACAGAATTAAAAAGGCGGTGATTCCGGTGGCGGGCCTCGGTACCAGGATGTTACCTGCCACTAAAGCTATCCCGAAAGAAATGTTGCCTTTAGTTGATAAGCCTTTGATTCAATATGTTGTGACTGAATGTGTTTTGTCGGGTATCTGTGAAATTATTTTAGTGACACATTCTTCTAAAAATTCAATTGAAAATCATTTTGATACCAGCTTTGAATTGGAGGCTATGCTTGAAAAACGGGTCAAACGTCAGCTCTTGAATGAAATACAATCAATTTGTCCTCAACACGTTACTATCATGCAAGTACGTCAAGGGATCGCCAAAGGACTTGGGCATGCAGTACAATGTGCCCGCCCCTTGATTGGTGACGAACCTTTTGCTGTAGTATTACCTGATGTTATTTTGGATGAATACAGTTCAGATTTATCTAAAGATAATTTAAGTGAAATGATTCAGAGATTTAATCAAACAGGGATCAGTCAGATCATGATAGAAGCTGTTCCCTATGAAAAAATTGCTCATTACGGTATTGTGGATTGCCATGGGCGTTTGTTACAACCAGGAGAAAGTGCCCCCGTGGTTGGAGTTGTTGAAAAACCCCAGCCCGAAAAAGCACCCTCAAATTTTTCAATTGTTGGACGATATATTTTTTCAACCAGTATCTGGCCCCTGCTGGCCAAAACTCCACGTGGCTCTGGCGATGAAATTCAGCTTACTGACGCCATTGCGATGTTGATGGAAAAAGAACCTGTTGAAGCCTATCATTTAAGAGGAATGAGCCATGATTGTGGTCATAAAATAGGCTACATGAAAGCATTTATGGTTTATGCCATGAAACATTCGATATTGGGTGATGAGTTTAGTTCTTGGGTAAAAGAAACGATCGCAAAGATGTAATCATTATTGTGCAGGGCTGCATAAATTTAAGGTTTTTGGATGAAAATTACCGTTTTTGGTATCGGTTATGTTGGATTAGTTCAGGCAGCAGTACTCGCTGAGGCAGGGTATAATGTACTTTGTGTCGATGTTGATACTCATAAGATAGAAAATCTTAAAAAGGGTGTTATTCCGATTTTTGAACCGAACCTTGCACCCTTGGTGAAACAGAATTATGACGCAGGTCGTTTAAATTTCACGACAGATGCACGGGTAGGAGTGGCCCATGGCACCATTCAATTTATTGCTGTTGGAACACCACCTAATGAGGATGGATCAGCTGATTTGAAGCATGTGATTGAGGTCGCAGGTACTATTGGCCAGTATATGACTGGCTATAAGGTAGTGATTGATAAATCGACTGTTCCGGTAGGTACGGCAGATAAGGTACGCTCTACCATACAAACAGTGCAGAAACAGCGTGCCAGCAATATTCCCTTTGACATTGTCTCTAATCCCGAATTTTTAAAGGAAGGAGCCGCTGTTACTGATTGTATGCGTCCGGAACGGATTGTCATTGGTACTGATAATAATGCTGTAATTGCGCTTATGCATGAACTGTATGGACCTTTCAATCGTAATCATGACCGCATGATTATTATGGATATTCGCAGCGCAGAACTTACAAAATATGCGGCTAACTGCATGTTAGCTACTAAAATCAGTTTTATGAATGAAATGGCCAATATGGCGGAACTATTAGGTGCTGATATTGAAAAAGTGCGTCAGGGAATAGGATCTGATTCACGTATTGGTTATCATTTCATCTATCCTGGCTGTGGTTATGGCGGATCCTGCTTTCCAAAAGATGTCCGGGCATTAATTCGTACGGCGCAACAAATCGGCTACCAGCCTGAATTGCTGCAGGCCGTTGAGAAGGTTAATGATCAGCAGAAATACAAGTTGGCGGAGTTAATACAACATCATTTTGGTGCTAACCTGAAAAATAAGACCTTTGCACTTTGGGGACTGGCATTTAAACCTAATACAGATGATATGCGCGAAGCGCCAAGCAGAGTATTAATGGAATTACTGTGGCAAGCGGGTGCCAAAATTCAGGCCTATGATCCACAGGCAATGCATGAAGCTCAACGCATTTATGGTATCCGTGATGATTTGATACTGATGGAAACCAAGGAGGACGTTTTACAGGATGCAGATGCACTGATTATTTGTACTGAATGGCACAATTTCCGTGTACCCGATTTTAATACCATTAAGTTAACACTAAAACAACCCGTGATATTTGATGGCCGTAACCTGTTTGATCCCGACCGTTTAAGCAGGTATGGATTGACTTATTACGCCATTGGTCGTGGTGCTTCCGTTAATCAATCATAGAGGCATGGATGAAGTTTCTGGTTACAGGCGCCGCAGGTTTTATTGGATTTCATGTTTGCCGACGTTTGCTGACACTTGGGTATCAAGTTATCGGTTTAGATAATTTAAATGATTATTATGATGTAAACTTGAAACTCATGCGTCTGGCTCAACTGACTGATCAAGCCACCTTTCAATTCATAAAGTTAGATATTACGGATTCTCCAGGCATATCAGCTTTATTTGCTGAGCACCAATTCCAGCGTGTAATTCACCTGGCAGCACAGGCGGGAGTGCGTTACTCACTGGAAAATCCATTAGCGTATATTCATGCTAATTTAGTTGGCTATATCAATGTCCTGGAAGGTTGCCGCTATCATAACGTTGAGCATTTGCTTTATGCTTCCTCAAGTTCAGTATATGGATTAAATCGCAAGCTGCCATTTTCCACAGCAGACCGCGTGGATCATCCAGTTTCTTTATATGCTGCAACAAAAAAATCCAATGAATTAATGTCACATACCTATTCGCACCTTTATGGATTGCCCACTACGGGGTTAAGATTCTTTACAGTGTATGGGCCATGGGGACGTCCTGATATGGCATTATTCAAATTCACTAAAGCTATGTTAGCGGGTGATTATATTGATGTTTATAACAATGGCCAGATGCAGAGAGATTTCACCTATATCGATGATATTATTGAAACCATCATGCGATTGCAAAATATTATTCCGGGCAAAAATCCATCATGGACAGTAGAACAAGGCACGGTTGCCAGCAGCTCAGCCCCCTATCATATCTATAATATTGGGAATAGCCATCCTGCCACGCTAATGGAATATATTCATTCACTTGAAGTCGCATTAGGCATAAGTGCTAAAAAGAATATGATGCCTTTGCAGTTAGGAGACCTGCTGGATACCAGCGCAGATCTTGGCAATCTGTATCAGGTGATTGGGTTTGTACCAAGAACAACGATTATGGATGGCGTGAAATATTTCGTTGAATGGTATAAGGCATTTTACAAATGCCCCTGAAAAAAAGGGAACCCTGTCCCTTGTCTTTCTTGTGCTATGCGATTTTCATCAAAAAATAAAAAACCAATAATCAATCATTATTTCAGTGGTGCATTGGTACTATTTCAGATCCTGTCTAACAAGATGATCTAATATTATTGTTGTAGCAGGAAGTCATCTAACGATTTACCTTGTATCTCAATGGCCTTTTTAATTACTGCAGGCGTTCGTCCCTGGCCTGTCCATGTTTTTAGTTCACCATTTTCATCAATATATTGATATTTAGCTGGACGAGCAGCACGCTTAGATTTACTGGGAACTGTTTTATTAGGTGCCATTGTTTGCAATAATTCGTTTGGATCAATACCATCAGCAATTAACATTTCACGATACTGTTGCAGCTTACGTGTGCGTTCTTCAATTTCTGCTTGTGCCTGGCTATCTTCATCCCTGCGTTCATTAACAACGACGGCTAACTTTTCAAGCATTTCTTCCAGAGTTTCAAGGCTGCATTCTCTGGCCTGAGCTCGTAGTGTACGGATGTTATTTAGAATTTTTAACGCTTCGCTCATTGTGATAGTCTCAAATTATAATGGTTTTGGCATTCGGATGATAATAAAGTGCTATTTTATTTTCTGCAATAGCCAATTTGATTAGTCTGCCAGACTTTACTCTTTTTAAAATTAAAAAGTGTTTGTTGTTACTAATATAATTGAAGGTAAATTGGTATTATTTTATCAGTTTTTAAGTCGAATCTAAGATGAATACTTAATATTGCAAAGCAACAACATGATTTTCTCACTAAGTGATAAGTTTGCTCTATATCAAAATACTAAAAAATAAAACCAATTTAGAATGTGATTAAGCTGATATATGAGTAGTATTCCGTACTGACAGGGTACATAAAAATTATGAAATTTGTTAATTTTATCACTGATAATCAATCTGATCTTATTTTTATGTCATGAACATTATTTTTATAACGTATTGATAGTGCTAACTCAAGTAACATTTTAATTGGATTAGACTTATCGATATTTTGTATAGTTGTTTTTTCTAGCATGGTGAATCCGTTAAGCTAGAATATAAAAATAAATCAGCTAAACTCACTGATATATTTTTTATACTCTCTAGCGCTACTGGATTGAGAAAAATTTTAGTAAGATACTGCGTTGATATGAATTTTTAATCCCATTTAAATATCGGGATAACCTTAGGAGGTTCGTGTGAATAACAAAAGCTTCCAGAACTAGCATGGCACTCAGATCACTGAAAGTGATCTTGACACAACTTGTTTTACTGGTGGGTCGTGCAGGGTTCGAACCTGCGACCAATTGATTAAGAGTCAACTGCTCTACCAACTGAGCTAACGACCCGGCAGCCGTGGATTATCACTTGCCTGATGTCAGCTGTCAAACATTTCATTAATTTTAGCAGCGTGGTTAGATATCCTTGATATTAAAACAACTAAAATAGTTCATTGATATTGAGACATGAGCAAGATTTTAATAAATATGATGAGATTGATGATCAATTTTTGCCGAAATTATTCTGGCTGGTTATTGTACTCATGCTCAAAAATATTACCCCATCATCATGTAATATAAAGAAATTTTGATAGGTATATTATTTTTATTCCTACTGATTATGCGTAAATGCATGCCAGGTACCTAATCTTATTAGTACGGAATGTAACGATAAAAAATACAAAACACAGTTATAATTTTATACGTTAAGTTTTTAAACAATACGGGAGCACAGTACAATGGTAAGCATTCTTGTTCTTTATTATTCAATGTATGGGCATATTGAGACTATGGCGGGCGCTATTGCACAAGGTGCACGTACCGTCAACGGTGTTGAAGTAACCATAAAACGTGTTCCCGAAACCATGTCTGAGGAAAGGTTTGCCCGGGCAGGGGGAAAAACACAATCCGCACCCATCGCCAGTCCTCAGGAACTGGCTGACTATGATGGCATTATATTTGGCACCCCCACTCGTTTTGGCAATATGGCCGGACAGATGCGTAATTTTCTCGACCAGACCGGAGAGTTATGGGCCAAAAGCGCCTTATACGGCAAAATCGGGAGCGTTTTTTCTTCAACGGGTAATGGCGGAGGCCAGGAACATACCATCAGTTCCACCTGGACGACACTATGGCTGCATCCCTATAAATTGACTTAAAATAATGAATCAGAAAAAAGGTGATT
>CAZBYB010000018.1:23288-24328 GCA_964496225.1 uncultured Yersinia sp. | reverse complement strand
GAACCTGCAGGCTCCAGTGCAGCACTCAATCTGACACCTTGAGTGTGTTGCATCAACGTGATCAATTGTCGGCCCATTCGCCCTGCTGCGCCGGTAACCGCAATGTTGATCGTTGAGTCACTCATTGTTATGCCTGTTGTAGTGTTCTGAATTTAGCAGTCTGGACTATAAGCTAATTTATCCGATTTGTTTCACTGCAAGTCGCAGCTCTTTGGGGACTTCAAAAACAACATTTTCTTCACGACCACTGAGTTCGATTACCTGTTCTCCTCCCATGGATTGCAGCCGTGCAATTACCTGTTGCACCAAAATATCTGGCGCTGAAGCTCCTGCAGTTACGCCAATACGTGTAATACCCAAAAACCACTGTTGCTGAAGATCTTCTGCTGAATCAATAAGCCAAGCCGGTTTCCCAGCCCGTTGTACCAGCTCAGACAAGCGATTAGAGTTGGATGAATTGCGGGAACCAACAACTAAAACCACATCGGCTTCTTGGGCCAGGCTGCGTACAGCCTCCTGACGATTAGTCGTGGCATAGCAAATATCGTCTTTACGTGGCCCAGTGATATTCGGGAAACGTTGATACAGTGCATTTATCACTTCTGAAGCATCATCAACGGAGAGAGTTGTCTGTGTCATAAAACACAGATTACTGACATTTTTGACCGTTAATTTCCAGACGTCAGCGGGTGATTCAACCAGATAGATGCCACCTTGCGGGTTATTGTACTGTCCCATGGTGCCTTCGACTTCTGGATGCCCGGCATGACCAATAAGTATGGCCTCTTTGCCCCGCTGGCTGGCGCGGGCAACCTCCATATGTACTTTTGTGACCAGCGGGCAGGTGGCATCAAATAACATGGTAAGTCGGCGGGCCCGAGCCTTTGCACGCACTGCCTGCGAGACACCATGTGCGGAAAAAATCAGAATGGCGTCATCAGGCACTTCTGAAATTTGCTCAATAAAGATGGCACCTTGTTGACGCAGGCTATCCACAACATAACGGTTGTGAACCACCTCATGGCGGACATAAACGGGTG
>CAZBYB010000018.1:0-23278 GCA_964496225.1 uncultured Yersinia sp. | reverse complement strand
TACAGCGCCAGGGCCCGTTCGACAATGCTAATGGCGCGATCAACGCCTGCACAAAAACCGCGGGGGTTAGCCAGCAATATTTGCATCTTTCTGCCCCTGTAGGAGATTGATTGCCAGTAATCTGCTCACTAATCGTACAGTACTTTCCCGAAAAACCGGCGTTTGAACTCTACCTGAAATGCGTATTGATCACCGGCTCACTTCATGGTGTCATTGTGCGGAATTCAACGCGCGTATTCTATACTCATTTCACTATTACAGCCACTAAAGGTTATTTTCCTGTAACTCTCATAGCAATACCTGGACGCGCATACACAGTAATACCCACATCTATTCTTACAGGCTATTCTCTTTTTGAGCCGGGGTTTCTGCAGGACGGATTATTCCTTCAAAGACAATTAATACTGCACCGGTACAAATAGCAGTATCAGCCAGATTAAAGGTTGGCCAGTGCCAATTATTAACATAGAAATCAATAAAATCTACGACTACTCCATACACTATACGATCAAACAGATTTCCCGAGGCACCACCCACTATCAGCGCATAAGCACAGTTACTTAAAGACTGCCGCATACTGGAGCGATACATCAGTACGATCAGGATAAAGGTAATAATAATGGCGATTGATATAAAAAACCAACGCTGCCAGCCACTATGATCGGCCAGAAAACTGAACGCCGCGCCAGGATTTTGCGCGTAAGTCAGATTAATAAAGGGTATTAGGGGAAATGTTTCATGTAATGCAAAACGGCTCATTACCCAGTACTTGCTGGTTAAATCCAGTATCAGCACGAGCGCTGCCAGCCATAGCCAGCGCAGCCCGGTAGAGCAGACAGGTTTCATCATCAGGCAAACTTACGTTTTTCACCGTTACCGGCTACGTTTAGGACACAACGGCCGCAAAGTGCGCTATATTCCACGGCTGAACCGGTATCTTGCGTATAATGCCAGCAACGCGGGCATTTCTCACCTTGCGCTTTGTGAAAGGTGATCTTTAGACCATCTATCAATGCACTCTGGTGTGCATCTTCCCCGGCGTCAGCGTAGTTCGCAACGCTGGCCGCAGAAGTGAGTAGTACAAAACGCAATTCGTTTTCAAGACTATTGAGCAGTCGGGCAAGACGGGGTTCCGCATAGAGTGTAACTGCTGCTTCCAGTGAACTACCTATCTTTCTATCTGCCCGGGCCTGTTCAAGGATCCGGTTGACCTCGCCACGTACCAAGAGTAATTCCTTCCAGAAGTTATCACCCATGGGCTCATTCATGATCAGGCACGGCAAGGCGTTGTACCATTCCTGCGTAAAGACAGAATGGCCACGCTTACCCGGTAAATAACCCCATATTTCATCAGCAGTAAACGATATAATAGGTGCCATCCAGCGCACTAACGCTTCGGCAATATGGAACAGTGCAGTCTGGCAGCTGCGACGTGCCAGACTGTCACCTTTTGCGGTATATTGGCGATCCTTAATGATATCCAGATAAAAGGCACCCATCTCCACTGAACAAAACTGCATCAGTCGCTGTACCACGAAATGAAAATCATAATTTTCATAGGCCTGAATGATTTCGTGCTGCGCCGTCATAGCACAGGAAATAGCCCAGCGGTCAAGTATAACCATATCGTCAGGTGCTATCGTGTGTTTATCTGGATCAAAACCCTTTAAATTGGCCAGCAGAAAACGGGCAGTATTACGAATACGCCGATAGGAATCCGCTGAACGCTGCAAAATTTCATCGGATACCGCGATTTCTGCACTGTAATCGGTGGAAGCCACCCACAGACGTAGAATATCCGCACCCAGTTTATTAATCACATCTTGCGGACTGACGGTGTTGCCCACAGATTTGGACATTTTTCGGCCCTGGCCATCGACGGTAAAACCATGGGTTAATACCTGACGGTAAGGTGCCTGACCTTTCATGGCCGTGGCAATCATCAGCGATGACATAAACCAGCCTCGGTGTTGATCAGAGCCCTCCAGATACATATCGGGTGACTGGCCGCCCAGCTCAGGGCGGGCATCGATCACCGATGCATGTGTTGAGCCTGCATCAAACCAGACATCCAGTGTATCGGGTACCCTGACATAATGTTCCGCATCGGTACCCAGTATTGTTGTTGGATCCAAATCCCACCATGCTTGCATACCCTGTCGTTCCACCAGTCTGGCGATGTCTTCCATCAGCTCAATAGTGCGCGGATGCAGTGCATCAGTTTCCTTATGAACAAACAAGGGCATGGGAGTGCCCCACGTCCGTTGGCGTGAAATACACCAGTCCGGTCGGTTAGCCACCATAGCGGTAATGCGCGCCTGGCCCCACTCCGGCATCCAGGTTACATTTTTGATCGCTGTCAATGATTGTTCACGCAAGCCTTTGCGGTCCATACTGATAAACCATTGCGGTGTTGCACGTATAATACTGGGCGTCTTGTGCCGCCAGCAGCATGGATAACTGTGTACCAGTTTTTCTGCATGCAGCAAGGCCCCTTTCTGACGCAAGATATCAATAACAATGTCATTAGCATTAAAGACAAATAACCCATCCAGAGCAGGATGAGTTCCCGGTAAGTAGCAACCGTCGGGGCCAACGGGATTTGACACGTCCAGCGCGTATTTCTGGCTGACAATGAAGTCATCCTGACCGTGCCCTGGCGCAGTATGAACAGCCCCGGTACCGGTGTCTGAAGTAACATGTTCACCTAGAATAACCGGGACATCGAATTCCATGAAGGGATGTTGAAAACGGACCAACTCAAGTGCATGGCCCTGACAGCTGGCCAAAACTTGCCAGTCCTTAATCCCCGCGCGCTGCATGACAGCTTCAACCCGATCAGCGGCCAGAATGAGGCAACGTTCTGGCACCTGAATTAATTGATAGACAAATTTAGCCTGCAATGCTACCGCCCTGTTTGCCGGTAATGTCCAGGGTGTGGTGGTCCAGATAACCAGTGACAGAGGATGGGTCAGGTTAGTCAATCCAAATTTTCTACCTACCGCAGTTGCATCCAGCGCATTAAAGCATACATCGATTGAAGGTGAAGTGTTGTCGTAATATTCCACTTCCGCTTCTGACAGCGAGGAACGGCAGTCAGTACACCAATACACGGGTTTAACGCCTTTGTATAAGTGATCATTGGCGATAATTTTACTCAAGGTACGGATGATGTTAGCTTCCGTTTTAAAATCCATGGTCCGGTAGGGATCCTGCCAGTCACCGAGGATCCCAAGGCGCATAAAATCCTTTTTCTGGCTTGCAATTTGTTCGGTGGCATAATCACGACAAGCCACACGGAATTGTGCAGCGCTCACTGTTGCACCGGGTTTACCAATAAGCTGCTCTACTTTCAGCTCTATGGGTAAACCATGGCAATCCCAGCCAGGAATATAGGGTGCATCAAAACCCATCATACCTTTGGATTTGACAATGATATCCTTGAGGATTTTGTTAACGGCATGACCAATATGAATGCTACCGTTGGCATAAGGAGGGCCATCATGCAAAATGAACCGTTTCTTACCCTTATAGGCATGACGAATCATAGCGTAGACATCCTGTTCATACCAGCGTTTTAGCCTGTCAGGCTCATTTCTGACCAAATCAGCACGCATAGGAAATCCGGTTTCCGGCAGGTTCAGGGTTTTTTTATAATCGTTCATGACATTTTTGTTTCCCTTTCGGCGGGCATATTAAACAGGGACTTTTAACCTGAAATATTTTCTGGCCATCAGCACATCGTTAGCAATTTGTTGTTTCAGGGCATCCAGTGAAGCAAAACGTTGTTCATCACGTAGTTTGGCACGTAAAACGACCTCAATATGCCGCCCATACAGATTCATGGTGACATCAAGCAAATGAACTTCAAGTTGTTGGCGCAAACCAGCAACGGTGGGTCGGGTACCTATATTGGCGATTCCCGGTAAGGGTTGTCGTTCTAAGCCATAAACATCAACAATATATACGCCATTTACCGGTGTGTTTAACTGTTTTAATGCTAAATTTGCAGTTGGGAAATTCATGGTTCTGGCCAGTTCATCTCCATGAGCAACGCGTCCGGAAATGCTGTACGGATGCCCCAGTAATTTTTCTGCCAGAGCGAGTGAACCCTCTTGCAAGGTGCGGCGAATGGCTGTACTGCTTATGCGTAGGCCGTCATCACAAAAACTGTCTGTACTGATAACGGCAAAATCAGACTCAAGCCCGGCCTGTTGCAGTAATTTGAAATTGCCCTGGCGGTTGGCACCAAAACGAAAATCATCCCCAACAGCCAGAAGTTTAACATTCAATTTTTCGACTAACAACTGAGTGATAAATGCCTGCGCGGTTATCATGGCAAAATCACCGTCAAACTTAATGCATAATAAATAATCGATGCCCGCCCGCGCTAAATATTTTGCCTTATCACGTAAACGCATCAACCGAGCGGGCGCTTTTTCGGATAAAAACAGCTCCAGTGGCTGTGGTTCAAAAATCATCACCATGACCGGTAGCCCTAAACGATGCCCGTGTTGTTTTAGTTGACTGAGCAAGGCATGATGCCCACGGTGTACACCATCAAAATTACCAATAGTCAACACACAACCACTGTGACATGCCTGGATGTTATGTATACCGCGAATTAGCTTCATGGCCAGCTCAAGCAGTGGAAATTCGGTGGATTATACCCTGTGTACTGGTTAAGGTTAACCCGGAATTAACATCTTTAATGGGAAAATCAGTGACAAAGGAGCCTGCTGTTGGGCTGAAAAGTGATCCTGAGGGGGGTATCTTAATTAAACGGCTATTTGGCATAACAATCCTGATCAATGCATCACTCACATTGCACGTCAGCACCACCTGACCTGTTTGTGTCACAACGGGTGCTGTCAGGCTGCATAAAGTGATTGACAAAGCATAGCCAGGAAGGCATATTTCTCCGCCTCTATTTCGTTATTTTCTCTTTAAAACAAATAAAGTTGGGAGTTTAACCTTGGCTAATATCAAATCAGCTAAGAAACGTGCGGTACAGTCTGAAAAACGCCGTAAACATAATGCAAGTCGTCGTTCCATGGTGCGTACCTTTATCAAAAAAGTCTATGCGGCGATTGCTGCAGGTGATAAGGATGCAGCACTGAAAGCATTTAGTGAAATGCAACCTGTTGTGGATCGTCAATCCTGTAAGGGGTTATTCCACAAAAACAAAGCAGCGCGTCATAAATCGAATTTGATGGTGCAAATTAACGCGATGCAATAATAGCATCTGATGTTCCTGATACGGCCTTGATGGTTAGGAATCTATAGTCATTCTGATTCTTGCAATACCGATACCGCAGATGGAAGGTGTTATTGGCTTGCTTGGATCTATCTCTCAGCGTTTAGGGCCGCATGGACCGTCAATGCACTCCCGCCTGACAGACCGTAAAATTGAGCGTCCTTTAATGGATAGTCCTAACCGCAGGTCCTTTGCCAAGCCGTTTGGTTATTAATAATCAGTATTTACAAAATCAGATAAGTCACTCTTAAAAAATCAGTCTGTTACAATTAAAATGTTATCTGCCTGTTAGCGTTCAAAAGTCTTATGTACCAAAGCCCAAAAAATTCTTTCCTGCTTATTTTCCAGGGAACAGGTCACTACGAAGTTATTTTCGCAAAGTAATAACTCTCTCACCAATTTCCCTGACTGGTATTCCAGTATCTCAGAAAAACTCTGGCGCACTGTACTAGCAATGCCCGTAACTTTTTTATTACCCCGTTTGCTATGCCCAACAAAATGATTCGTCCTCTCGTGCTGTACTCTCGTAGTACAAGGCCCTAAGACCGCAAAATATCGGCTGTTACCATACTATTTTCTGGCGCCAAGTTGAGTGGACAGCAAGCTTACAGTCAGGAGGCCGATACAGGGAATTATCAGTAAACGCGTCCTGTAACATCGTCGTCACGTGCTATTTTAAGACGCCAAATTCCAGCAGGAAAGCATGAACCTTATCCCTGACCAGCGATTCTCTTACTCGGTGTAAGGCGCCGTACGGGCTGAACAAACCGCATGGATGGCTGGGATGCGGCTTTACAGCTTGCCTCTGCATCAACAAAATCATTTTTATTCGTTTTGACGAACGGGCGTACGAATTGCGAAGAGATAAGTTTTGGTGTGTGGTCCGGCGCTTCCAGCCTGCGAACCATGAAGTGAACCACCACAGGCTTCCATCATGACAGTTGTAGCCAGGCATGTACCTGGAAATTCAAGCAGCTTTTGCCGGGTGAATTTTTACGAAAAACTGTTTTTCCCAGGCAATCCTGACAATGGATATGGGAATAATTTTTACCCGAATCGATACCAATTAGCGCAATATTATCCAGATGGATCCCCAGACAAAATTTTGTACTCAGCATACTACGCTAAAGTAGGGAATGACCATCTGATATAAGCAATTGCATGAAAACCATTGTAGTTTTAGCATTCACGCTTTTCTTTCTGCGGCATAACCCCCCGGGCAATTCTGAAAAACTTATTCAGCCTGGCGCACAGGGCGCTACACGTTTGCTTTTCCCACACAAAAGCTCCGTTACCCAGTCTGCAAGTTTGTTTGACCAATGTTCCAACCCGTGCACATTGCACCCGTCAGATGCTCAAAGGCAGTGAATAAATGTACGGCCATCATGAGCAATGCCAGCGACTCAGTTCAGCCTGTTGATTTTGTGGCGTGATCACCACAGCAATGATTTGTCGACAATAAGCATGAACTTCACCTGAGGTGATTTTTTGCTGCCAGCCAGATTGAAGTGTGATCACATCAGCATTTATTGAATGGTTGATAAAAAAGATATCCAGATACTGGTGAGCCAGTGACCATGCCAGCCTTTCCTGCCAGTGGTAATGAAATGTCTGTAATAACACATGATGATATTGTGATAGCCCCAACAACGAAACAGAAAAGAGCAGCACGGCAATCATGATTTCCAATAAAAAGAAACCCTGTTGCACATGCAAGGAACCAGGTTTTGCTACAGAGGCATTAGATCTCTTACAAAACGCGACTGTGAAAGAACTGATGCAAAAGAACCCATGCGTTGTTAGTACCATACTCAAATCCTTATGAGTTTTTTTGTACACTCTGGTTTTTCGCGCAGTGATGATTTGCATTCGTTGCATCCATTCATTCCGCGCAAAATTTATCATTTCTCTCAGGACAAAAATCCAACATACCCCGCTTTATCGCCATCAGTTTATTATTTTCACCTGAATAAAAAAGCTGATTTTCAGGTGCTACTCGTTGATACAGCATCACCGGAGATTGGCCGGTAAAAGACGGGCTTTCTCCTTTTATCACAAAAACACCCGGCACCATCGCCGGCTTGATACACGCTTTAAGTCCGTCAGCAGGTTGTTCTTCACAGTGCCAGGATAAGATGGTACGAGATCGGGTTGAATGATAAAAAAAAGGGAGTGGAAGATTCCATGTACGGTTAATTCCCCAATTCAGCGAAGAAATCGCCTGATTATAAGCCCGTAAATAACGACGTTCATCACCGGCCATTAATAACAGAATATCTAACTGACGATCCAGAGAATTAAGTAATAATAACCCTAAAAATAATACGATAATAACCAAAACTAAAACGCTATTACCTCTCTGATGCCTGGCATTCATAAATTGTAACCACTGAACACAATACTGATCTGCCGACGTATTGCTGTGTGTTTTTTCCAGTGCCCTGCCAGTTGTAATAAAAACAGGCTTTTTCCAGTCATCACGGAGAGTTGCCGTTTTACCCTGAAATGTGTGACGACAATTTCCTGCGGATCCAGGAGGTTATTCCAGTATCCTTCCTGGCAATTTGCAACACCTCGCGCTCTTTCCAGAGCGCCCCGATGCAGTCGATAACCAAAATATTCAGAGGCCCGTACATGATCTGCTGCTTCCCATTGACCATTACGATTCAGATCATAGGCAACAATAATGCAGGAATCACCGGGTTCACCCTGTTTATGGGCAAGAGTCATCGCCTGCCCATGGCATACACCATTACAAAAACCCGTACGACGTAAATCTTTTTGAATGGCAAACATCACCTGACCCATGACCTGTTCCAATCTGTAATTCTGGTACAATACATTCACATGACGCTGCAATAGAGGATAGGTCTGTGCAACACTTAACATGATGAAACTGCCAACGCTCAGGGCCAGTATAAATTCCAGTAAGCTAAATCCATGTTGCCCTTTATATTTTTTAACAAGGTGTATTGTATGGAACCGCTTGTAAAACTCGCTGCAGGGAAACGAGTATAAGGCGAAGTTGGGTTTGATCACTGACATGCTGGAATCCCCCTATGCTGCCGATGTTCACTGCACAGCCTGAGCCGCCCTTGTCCCGTCAGCACGGCACGGATTTTTCCTGATGCATTAGTGAGCTGAATATGACCAGGTGTTGCTGTATTACGCAACCCATAGAATGTCATCTCTTTAAAATTAAATTCAGACAATACAATACCTGCATAGGGCGGTATGAATATTCCGGTACTCTGAATTTCACACTGCTGTGCCAGCTCACTACGACCAAGGCACCATGGATGCCGTCTAACCCACAGTGAAATCTCTTTGTTATACCAGTTAGCCTCCGCCTGAAGCCGGGTTAAAAAAGCCAGGAGCTGTTGAGCGGTGGTTTCAAGCTTGATAGCCTGTTGATAGCTATACCAGCTACTGATACTGAAAAACGCCAGTATTCCAGCCAGCAGTACAACAACCAGCAGTTCGATTAACCCCACGCCCTGTTGCCTCAATTTTTTAACCCATTATGTTTCACCATCCCTTGATATTTATGTAAGCAATACGATAAATCCAGAATCCTGTCGTGAATTTCAGAAACACAACTCAAACTTTTATTTTGATGCAGGGGGATACATTTTTATTTATGGTTTAGTACGCATTGACTCGTGCGATATCCGGGTAGTATGTGGAACTGGAAGGCATCAGTACCGCATATGAGGTTGTCATACATTGGTGTACTCAGTCTGTTTGGGCAACCAGCGTTCAATCAATGCTTGTGCCTGCACAGGGTAATGCTGCTGAATATGCAGTGCAGCACGTTGTACCTCAGGGATCATAGCCTGATCACGCAGCAGATCAGCAACTTTCAGCTCGGCATTACCCGTTTGACGGATACCCAACAGTTCGCCCGGGCCGCGTATTTCCAGATCACGCTCGGCAATAGCAAAGCCGTCAGATGTTTCACGCAATACCTGAAGCCGCATTTGTGCTGCTTTGCTCAGTGGTGTTTTATACAGCAATACACAGTGTGAAGCTTTCGTCCCCCTCCCGATACGACCGCGCAGCTGGTGTAGTTGAGCCAGCCCAAGACGCTCAGGGTTCTCAATAATCATCAGACTGGCATTGGGCACGTCAACACCCACTTCAATCACCGTGGTAACAACCAGTAACTGCAGCTTACCCTGTTTAAAGGCCTGCATGGTGGCTTGTTTTTCCTCTGCTTTCATCCGGCCATGGATCAAACCCACATTCATCTCTGGTAGGGCCACTTTCAGCTCTTCCCAGGTGACTTGTGCAGCCTGAGCTTCCAGTAATTCCGATTCTTCAATTAAGGTACACAACCAGTAAACCTGCCGATCTTCCTCCAGACACGCGTTTTTGACGCGCTGAATGATTTCATTACGACGGGAATCTGCAATGGCAACCGTACTGACAGGCAGCCTTCCGGGTGGTAATTCGTCAATCACCGAGGTATCTAAATCTGCATAAGCCATCATCGCCAGAGTCCGGGGAATGGGTGTTGCCGTCATAATCAATTGATGTGGATACCAGCCCTGCTTGCGGCCCTTTTCCCATAAAGCAAGTCGCTGGTGTACACCAAAGCGATGCTGTTCATCAATAATGATCAGGGACAGGGCCGGAAACTGAATCGATTGCTGAAAAAGGGCATGAGTCCCCACCACCATCAAAATATCCCCGTTCGCTATCGCTTGTTGCTGCCTGAGTCGCACCGCTCCTTTTTGTTTACCTGCCAGCCAACCCACTTCCAGACCAGCGGGTGCAAACCATTGCCGTAACGTGCTGACATGTTGTTCGGCCAGTAATTCAGTGGGTGCCATTAAGGCCACCTGCCGGCCCTGTGCCATCACCGTCAATGCAGCCAGCGCGGCTACCAGGGTTTTACCTGAACCCACATCTCCCTGAACAAGACGCATCATAGGGATATCTTTAGCCAGATCCTGCTCGATTTCCCTTAGCACGCGCTCCTGCGCACACGTAGGTTTAAACGGTAGCCCTGATAATAACGTTTGCTTTAATTGTTCAGCGGGCTGAAAGGGCCACGCCGCGTAGTGCTTTATTCTGGCACGGGCTGTTAACATACTTAATGTATGTGCCAGCAATTCCTCCATAATCAGGCGGCGTTGTGCAGGATGTTTGCCCTGCGCTAAATCCGCCAGTGCCACATCAGAAGGAGGATGATGCAATATGTGCATCGCTTGTGCCATGCTCATGAATGCTTCGCTGAGTTCCGGGGGTAATAACTCATCTGGGGTTTCGCTATCCAGTAAAATCAGGGCCTGATCAATCAGTTTACGCAGCATCACCTGACGGACACCGTCAATGGTGGGATATACGGGCGTGAGTGTCTGTTCTAATTTCATGTCGCCGCTACTGTGATAAACCCGATATTCAGGATGCATCATCTCCAACCCTATTTTACCGGGTTTTACCTCACCCCAGGCGAGTATTTGTCTACCGGCCACCAGGTTGTTTTTCATCCCGGTATTAAAGTTAAAAAACCGCAACATCAGTGTACCGCTACCATCGCCCATCTGGCAGGTCAGTATCCGTCGGCGACCGATGCTGACGGTAGAACCGAATATCTCACCGCTGACCGTAACCGTCGTACCCGGCAAAAGATCGCAGATACGGTACAGGTGGGTGCGGTCTTCATAACGCCGGGGCAGATGTAATAACAGATCCTGTACCGTCATCAGACCCATTTTGGCCAGTTTTTCTGCCTGACGTATACCAACACCCGCAAGAGTACGCAAGGATATGGCATCCAGCAGAGGATTTTTCATGCATGACTCCGTCACAGATCAAGGGGTATCAGAAAGATAACGATGAATACAGAGGGTTTTGAATGTGCAGTATCTCATCCAGGTAGGCTTATTAATACTGACAACAAAAGATGCCCCCTGCTCTTGCCATCAGTGGATAACATTAAGTGACAGGGGATAATAATACAACGCTGGGACAATACATATGCTAAAAACAGTGCTCACCGTCATTGTGCACCATCTGGCATGCCGTTCGGCGGGAGCGTCCTATTTCATGCTTTATTAATAAGGGCATGAAGGGGGTGATGACGACGACAGTTGAGATATATAAGTATTCAATTTTCCCTTATTGTCAGGAAAATCCATTGTCAGATACGTGTTGTTAGATAACCAGCTATTGCAACTACTATCATTCTTGCACGCGTTTATGCTATTAGTAATCGAATCTAATCCGTTACTTATCAGGCTAAAATCTGCCTTTACTGGTCCACTAGCAGTGCTTACATTTATCCCGTAGTTCGCTAGCTTACTCAAGTCTACATCTGTCTTCAAAGAAGATGATGCAGATGCTAGTAATCCAACGATATCAGTGGACAAAGAACTGAGAGCGCGGGGAAGTGAGGTAGTTGCATTATAAATACTAACTTGCTTGTTATAATAAGATTTTCCTGCGGTACCGCCAACGTTCTGCTGGATAGCCAGAAATTTATTATAGAATTTTTTAGCACAATCACTACTTGTACTGGTCACCAGTGCTCTACTTGAAAATGATATGAGGTTTAACACAAGACAGAATGAGGTTATTACTATCACGTTGAGTGGCTTGCGCATAGAAAATATCCTGTTTAGTTGGTTATATGGACATGTCATGTTAATAATGCATAGCTGATATTGAATATCCGTGCAGATAAATTAACACCCTGCTAAATAGTAGGCTATATATTGATGCTCTGCCATTTTGGCATATTAATGCCGTTCGGCGGGGTATCCCTTTCTATCGTAAGCGATCTAATCGTCCCTTTTTGCCAATAGGGCGCGTAAGGATCCTCTCGGAGCAAAATCCCAATTTCCGCCGTAATGAATATCATCGATTTTCCAGCACTGACCGCTTTTTAACATCACGACGCTGTCCTGCCAATGGGCCGCTTCACTTCCCTTTTGCTGGTAGCTTAATCTGACCGGCAAAATCAGAGTGTATGATGTTTTTGTCAATGCTTCCTGTACCTGGGCCTGAGATATGCCTTCAAACAGACTGGAAAACAGATCGCCATCGATAAAATCAGGTTTGTCATCCGGATAAGCAACCCTATTTGCCCATTGTTCTTTTTGTGCCTGCTGTAAAGCGTGATATAGCGCTGCGCTGAAATAAGGACGATACATTTGCAGCTGCTGCTCGTCAGGCAGTCCACCGTCGTCAACATTCAGGCGTAAATTATAAAACTGCTGAGCAACTTCCCGGGCACTGAATACCTCACAGTGACTGACGGGCAACGACGGTACAACATGTTTGCAGCCCATCAACAATAGCAACAGTATGGCAGTAATGATTACGCTGAATTTCATGCACTGTGCTTCCTGAGACGGGCATGGCGAGATAACGATGCCCGCACTGATTGGTGTCAAAACCAGATTCCAAGCATGCATCCCTTAGTTGCGGTTACGGCTTACTTTAACCACATCGGGCATGATACGAATCTTACGCATGATATTGGCAAGATGAACACGATCGCGCGTGGTCAGACGAATGAAGGCACTGTATATGCGGCCATATTTTTCTTCTGTATTCATGCCATGAATATTTGAACCCGCTGAATTAATGGCTGCAGTCAGATTTGCCAGTACACCCTGTTGATTGAACATATCTACTTTGATTTCTGCAATAAACTCCTGTTCAATTCTCTTATCCCACACAACAGCCATAAATTTTTCTGGCTCTTTCTGATAACCACGAATATTCCGACAGGCTTCATGATGTATCACTAATCCTTTACCGGGGCTGATATGGGCAATAATGGGATCCCTTGGAATAGGACGACAACATTTGGCAAAAGTGAGCAAAACACCCTCTGCATTTTTAATAGGTAATTTACGTGTCGTACTGAAGGTGGTCGTATTCCTGGGATCTCCTAACAGGTTCTTAGCCACAACCAAACTCATCGTATTACCTAAACCAATTTCTGCCAGTAAGTCATCCATCGATGTGAGTTTCATGCGCGTTAACTGATGCTGAATACGCTCAGGGGAAATATCGACTATCTTACGGCCATGGCCGAGAGCATGATTCAGTAAACGACGACCCAGGTTGATCGATTCATCACGTTTAAGATTTTTCAACAACTGACGAATTTTGGCCCGAGCCTTTGAACTCACAACAAAATTCAACCAGGCCGCGTTAGGTCTTGCTCCCGGCGCGGTAATTATCTCTACTGTCTGTCCGCTGTACAGGGTCTGAGAAAGTGAGTAAGGCTGGCGATCAACACGTGCCCCCACACAGGCATGGCCAATATCAGTATGTACTGCGTAGGCAAAATCAACAGGTGTGGCATCAGCAGGAAGCTCGACTATGCGCCCTTCCGGGGTAAATACATAAATTTCATCCGGGAATAAATCAGATTTAACACTTTCGATAAATTCAAATGAATTGCCTGCACTTTGCTGCAATTCCAGCAAACTTTGCATCCAGCGTTGGGCTCGAATCTGAGCCATAGTACCGGATTCACCTTGTGTTTTATACGCCCAGTGCGCCGCCACACCCATTTCTGCCATCTGGTCCATATCTTCAGTACGAATCTGTACCTCAACAGGAACGCCATGGGGGCCAATCAGTGATGTATGCAAGGATTGATAGCCATTCGCTTTAGGGATGGCAATATAGTCTTTCATTCTCCCGGGACGGGGTTTATACAAACTGTGCACCTGGCCCAGTACCCTGTAACAGGTATCCACTTCTTTGACAATAACGCGAAAAGCATAGATATCCATAATGGAATGGAAGCGCTGTTCTTTCAGGTGCATCTTGCGATAAATAGAATACAAGTGTTTTTCACGCCCACTGACACGACAGGTAATATCTGCTTCTGTCAGTCTCCCTTCAATTTCACAGAGAATTTTTTGGATCATTTCCTTACGATTACCGCGCGCGGCCTTGACAACTTCTTTAATAACGCGACAACGGTTGGGGTATAAGGCTTCAAAACCCAGCTCTTCCAGTTCGGTTTTTAAATGATGGATACCCAAACGATGGGCCAGAGGGCTATATATTTCAAGTGTCTCACGGGCGATACGTCGGCGCTTTTCATGCCGTAATGCACCCAGAGTGCGCATATTATGAGTACGATCAGCAAGCTTAATCAAGATGACCCGAATATCCTGCACCATGGCCATGATCATTTTTCGGAAGTTCTCTGCCTGCGCTTCTTTTTTATCCCTGAATGTGAGCTTATCAAGTTTGGAGACACCTTCAACCAGCTCTGCGACATTTTTCCCGAACAACTGTTCCATATCCTGATACGTAGCCGCTGTGTCTTCGATAACATCGTGCAGAAGCGCCGCCATCAGAGTTTCACAATCGAGTCGCATTTCCGCCAGAATACAGGCTACCGCAACAGGATGAGTAATATAGGGTTCACCGCTGGAACGCGTCTGCCCATCATGAGCATCACGTGCAACAAGGTAAGCTTGCCTGAGGCGCTTAATCTGCTCTTCTGGTAGGTAACGCTGAATCAGTAGATTCAAGCTTTCAAACAAGTACAAAACAGATTCACCGCTCCATAACGACGATCTTTAATAAGAGTGACTGGTTGAATTACGATAGAGGCCTTCCTGTTCTTCCCTGTGCTCCTGACGTTCACGAGCATCAAGAATATGGCCAGTAATCAAGCTTTCTTCTATCTCACGCAGGGCGATGACGGTCACCTTATCATTTTCTTCAGGCACTAAGGCATCTTTATTACCAGACTGAAGCTGACGTGCCCGACGGGCAGCAACCAATACCAGATCGAACCGATTGCCAATTTTTTCTACAGCATCCTGAACCGTTACACGTGCCATAATCCTGTTACTCCATAGCTGACGAAATGATCCTTCATCATACTGAAACTCTGCTCAGTCTGCCAATAATTTGCCGATTAAAGTTTCATGTCGCTGTTGTTGACGCCACAGACGCAAACGTTCTACACGAATAATGGCTTTTAGATCAGACAGTGCCAGATTGAAATCATCATTGACTATTAAATAATCATATTCTGCGTAGTGATTCATTTCAGCGACAGCCTGCTCCATGCGTCTGGCAATCACCTCTTCGCTATCCTGACCACGGCCGCGTAAACGACGATACAGCTCCTCCCTGGAAGGGGGTAACATAAAGATAGTGCGTGCCCGCGGCATTTTGTCACGGATTTGCTGTGCGCCCTGCCAGTCAATGTCCAGGAAAACATCCACACCCGTTGACAAGATTTTCTCAACAGCGTCACGTGAGGTACCGTAATAATTTCCAAATACTCTGGCATGCTCGAGAAAACAATCATTCTTAATCATCTGAAGAAATTCTTTTTCAGAAATGAAGAAATAATGCTCCCCGTCAACCTCACCAGAACGTTTTTTACGGGTTGTGTGGGAAATAGAAAGCTGTGTATCGTACAGAGGTTGTGTTTTTAACAACGCCTGAATCAGGCTTGATTTCCCTGCTCCGCTGGGGGCAGAAACAATATAGAGCGTACCTTGGACCATAATGATATTTAATGACTTAATGAAAAAAATACCCACAGTATACACATTAGTACGGTATATCACATTATGCGTCTGCTTCTCACCCATGATCCTGACCATGGATATTAAATCTACTTTTAATAAGATGAGCGTTAAATGGTAGCAGTAAAATACCAGATAAAATAACCTGTTCCTGCTTTTAAAAAGAAATATATATTATCGTTTTTTTTAAACTATATTTCTGTTTTGAAAAAATAATTATGCTAATCCTGTCAATCATAACGTATTGTTTAAAAAATCCTATGATAGCTGTTAACTCATAACTATTACTGGTATCCATAATATTAATTTAAACAAAAGGTTAAAATAAAAGGTCATTAATTAAATGCCGGCCATAGGCAATACACATCATAGTTCCGCTACTTCCTGCAGAGATGCCAGTAATGTTCCTGTCACAGAAAAAACGCTGGAACTGCAGGAAATTAAAGGGGTGAAAAATTCATGTCACAGCATGACATCACTATATTCACAACATTCTATTACGGAAGCAGATAATACATCACCCTTATCAATAAACGACCAAAATACAAAAAAAAGAAAGAACACCGATTTATCAGCTGCTACTAACTTTAAATTCATAAAATTATCTGTTGGGGAAACAAAAAAATTGCAATCTCCATCAGAAAATTCAGCAGTTCATAATAAAGAAAATCGCTGTATTTCAGACAGCTCAACTGAAACCCTCTCTCGTAGAGAAACGCTGTCTTGCGCTCAATCCATCAACAAAATCCCTGATTTTGAACACATGACGACGTATTGTCCTCATTATGAATTGCTGCACTCATTAACCAAAGATATCCCGCCGTCCCTGAAAAGTATTACTGAGGGTGAAACACGGCAGTGGAAACATCCTGTAACCGGTGATTCACTGACTATTGCCCGCGTGCGCATCCATGATGTGCACGCCGTTGTTGCCCTGAAAAAAGCGGCAGGAGAAAACGGGGTATGGAGGGTTATTGACCCTGAAACGGGTTGTCAGATATGTAATAAAGTTGATTTTGATACGTTTAATCGATATGTACACCGGGATGATGGTGGGCTCGCCGGTGGCGGT
Source organism: uncultured Yersinia sp. (assembly GCA_964496225.1). GTDB lineage: Bacteria > Pseudomonadota > Gammaproteobacteria > Enterobacterales > Enterobacteriaceae > CAZROT01. The sequence goes on along the minus strand of CAZBYB010000018.1, from coordinate 6,420 downwards.
AAGAATAAAAAATCTTCTCATTCCGGCAATGCTACCAAGGTTACTCAAACAAATGCCCCCATAGCTTCTGCGTCTTCTGTTGCCATCCATAGACCGGTACTGCGGGAATATAGTCTACCTCCACCAGAAGCACCTGGCTTTTTCCAATCAGCAGCCATTCATCAGGTCGGAGAGGGTGCATTGGCGGAAACTAACAAACGGCTTAAGGTTAACAACCAGATAAATAAAGATGAACTTCTTCAAACAATAAATAAAAAAATGCAAATAGCACTGCCGGTCGATACGGAAATTACCTATAAAGGGTGTGCCACAGTGATACAGGTACAACGGTGGATAGCCTCAACATTGCTTATGCTGAATAGTGGCAGATCGGACGAACGACAACAGACTCCTGAAATTCAGTCAGGGCTCGTGGGCACGGAGCTGATTATTGGCAGTAATGCGCAAGATGACAGTCATATGATTACGATGCTCACTGATTTTTTTCAAAAACGATTCAATCCACCGCCAGTAAAAATAACAGGGGATAAAATAGCAAACATCAAATACTTACAGCAGGCACGGCATTCAGAAAAACTATACGGATTTGTCACTAACGACGCGGAATTCAAAACCTTTTTAAGAAATGCAACAAGAGGATGTGATACAACAGAAATCGAGCAAACTACATTCTTCCTTAAAAACCTGCGTACTGCTTTGAAAAACGAAAACCAGAACATAAAGATAGCCCCTTTGCCTGTGGGGAGCGCTGGTGGGGTACATGCAGAAAAGAGAGTGATTGAATATATACAGGCTAACCAGAAAAAGCTATACACTGAATATATGGGCACTTTACAACAAGATAAACCTGTAATACCTATGCCTGTGTACCTGTCAGGTTCAAAGCCCCCCTGTGGGCTTTGCGATGCAGTGGAAAAATACCGCCATGCATCTTCACCACAAAACGGAGCGCATTTAGTTAAAATCGTGCGTTACGAAGATCCGACCACAGATCCACTGCAGCACAGCGTTGGTAATATATTCCATGGTTCCTATGCTCAGGCCAACGAGGATTTTCCTGTTCACTTCGAGAGGTTTATAGAAAATTATTACGCCAGTGATAGTGATACCAACACTCCAGGTAATAACAGTGAATTCAATCCGCCTAACAACAGCATGATGTTTTCACGCTTTAATTCGGTTCAGTGAATCAGAAATAAACACGCCTTTGGGTTGTATATCTGAATTTTTGGCTCCATCGTATTAACATCGATGGGGCAGGCAGGTTTGGTCTAGCTATTTTTCAGGCTTCCCGTTGATAAAACAACCCTTCCGGAGACAGAACATCCCCTTCAAGAATACTGACTACTATCCTTTGCGTAACAGGTGTATCAGTTCATTTCAACTGCCCAGGGCATCATTTAGAAAAATAATATATTCTTAAAGTGTAAAAAAGCGGTGGCCTACCGGACATAAATTGCACTGATTCAACGTCATGTGTTTGATGAACACATTATCTCATTGTTCGATTAATTTATTGATCCTGGTGCGACATAAACTGGTCAGGAAGGCCATAACCTGCATTATGTCCGATGAGATGACAGGTACCAGACCAACCGGGCGGGAGGATATAATGCCTGTTAATCCTAATCATATCAGGAAAATCATTCAGGCTGGCAAAAATGCATGGAAAGATGACTTTGATGTCTTTTCTGACGCATTAAGAGCGGCCAGCATTCAACAGCTAAGGCCCTTAAAGCAGCAGCGTTTCAGAGTCCTCACAGGGAATATTATTGAAGAGTACCACCGGCTACGGGCGCAGACTGCGACAGAGGGAACGCCAGAAAGGGTAACTGTCATGCTGGATGAGGAAGCGTTCACTCTGGAGGGAAAAAAGCCAAAGCACGTTGATATCACTGTCAGATGGCGTGGCCAGGAAAAATCCATTACCAGTACGACGTTGGCAACGTTGATAGCACGTCTTCAGCTGGACAGATGGCGTCATGCGGAACGCTATGGTTTGCCCTGTGATAAAAAGGCATCAGAGCACAGATTAAAAGAGTTACTCAGAAGTACTGACTGGCACCGTGTTGCTCTCAAAGGTATTGATCTCAGGCGTACTCACCTCACAGGTATTGATTTCAGGCATGTTAACTTCACAGAGGCTGACTTCACGGAAGCTGATCTCAGGCACGTTAACTTCACGGGGGCTGACCTCAGAAGCGCTAATTTCATGGATACTGATCTCAGGCGCGCTAATTTCACGAATGCTGACCTCAAGCAGGCTAATCTCAGTTATGCCATCTTCAGGTATGCCCTCTTAAAGGGTGCTAACCTCAAAGGTGCGGATCTCAAGCATGCTGATTTAATGCATGCTGATTTTACCGGAAGCTACCTCAAGGAGGCTGATTTCACGGAAGCTAACCTCAGGCGTGCTGACCTTACGGGCACTAACCTCAGGCATGCCTATTTCATAAATGCTGACTTAGGGCATGCCCGGCTCAGAGGGGCTGACCTCACAGGTGCTGATCTTGAAGGAGCCAGTTTCAAAGATACTGACCTCAGTCAGGCTAGTCTCAAAGGTGCTGAGCTGATTGATATTGAGCTGATTGGTGCTGACCTCAGTGGGGCTGATCTGACCGCTGCCAGAATAAAACCGTTTCTTCCCGCAATATGGGATACAGAGACACTGGACCATTATTTAAACCATGCTGCCAATGGGCGCAGCCTGATCACGGCCATCAACAGTATCGATGTCCGTTTTACTGAGCTCAAAGTCAAGCTGATGCGGAAATTACTGACAGCCATTGATCGATTTGAACTGGACTTGCAACCTTTCAGACAGAGCCTGATGGATGTCGTGTATCCAGATTATATGGCAGACGTGACCCTGGCCCATTTTCTGGAAAGGCACGCCATTCAACCCATTGCTACACTGGCAAACATGGAACCCTGGCAGACAAAAAAAATCCTGGTTTGCAAAAGCCTGCTGCACTGGGTACAGAGGCGCCCAGATTTTGAAAAATTTGTGTTGCAGTACAACGGCTTTTTTATACAGCTTATTCTTAACAGCCGCACTTCAGGTGATGACGATGTCAGGCAACTGGCGCAGGATGTGTACGCGCGCTACCTGACACTGGAACGCATTAAGCTATATACCCACTCGGATTATTATTTTGGTAATTATACCGGCTCTCCTGACTGGAAGGATGCGCATGCCAGCAATTATATTTTAACCGCTGGTAGTGAGGTAACACAGCAGGATCCAGAAGAAAGGAGAACCATGCTGGTATCGGAAAATCAACTGTCCGCTATGCTGATGGGGGGTGAGGAAACAACATGGGATCACTTTACTCACTACCTGCAACAAGGCAGTGGCACACCCGTTGGCCAGCACAATGGGGCACTCAGATTATTGTTCGTGGAACATTTTACACTTTTCTCTGCCCCCTATAACGCCGTGCACAGACAGAAGAACCTTATCAGCCTGTTAAATGAATTTAGCTTGGGTCATTATCATCAGATTTTTGTGGATGCCCTGAAAGGCGCGACCATGGACAGAAAATTAGTTGATCCCGATAACCAGCAGATACTGGCAGAAATGTTCGACAGCGTACTGGTAGCAAAAGCAGAACAGGAACAAACCTGGCGTCTCATCAGTGAAAGTCATTATGAAAAGATAATGGAAATTTTTGCCATAAAAAAAATGTCTGTTCGGGTACAGGCAGAGACCTTGCTTTCACTGGCCATGATCTTTACTTACTACTCTTCCAGTTATATTTTTGGCACAGAGCCCGATTCACCGCATGTGTTAAGAGAATATGCCTCGGCATTACTGTCCATGGCCCATAAACATGATCTGGTCATTTTACAGCTGGACGGTAATAACGGACGTCTGCAGGACTGGCAGAATCGCCTGCAAGGGCGTGGAGGTATGTTTGCCTGCACTGCCATACTGTCCGGGATGATGATGGATTACGGCAGAAAATATTTTGCGAATACCATCAGCGAAATTATTCCTCTGGCATGGCGTGGGAATACCGCCGGGGTGGCAGCGCCAGGTCACCTTGCAGGGAAGGCTTCACCCGTACACAACAGTGATGTGGAACAATGGCGATTGCCGTCATATGCGATTAAAAGCCATATCGATAGTGAAACGCACTATGAAAAACAGCTTATCCTGCAGTTAGAGGATGACGATATCGTCAGAGACGCTGCCGCAGCACTGGCTGTCAAGCGTCCCATAGGCAGTATTCTGGTACAGATGGATGCTGCAGGGGATTATCGGGTGCTGGTAAGGGGAACAGAGGGTCAATGGCAGGCCCTGTCTATTGGTGAGTCCACGTTGCTGTTGAAGAAAGAAATGTCCAGGGTTCAACATGCTCGGGTACGCTGGCAGCTTGTAGGCCACAGCCGCCATCATGCAGGAGAAACAAACCGGAAAAACCCTCTATCCATGGGGGGGCAGACACCGAAGTTACTAGCCACTAACCTGAAAATTCTGTCAACCATCACCGGGAAGATACCGGAGTACATCAGCCTGGTGGGCTGTGCGCTGACCTCTCATCGCACGCCGCAAGACAGTTTTGCGGCGTATCTTACAATGGCCTTACAAACAAAGGGTATGCCGGTAACATTGTCTGCCCGTGCTGAATTACTGAAGGTGAATGAGCAGGGCAGGAAAGTCAGCGCGGATAAAAACGGCGCCATACAGAAAGTAGATAAACTATTTTTTATCTATAAAGATAATGCATTACGTATAAATCGTGTCCGTGAAGATATCCCTGAAGTGCCAGAAAAAATAAGGGCAGGACGGCAAATGGATATGTCCACCCGCCTGCACAGAGCAAGTGTCATCATGACAGGGTTATGGCTTATCCCTGAGCAGATCAGTATGCTGGATGCGCAACAACGTGCCTTACTCAGTGAATTTTTCCCTACGAACAGCGGTGAACTGGATGAGGAAAAACTAAAGCGGGTCTCAGGAGACAAAGCGCGTTTCCAGGATTGGCACCGGCAAATTACGCAACTGCTACAGCTGCCAGATATCTGTGCTGAATTAACGGATTTAAAGGGGCATGAGGCACTGGAGAAAAGCCAGATCTGGCTGCGGGTTCAGGACAAACGCATTCAGGATTTCAGTATAATGGGTAATGCTGTCGCCCTGCAGCATACGGATGCTCAGGTAAGTTTTCATCCTTCTGTCCATGGTTTATACCTTAACAATCCTGCAGGAGGAATAGCCTTAAGTCTTGCCTGGTTGCACATGCATCAACAGCATCCAAAAAATGGCCAGTATTTACTGGATGCAACAGACAATTACAGCAAAATTAATGAACAACTGCTTTCCGGTAGCCTTTCTGCGCAAGATGAGCAGCAGGTCAACGACTTTCGTTTTCTCTTTACCCGATTAAAAACAGGATCAGCAGAAGGCGTGTTGCTCACACAGGTCGGGGATATTCAACCGGACGGTCATTATATACTGCAGGCTGGCAGCAACATACTGGCAGTCAGTATCAAACCTCAGGAGAATCACTTTGCTATCTACGACCCTGATGCAGGGGTATTAACATTAAAGGGGAATCATGCCCGGCACGCTTTTTTTCAGACACTGGCGATCTGGAAACAAAAGCAACCAGAAACAATGGAGGTCAAGCATTACAGGGTAAACCTCCAGCAGGCCGAACAGGCGCTGCCGGTATTCAATGAACTGCACACTCTGGTCAGGGATTTTCACAGTGAACAGCAACGCATGTACCAGGAACCAGAAATCGTGCTTCATGGTATTAAAATGCACCCACTTGAACTGGCGCTCATGGGGGGGATGGTCGATAATCAACCCCTTACCGTGGCCCACTTAAGGGATGCACAGCTGGCAGAAAAATTACGTATTGAGCCACAATATTTGATTGATTTTCTCAGGCAGGCCGCGGATAACCAGGTCAAACGCGCCTTATGTTTTCTTAAAAAACATACCCTGATGGTTCAGGAAAGCATGGACAGCATCCTGGTCAGTACACAGGCGATTTCCCAAAAGTTGCACGCAAAAATACAAACAATAGTAAAGAAAATAACCAGCACCACCGCCGTACAAATGGATGGCCTTTGGATAAAAAATTTTAAGCGGCACTTGCCCGGTATCACTGCTGTGCACAAAATCAGTGATCATATTGGCAATGGATTACAGGCTTACGGTTATATCAGTGCCATGCGGCACCTGGCGCACTATAGCGAAATAGTCAGTCAGCCTCATTTAACGGACCGGGAAAAAGTAGAAATTGACTTCCAGTATAGCCTTGCCCTTGCCTCCATAGGCAGCAATATTGCTGCTGATCTGATGCAATATGCTTTTGGCAGGACAATGAACTTTCATGGCCAAGTCCTGCAGGGGCTGAGCACACCGGGCAACCGGTTAAGCCACCTGGCATTTAAATTGGGTGG